>QBYL01000016.1 GCA_003282835.1 Pelagibacteraceae bacterium AG-325-J13 | reverse complement strand
AATAATTTCTTATATCTGCAAACAAAATTATTAAACTAACACCTATAATTGGAATTAAAGAAATAAAGGATGGGTGCAATACCTTGTCATTTAAAAAGATAAAGGAATAAAAAATTAAAACTAAACCGAGAATAGTAAATATTTCATTTAAGCCCTTTTTATTGGATCTATATTTTTTTATTTCTAAATAAGCTAATACTGAACCACAAAGTAACTCCCACATTCTAGAGTGGATGGAGTAAAAAATTAGTGATGGATTATTTTCAGCGTTAACATGCGCAAAAATTAAACTAGAAAATAATCCAATTATTAAAAAGAAAATTAAATAGTTTCTTAAATACTTGAAAACAAATAATAATAAAATTGGGAAAAATAGGTAATACTGTTCTTCAACAGATAATGACCATGTATGTAAAAATGGTTTAGATAAACTATCTTGAGCATTGTAGACAATGTCAGCAAAGTAAAAGTAATAATTAGACCCAAAGCCCAAGGTGAATAAAATTGATTTAGAAAAATCAACAAAATTTATTGGTAAAAGATAAATCCACGCAAAAGGCAAAGAAAAGATTATTACCGTTAATAAAGCAGGGATTATTCTTCTAACTCGTCTTTCATAAAAATTTAATAAAGAAAATTTATTAGTTAAAGCTAATTCTTTGAGTATTAAAGAAGTAATTAGATATCCCGATATGACAAAAAAAATATCAACACCAAAAAAACCTCCAGTAAAAAAATCTTTTCCAAAAATTTTACTTTCAGAGTGGTAAAATATTACAGCAAAAACTGAGATAGCTCTTAATCCATCAATTTCTGGCCTATAATTAATTTTTGTATTCATTAATTGAATTATATTTTTTGGTCATAATCGCCGACTTTTTTTGTATTTTGTAGCAGATTATCTATAAAAACAAATATTTTCTTCATTCTCTCTTCAGAAGTAGGACTTTCAGTGACAACTACTAACGAAGGTTTATTGGATGAGGCACGTATTAATCCCCACGACCCATCTTCTAGTGAAAACCTAACACCATTTACAGTTAATATTTCTGAAATAGAAAGATCATCTATTTTAATATTTTCTTTTTTTAATTGTTGAATTTTATTTACCATATCCTCAACAACTTGATATTTTTCTTCATCTTTGCAAAAAGGAGACATCGTTGGTGTTTGATATGTTTTAGGTAATTCATTTAAAATTTCACTCATCATTTTATTTTTCTTATCAAGAAGATGGCAAACTTGTATAGCCGAGTTAATGCCATCATCATAACCATAGCCAAGTGGTTCATTAAAAAAGAAGTGTCCACTTTTCTCAAATCCAGCTAAAGCTTTCTCAGAATTTACTTTTCTTTTAATGTGAGAGTGACCTGTCTTCCAATAAATTGTTTTACATTGATTATCTGAGAGAGTCTTATCTTTTGAATAAAGACCTGTTGATTTTACATCTACAATAAACTTAGAGTTTTTATACTCACTAGCTAAATTTCTAGCAATTAACAGTCCTATTTTATCTGAAAATATTTCATTACCTTTATCATCAATTACTCCACATCGATCTCCATCTCCATCAAATCCAAATCCTATATCAGCATTATTGTCTTGTACAGCTTTTGAAATTGCATGAAGCATTTTAAGATCTTCTGGATTTGGATTATATTTTGGAAAGGACCAGTCTAGTTTACAATCTAACTCAACAACATCACAACCTATACCTTTCAGAATTTCAGGCGCAAAAATACCAGCAGTTCCGTTTCCACAAGCAACAACCGCTTTAATTTCTTTTTTGATTTTATTTTTTTTAATTAAACTCTCTGAGTAGATTTTTTTGAAATTATCAATATTTTTAATATTACCTTTTCCTTTAATAAATTTTTTATTAAGCGTTATGTCTTTTAATTCACTCATCTCTTCAGGGGCATGAGTTAGCCCTTTTTTGATACCCATTTTTACACCAGTCCATCCATTTTCATTATGACTAGCAGTTACCATTGCTATTGCGTCAGAGTTCATATTAAATTGAGCAAAATAAACAGTAGGGGATAGAGAAAGCCCTATATCTTCAACATTGCATCCAGTTGAGATCAAACCGTTAACCAATGACTTTTTGATTTTCTCACTGTAAGAACGATAATCATGACCTACTATTATTCTTGGGTTCGTTTTTTTGGTATGTT
>QBYL01000015.1 GCA_003282835.1 Pelagibacteraceae bacterium AG-325-J13 | reverse complement strand
TCTGAAATATTAAATCCATCAGATATAATTTCTTTTGATGATGGAACTTGTAATTATGTTTTAAACACATCTATTAATCAAAAAAAATTCTACTATATTCCAATGCCTATCAAATTTATTATTGAAAAACTTTTGTTAAATAGGTCTAACAAATATCAGTTAACAAAAGATACTTTAATATTGCAAAAATTTTCTAATAATTTTAATAAATACAGAATTAGCTGTGAAGATTTATTTAAAATTAATAAATCAAAAATAAGATATTTCCTATCTAACCATATTGCAAACTTGAGAGTCAATAATCTTCCAATAAGAAAATTTCTGCATAAAAAATCAAAAAATATTGATGTCTATTGTAGTGGAACGCTAAAAAAATATCGAGCTGGGCCTGTCATACAAGATTTAATTTTTGATATTGTTGATAATTGATGAGAAATATATTTGATAATATAAAAAAAATGCATTAGTAAATAATTAACTTTAAACAAATGATTAATATTGGAATAAACGGGTTTGGTAGAATAGGCAGATTAATCCTTAGAGCTATTTTAGAGAATTATAAAGGTAAAATAAAAGTAGTAGGAATAAATGATTTGGGTTCAATCGAAGCCAACGCTCACTTAATAAAATATGACAGTACTCACGGATTATTAGATCAAGAAGTTAAAGTTTCTAGTGAGGGATTTCAAATAAATGACCAAAATATAAAAGTTTTTGCGGAAAAGGATCCATCTAAGTTACCTTGGGGTAAAATAGGCGCTGATATAATTTTAGAGTGTACAGGTTTTTTTCTAGACAAAGCAAGTGCAAAAAAACACTTAGATGCAGGTGCCAAAAAAGTAATAATTTCTGCCCCAGGCAAAGATGTGGATTTTACTGTTGTACAAGGAGTAAATAGCAGCCAAATGAAAAAAGAACATAATATAATTTCTAATGGTTCCTGTACCACTAATTGTTTAGCACCTGTTGCAATGGTCTTAGAAAACAGTTTTGGTATTGAATATGGTTATATGACAACAATACATAGCTATACGGGTGATCAAAAGTTGCTTGATACACTTCACAAAGACTTAAGACGAGCAAGGGCATCTGGTGATGCGATGATACCTACATCCACTGGAGCAGCTAAAGCTATGAGTTTAGTATTGCCAAGTTTAAAAGGAAAGTTAGATGGTACAGCGATCAGAGTTCCAACACCTAATGTTTCTTTAATAGATTTAACATTCGTTACAAAAAAAGAGATAACATTAGAAAATATTAATGAAGCAATGACCAAAGCTTCCAAAGGGCCTTTGAAAGGCATCTTAGATGTAAATAGTTCACCACTCGTCTCCAAAGATTTTAATCATAACCCACACAGTTCAATTTTTGATTTGACACAGACTCAAGTAATCAAAGGTAAATTCAGTCGAGTTTTATCCTGGTATGATAATGAATGGGGATTTTCAAATAGAATGTGTGATACAGCTATTCAGACTCAGACTTTAATATAGAATTTTTTTCAGCTTCCTCAATTAATTTTAAAGTATTAGACGGAATATCTAAAAATTTTTCAGCTTTAATTGAATTTGATTGTTTTATTTTATTTAAACCTTTTTTTTTATTTTGAATTTCTTCAACAGCATCAAGTATCTCACTAACACTATATTGTTCGTTAATCACGAACCAACCCTGTAAAGTCTAATCATATTAGTCATATCTGCTTTACCGAAAGGCAAGCCAGCAGTAATGATAACGAAATCATTTTTTTTAATGAATTTATATCTCTTAATTATTTCGCTTGATATTTTCATCATATCTTTCCAACCATTAGCATCTCTACTATTAATTGATTGAACTCCCCATAACAAAGAAACTTGTCTACTTACGTTAATATTAGGTGAAATAGTTATTATTTGAACTGAAGGGCGCATCGCAGAAACTAGTTTTGCTGATTTTCCTGAATTTGAAAAGACAATTACTGCTTTTACTTTTGGGTTATATGCTATGTCCTTTACTGAAAGTAAAATTGATTTTATAGGATCTTTTTTGGGATTAATAATACTTTTAAAATCCTCAATATGATCTTTTTTATACTTTTCTGAAGACAGAATTGTTTTTGACATAATCGAAACTGCCTGTGCAGGAAACTTTCCAATTGCAGCTTCAGCTGATAGCATCACAGCGTCAGCACCTTGAAAAACTGCAGTAGCAATATCATTTATTTCGGCTCTAGTAGCTGTATTATTAACAATCATACTTTCCAACATTTGAGTAGCTACGATTACTGACTTAGAAAGTTTAGTGCATTTTTTAATTAAACTTAATTGAACTTTTGGGACTTCACTATGGCCAATGTCAATTGCTAAATCTCCTCTAGCTATCATAATAGAATCAGTTGCATTTATTATTTTTGTTATATTTTTTAAAGCAGACTTATTCTCAATCTTCGAAATAATCCCCATGTCTTTTTTTATCAATTTTCTGGTTTGATGAACTAATTTTTCATTTTGAATATATGAAAGTGCTATCCAATTACACCCTAATTTTTTAGCAGTATCTATATCTCTCTTGTCTTTAAGTGTTAGTTTATCAAATTTGATTTCTTGATTAGGGATATGGACACTTTTATAATCTCTTATAATACAGTTGTTGCTTTTACAAATAGTGGTTACAGAATTTGTATTTTTTTTTACTATTTTAAAAATATATTTACCATCATCGAGTAATATTTTATTGCCTTTTTTAAGTTTTTTTAAAATTTTTGGGTAGAGAAAGCTTACTCGGTTTTCATTTCCTATCTCTTTCTTTAAATCAAAAATAAATTTTTGATTAGGTTTTATTTTTTGATTTCCATTAATTACTTTTCC
>QBYL01000014.1 GCA_003282835.1 Pelagibacteraceae bacterium AG-325-J13 | reverse complement strand
AACTGATAAAAAAAACTACTGCACAAAAAGAAAAAGCTAATAATGATTTTTTGCCACTTAATTTAATTTTATTTATGGGTTTAAATCCTCTACCTGGCTGATGATATTTAGCCTCTTTTCTTGAATAAATTTCAATAGATAGTAGAGCTAAAATAAATATTAACAATATAAACGAAATTTGATTTGCCGAGTTGAGATCATCAAAAGAAAGCCAAGAATTATAGATACCAGTAGTTAACGTTGAGACACTAAAAGTTGATACTGTTCCAAAATCAGATAAACACTCCATTGCTACTAAGGCTAATCCAGCAATTATAGCTGGCCTGGCAGAAGGAAGAATAATTCTAAATAGAGTTTCTTTTTCTGATAGTCCTAAATTTTGACCTACTTCAATATAATTGTTCGATTGAAAGAAAAATGATGATCTTGTTAAAACATATACATATGGAAATAACGAAAAACTTATAGCCACAATGGATCCTACTGTTCCATCCAGTTTAGGTATATATGGATTATAATTATACTCACCAAATAGACTTGTGAGTATTGAGTAAGCAGTTCCGTAATTTTCAAAAAAAGCAATTATAGAAAAAGCAAAAATATAGCCTGGTATTGCAAAAGCTAAAATTAAAGCCCAGCTAAAGAATTTACTTAAAGGGAATTCATAAAAAGAAATATAATATGCTGAAATAACTCCTAATAAAAAAGTTATAATTAAAACAGATATGAGAATAATCAAAGAATTATTTATATAGTCAAAAAGAAAAGTATTTTTAAGAACTATAAAATAATTACTCGTTTCTGAAAAAAAACTAAAAAAAATAGTAATAATTGGTAATGCGACTATTAAAGCAATAAAAAGAGAGCTAAAAAACCAAATATTATATTTTGTCATAAAACTGCTATCATTTTAAATCTCTGACTAAAGCGGCTTTATAAAGCTTGCATTTAAGTCAGAGATCTTGACGTCAAACTTAATCTTTTTTAAATAAGGAAGATACAATTATTTTAAATTCTTTATTGTTTATCTCTGAAATATTTCTTTTTGAGATTTTTTTTTCCATCTTCTTTGCTTGATTCATACAAGGCGAACAACCAGTTCTTAATTTATTTAAATTAATTATTTTTGCTTTTGTTCGCCTCATACGATTAACAAACGTTTAACTATTTCCAACCTGCAGCAGTCATTACTTCTAAAGCATCAGCTTGTCTTTTTCCGTAATTAACAACTTTAGTTTTTAGATCTTGTTTAAAATCTAATCCCATATTTACTACTAATGGATGCGGAGAAATTCCTGCAATCATTGGATATTCGAAAGTATTATTTACTATATGATTTTGAGCTTCACTACTTAGTAAAAATTCTACCAATTTAATTGCATTTGCTTTATTTGGAGCTCCTTTAACTAAACCAGCTCCACTAATATTCATGTGTGTTCCTCTTCCATCTTGATTAGGAAAAAATGGTTTTACTTTTTTAGCAGCAGCCTGTTGTTCTGGTCCTTTTGATCCAGATAACATTAATGCTAAATAATATGTGTTTGCTACAGCAATATCAGCTTCTCCAGCTGCTACCGCTAGTATTTGAGCTCTGTCATTTCCCTTTGGAGCTCTAGCCATATTAGAAACCATTCCTTTTGACCACTCTGCAACTTTACCTTTTCCATTATTCTTAATTAATGAAGCTACAAGTGATTGGTTATAAATATTATTTGAAGCTCTTATTACTAATCTACCTTTCCATTTTGGATCAGCTAAACTTTCATAAGTTAATCCTGCCAGTTCTGAACCGCTAACTCTCTCTGGGGAAAAATAAACTATTCTTGCTCTTTTTGCTATTCCAACCCACTTGGATGTTCTAAAATTACTCGGAACAACTGATTTTATAGCTGAACTTGTAAGTCCAGCCTGTAAATTAGCCGCAAAAGCTCCTAGTCTTCCAGCATCAGCCGTGATGTATAAATCAGCTTTACTGTCGGCGCCCTCTTCAATTATTCTTTTTTCTAATGCTCCTGACTTTCCTGATACAACATTTACTTTAATTCCTGTTTTTGCGGTAAATTTTTGGTAAAGCTGAACATCTGAGTCATAGTGTCTTGCACTAAATATATTTACTTCATCAGCAAATAAACTTGCTGTGAAAGAAAACAATAAAGCGTATGCTATTAATGTTATTTTATTCATAAATCCCTTCTGTTAATAATGATTATCATTTACAACTAATTGATAATGATTATTATTTGCAATAATGACGCACTTACTACTAGAATCTGTTGATAAGTCTCGCAAAATGAGGTTCTATGATTAAATGTTAGAGATAAACCTCAAAAAGGTAAAGCATATACAAAATAAAACAGTGCCCTATCCTCTAAGACCTAAATTTAGAAATAAGGATGCTACCAATATCTACTTCTTATCAAAGAGAAGAATGGATGGAAGAAAGAAAGAGTTAGTAATAAAAAGATTAAAATTAATTAGTTCAATTGTATTAATTGGTGTATTTGGCTTTTTTCTCTCAAATTAAATAATTTTTGTACTCACATTACCTAGTGCTTGGACTTTTCCAGTATAGATTCCTTTTCCTAAAATTGGAACGACCCCAACCGTAGAACCTGTAAAAATATAAAAGTTTTTTTTTAAATTAATATTTTCCTTTTTGATTTTATTTAATACAAATCTCAAAGAATTCAAAGGGTTTATATACACCGTGTTAGTATTACCTTCAACTCTTTGCGTTTCATTTGTATTGAAAATTACTGTTTTTAAATTATCAAAATTAATATTTTTGAATTTTATACTTTTACCAATAACAAATTTAAAGTTAGCCCCAAAATCAGAAGACAAATCACCTAAATATTTAATCTTATTCTTTTTTTGCCTATACCCAATCACTTCAATGCAAGGAGCCATATGAGAAATAAATTTTTTAAAATTTTTTTTTGTTACAGGTTTTTTTAATTTAAAAAAACTCTTTTTTATTAAAAAACAGACTTCTAATTCAATACCTAAAGTATATTTATTAATCTTTACGTTTTTATTATTTTTTAACAAGTTGTTTTTATATATCGCTGCAATAAAAGGTTCTTTTTCTTTTAACTTTTTTAATAGAGCTATACCAGTACCTCCAGCTTTAAATCCGATCACTGGTCTATTAATTTTTTGCTCACAAAGTTTTCTTAGCTTTTCGGCATTTAATATATTCCTAGTATATTTAGTAGGAATAGGAGAAATAAACCTGTTATTTAAAAAAGCTTTAACTAATTTGTTAGCAATAATGTTTATATTTAAATGGTTCATCTTTTAAGTTATTTCAATTTAAGTTACTTAATGTTATAACATAAAAAATGGAAAAAAAGGCAAAAATTATTGCTACATTGGGAC
>QBYL01000013.1 GCA_003282835.1 Pelagibacteraceae bacterium AG-325-J13 | reverse complement strand
AATTGCTATTACAGGTTATATAAAACATAACTTGAAGAATTTGAACACTGCTCAATATTTTTTAAAAGAAGGTCCGTTAGCAATACTCCCCTTTTCTAAAAATAATTTTTCTTTTATATGGAGTGTCGGTAAAGATTTTAAAAAAAAAAATATCAATTTAATTGCTAAATCTAAAATTTGTGAAATTTTGAAAACAAACAAAATACAGATTTCAAATCAACAGTCTTACCCATTAATGCTTAATTTAAAACGAACATATTATAAAAATGATATTCTTATTTTAGGTGAAGGACTGCATACAGTTCATCCTGTTGCTGGTCAAGGATTCAATCTTGTACTTAGAGATATTAATAAATTACAAGAGATATTTAAGTATTACACAAGATTAGGTATGTTTTTAAAAAACACTTCTGCACTAGAAGATTTTACAAATAGTAGAAAATCTGAAAACATTATTACTGGAATAGGAATTGATCTTACACATAAATTTTTTAAACAAAATAAATTACTAGAGCCACTAAAAAAAACAATTTTGAAGAATATTTCAAAAAATAATACTCTTAAAAAAATAAGCAAATTTATTTCTAATCAAGGTTTATCAATATAATTTAATGAACATTTACGCTCTTTCATCAGGCAGAGGTCCGTCAGGAATAGCGATAGTTAGAATTTCAGGCAAAGACACTCTTAAAGTTTGTAAAAATTTGACTAAGTTAAAAGAAATCAATTCTAATGAGGTGAATTATTGCAAATTTTATGACCCTAAAAATGATAATGTAATAGACCCAGAGGCGTTATTATTGTGGTTTCCCAAGCCTAATAGCTATACTGGTGATGATCTAGCTGAGTTTCAAGTGCATGGAAGTAATGCTGTTATAAGTGCTTTATTAAAAACATTGTCGGAACAAGATAATTGTAGATTAGCTGAGCCTGGTGAGTTTACAAAGATAGCTTTTCAAAATGATAAAATTGATCTTCTAAAAGCTGAAAGCATAGGCGATTTAATTCATGCTGAGACAGAGCTTCAAAGAAATCAAGCTGTTAAATTACTTCAAGGTAATGCTTCAAATTATTATAATGATTTAAGAGAAAAATTAATTAAATCTTTAGCTTATATTGAAGCCAAAATAGATTTTGCTGAAGATGATCTTCCAGAAAAAGTTTTAAAAGAAGTACAAAACTCTATTATGGAAATTCACAAAGATATTCAAAAGATCATAGAGGATAATAAAATTGGAGAAAAAATAAAAGATGGATTTAGAGTATCTATAACAGGTGAAGTTAATGCGGGTAAATCTTCTCTTTTAAATCTAATAGCAAAAAGAGATGTTGCTATTGTTTCAGATGAAGCAGGAACAACAAGAGATGTAATTGAAACTTTTTTAAATATTGATGGTTATCCTGTAATATTAGCTGACACTGCAGGTATTAGGGACACCGAAAATGAGGTAGAAAAAAAGGGAGTATATTTAGCTTTAGGAAAATCAAAAGAAGCAGATTTAAATATTGTTGTAATAGATAATTCATCAAATAGTATTAACGATGAAGTTAAAAAAATGATCAACAAAGATACAATAGTTTTACTAAATAAAGCAGATGTCCAAGAGAAACAAATTCACAAATTTGATGCAGATACAATATTAGCTTCAGTTAAAGAAAACAAAAACATCGACAATTTAATTAAAAAGATAAAACAAAAACTAAGCAAAAAATTCACTTTTAATAATAGTGCTCTGATCACAAGGGAAAGACACAGGCTCAAGCTTAATGAGTGTTTAAAAGAAATAAATAATTTTCTCAAAAAAGACCATAATAAAGATTTAGAGCTTGCTGCTGAAGACCTAAGATTGGCTACGCGACATCTCGGAAGCATTGTAGGCAAAGTTGATGTGGAAGAAATCCTTGGTTCGATATTTAAAGATTTTTGTATAGGCAAATAAAATACCACTTGTATTCTTAGTATACCGCGTTACATTCATCTGATGACGAAACAAAGTTATGATGTAGTCGTAATAGGGGGTGGACATGCTGGATGCGAGGCAGCAGCTGCATCCGCTAGAATGGGCGTAAATACTGCCCTTTTTACACATAAAATAGATACAATTGGAGAAATGTCTTGTAATCCTGCTATCGGAGGACTTGGAAAAGGTCATCTTGTAAGAGAAATAGATGCATTAGATGGAGTAATGGGTGTTGTGGCCGATAAATCAGGTATTCAATTTAGATTATTAAACAGAAGTAGAGGTCCAGCAGTTCAGGGGCCACGTACTCAATCAGATAGAGCTCTCTACAAAGAATATATGCAAAAAATTTTACTAAATTACAAAAATTTAGAGGTTATAGCTGATCCCGTTGTTAAATTTTTATTTGAATTAGACAAAATTATAGGATTTGTTTGTCAAAGCGGAAAGGAGGTGAGAACTAAAGAACTAATCTTAACTACTGGCACTTTCCTTAATGGATTAATACATATTGGTGAAACTCAAATACCAGCTGGTAGGTATGATGAGAAACCATCTACTGGCTTAAGTGAACAACTAGTAAAATTTAAAATGCAGGTAGGAAGATTGAAAACAGGGACTCCACCTAGACTAGACGGAAGTACAATTAACTATGATGGTTTGGAAATGCAGCCAGCTGATGATGATCATTATTACTTCTCTTTCCTTACAAACAAAATTGATAATAAACAGATCAAGTGTGGAATGACCTACACTAATCATGAAGTACATAAAATTATTAGTGACAATATTTCTCGTAGTGCAATGTATTCTGGGAATATTAAAGGTGTTGGACCACGTTATTGCCCATCCATTGAAGATAAAATTGTAAAGTTTAAGGAGAAACAACAGCACCAAATATTTCTTGAGCCTGAAGGATTAGGCGACAATACTATCTATCCAAACGGAATTTCAACTTCTTTACCAGAGGAGGTTCAGTTCAAAATATTGGCTAAAATAAAGGGTTTAGAGCATGTTAAAATGAAAAGAGCAGGATACGCCATAGAATACGACTATGTGGACCCAAGGGAATTAAAATCTACTTTAGAAACAAAAAAAATCAACTCTCTGTTTTTAGCTGGCCAAATAAATGGAACCACAGGTTACGAAGAGGCAGCCGCCCAGGGTTTAATAGCTGGTATTAACGCTGCATTAAAAATTAAAAACCTACCTGATTTTACTCTAGATAGGTCTACTTCTTATATAGGAGTTATGATTGATGATCTAATTACGAAGGGAGTTTCAGAACCATATAGAATGTTTACATCTAGAGCGGAGTACAGATTGACTTTACGTGCAGATAATGCTGATCAAAGATTAACTGATTTAGGCATAAATTTAAAAATAGTTGGGATAGAAAGAAAAAAAAAATATTTGCAAAAGAAGCAAAATATTTTCATATTAACTGACTTTTTAAAAACAAATTTCTTAACTCCAAATCAAGCGAAAAAATTTGACATTAAAATTGCAATGGACGGAGTTAAAAGATCTTGCCTAGAAATTATGGGACAGCGAAAAGTAAATATGGCTAAAATAAGGCAGATATTTAAGGAGATCCCAAAGTTTACAGGGTCAATAGAAAATCAAGTTGCAATTGAT
>QBYL01000012.1 GCA_003282835.1 Pelagibacteraceae bacterium AG-325-J13 | reverse complement strand
TTGTGCTCTCTCAGGGTTTCCAAAAACCGCATCAACTTTCTCTGTTTTGATTAATTTTCTCCCATATAAGACACAGCCAATAATAGCAAAAAAAAATACAAATGTTAAAAAAGCTGTTATCATTTAAATATCTTTTCCCATAATTTCTTCTTCCATATTCCAAATCATTGATAGTATTTCTTCACGCTTTGACACAAACTCTTTGTTATTCTTAATTTCTCTTAAATCTCCTTTTAAACCCATAGAGGCAAAAGGTAGTTTGTATTCCTTATGAATTCGTCCAGGACGAGGGGCCATCACATAACATTTTTCTCCTAACAACAAAGCTTCTTCTACAGAATGAGTAATAAGGATAATTGTTTTACCTGTTTCTTTCCAAATTTTAAGGACTAACGATTGCATCTTTTCTCTGGTTAAAGCATCAAGAGCTCCCAATGGTTCGTCCATTAAAATTAAATCAGGGTCATTAATTAAACATCGCGCTAAAGCTACTCTTTGCTGCATACCACCAGACAATTGATAAGTTGGGGTGTTGCCAAAACCTTTTAAGCCAACAATATCTAACCATTCATTTACTTTTTGTTGAGTTTTGATTTGATCTTGATTTTTCATTCTTAAACCAAAATTTACATTTTCTGCTACTGTCAACCATTCAAACAATGCTCCTTGTTGAAAAACCATACCTCTATCAACTCCTGGCCCATTTATTTCTTTATCTCCTAGAGTAATTTTTCCAGAAGTCGGTCTAATAAAACCAGCAGTTATGTTTAATAATGTTGTCTTACCGCAACCTGATGGCCCTAGCACAGTAAGTAATTCTCCTTTTTTAATTGTAAAATTTAAATCTTTTAAAGCATGTACAGTTTCTCCTTTAGGAGTTTTAAATATCATATTTAAATTTTGAGAAATCAGATTGCTCATAGAATAATTATATTAGATATTTTAAGAAAAAAATAGGCACCAATTTATTCAATTGGTGCCTATTAATTTTGTTTTACTCTAAAAAACTACGGTAAAAACTTAGTTGATACCGTACCTCTAGGAGTGTCAAAACCTTTTAAGAATTTTGCAAGATTTCCACTCTTCATAGATTTTTTCGTTTCTTTTGGCGTTAAGAATTTAAAGCCACCTAAGGTCTCATTCATATCAGCAACTTTCATTTCTGACTCTTTAGACATAGCTTTTAAATCACTTTTACCAGCTCTATATCTTGCATTAGCTTCATGAGTTAATTCTACGAAAGATTTCAACATACCTGGATTTTCTTTCATAAATTTATTCGTTACAGAAACAATATCTATCCCCATGATACCTCCAGCACGAGCTTCATCAACTGTTAAAAGTCTTGTTCCAACTGCTGTAGCTGATTTAATAGAGTTACCTCCAAATAAACATGCCATTACAACGTCACCACTTACAAGTGCTGCTGCACCTTCTTCAGGGTCCATAGCAATAATGTTCATTTTTTTTCTGTCAGCTCCAACGATTTTCATACTTTCAGTAAAAACATACTCAGCCATTGTTCCTAGTGGAACAGCAACTTTTTTACCCTCAAGTTCTGAAGCGTTTGCTTTTGTAATACCAGACTTCTTAGAAGTTACACAAGTTGTTCCTCCCATACCGTATTCCATAGCTACGTCTACTAATTTGATTGGTGCTTTTGCTTTAACTGCGTTTATGTAAGGCATTAAACCTTGTGAGTAAGAAATATCAATATCTCCTGCTAACATCGCATCAGTCATAGCTACACCGTTAGTGAAATTAGTCCATTTTACTGGTACTCCTAGTGCTTTTGAATACGCTTTTTTATTCATGTCCTCAAGATTCGGAGATGGCCACTCCAAAAAGTATGCAACTCTAACTTCTTTAGCAGCCGCATTAGCTACTGAAGCATTTAAAGTAAACGCAAATAAAATCCCAAGAACTGTGCTTATTATTTTTTTCATAGTTCTCCCATATGGTTTGTTAATTAAAGAGATTTAAGATGAATTTTTACGATAAGTAAACACTTAGAAAACTAATAATTGGTCTAATTTAAGATACAACTTCCAATTGTATACAATATTTCTTGATTTAATTTAACAAAAGTCTACTAATCTCATTAATGAGTACTTCAAGAACAAACATTCCTAACTCTTTAAATGAGCATTGGATGCCATTTACAGACAACAAAAGTTTTAAAAAAAATCCGAGATTAATTACAGATGCTAAGGGTGTTTATTTAACAAATCACGAAGGCAAGAAAATGATTGACGCTAGTTCTGGATTATTTTGTAATCCGTTAGGTCATGGTCGAAAAGAAATTACGGAAGCAGTTTCCAAGCAATTAGATAAATTGGATTATTGCCAACCATTTAATCAAGGTTATGGTGGCTCGTTTGAATTAGCGACAAGAATAGCAAAAAAAACACCAGAGGGAATTAACAGAATTTTTTATACGATTTGTGGATCAACAGCTGTTGAGACTGCAATCAAAATTGCAATTGCATATCATAGATCAAAAGGAGATTCAAAAAGATTTAGATTTGTCGGAAGAGAGAGAGGATATCATGGTATGAACATCGGGGCTACGACTGTTGGAGGCATGATTAACAACGTTAAAACTTTTGCGAGCGTTTTAATGCCAGGAGTTCAACACATGAGGCATACACATTTACCTGAACATAAATTTGTAAAAGGTCAGCCAGAGACAGGAGTTGAAATGGCTGAGGATCTAGAAAGAATTGCGATGAACTTTGGTGGAGAAAATATTGCAGCTTGTATTGTAGAGCCAATAGCTGGATCAACAGGAACTTTAATACCTCCAAAAGGTTATTTAAAAAGATTAAGAGAAATTTGTGACAAACACGGGATACTATTAATATTTGATGAAGTAATAACTGGGTGGGGAAGAACTGGTTCCGCGTTTGCTGCTCAGGAATGGAATGTTACTCCAGATATAATGACGATGGCTAAAGCAACTACTAATGGGGTTGTTCCTATGGGAGTGGTTGCAGTAAAAGAAGAAATTTACGACTCAGTTTTAGATGCATCTTCAGCACCTGAAGGAACTCCAGAACTATTTCATGGATATACTTATTCCGGAATACCAGTTGCAGTTGCTGCTGCCTTAGCGGTGCAAGATATTTTTGATAAAGAAGATATTTTTAAAAGAGCAAAAGAAATGTCACCTTACTTTCAAGACGGCTTACATTCTTTAAAAGATTTAAAAGAAGTAGTTAGCATTAGAGGGTATGGTATGATGGGTGGAATAGAAATGAAAATGAAAGAAAAACCAGGTAAAGCTGGTTTTCAAACATTTAAACATTGTTATGATGCGGGTGTAAACTTTAAGAATACAGGCGACACATTAATAATTGCTCCACAATTTATCTGTGAAAAAAAACACATCGATGAAATAATAAATAAATTAAGAACAGGTATCGAAAATTACTCAAAATCATAGATGATCATTGGAGTTCCAAAAGAGATCAAACTTCAAGAGCATAGAATAGGTCTAACACCTGATAGTGTTAAAATTCTTCATGAAAAAGGACATAAAGTAATTATTGAAACTAATGGAGGTTTCGAAGCAGGTTTTACTGATCAAGACTATCAAAATGCGGGCGCCATAATATACAAGGATGCTAAAACAATTTTTAATGATTCTGAAATAATTGTGAAAGTAAAAGAACCTCAATCAGAAGAGGTAGACATGATACGAGAAGATCAAATTATTTACACATATTTACATTTAGCAGCGGCAAAAAAACTTACTGAAGGACTTATAAAATCTAAGTCAATTTGTATAGCATATGAAACAGTAACGGATTCAAACGGCAGACTACCTTTATTAGCTCCTATGAGTGCGGTTGCAGGCAGGATGTCCGTACAAGCTGGAGCACATTCACTAGAAAAAAATCAAAAAGGTAGAGGATTATTAATAGGTGGCGCACCCGGAGTTGAACCTGCAACAGTTGTAATATTAGGTGGTGGTGTTGTAGGGGAAAATGCTGCAGTAATAGCAACCGGAATGAAAGGTAAGGTTTATATAGTTGATAAATCAAGGCAAAGACTTGAAGAGCTTCATAAAAAATTTGGAGATAAAATAATTCCAAGTGAAAGTGGTAACACTGACTTAAAAAAACTTGTATCTGAATGCGACCTTTTAATTGGCGGAGTTCTAATTCCAGGTGCATCCGCTCCTAAATTAGTAACAAAAGAAATGATTAAAAATATGAAAAGAGGGTCCGTAGTTGTTGATGTTGCTATTGATCAAGGAGGATGCGTTGAAACTAGTAAGCCAACTACTCATGCTAATCCTACATATCTAGTCGATGAAGTAGTGCACTATTGTGTAGCAAATATGCCAGGTGGAGTTCCAAGAACTTCTACGATGGCATTAAATAAAGCTACATTACCTTTATTAATTAAATTAGCAGATCAGGGGTATAAAAAAACATTAAAAGAAAATAAAAACTATTTAGCAGGTTTAAATATTTATAAAGGTAAAGTTACATTTAAAGGTGTAGCCGACGCATTAAATCTTAGCTATACACCCCCAGATAGCGCTTTATTAGACTAAAATAAACTACACTTGTCATTTTGGGTGCTTTATAATTGATTCGACCCATTTTAATCATTTCTAAAGTGTTAATACTTAAACATCTGTGATCAAATAAATGGTGTATGAGTTCAGAAATAAAATTCGAAAAACATAATCAAGAAAATTCGGATAAGTCTAGAGTAGTCAAAGTTACTGATCTTATTTCAAAATTAAATGAGGAAAAGAAAAGGGAG
>QBYL01000011.1 GCA_003282835.1 Pelagibacteraceae bacterium AG-325-J13 | reverse complement strand
AGTACCACTCACGTTAGGGAAAGCATAAAAAGCTCCTCCGGGCATACTACAAGTAACACCTGGTAAATCATTTAATCCTTTGTGAATTAATTTTCTTCTTTGATCAAATTTAGACATCATGTGAATTATTGCATCATCCGGTCCATCTAATGCAGCTATTCCAGCAAATTGTGATGGTGCGTTAACGCAAGAAAAACTATTAATTGCTAATTTTGTAACATGGGGAATTAATTTTTCTGGCCAAACGCTCCAACCCATTCTCCACCCAGTCATTGAATAAGCTTTACTCCATCCATCTAAGACTATCAATCGATCCTGTAAATCAGGATAATTAAAAAATGTTGGCATTTCTTTTCCATCAAAAATTTGTCTACTGTAAATTTCATCGCTTAATATATAAACGTGAGGATGTTTCTTTAAACCTTCAGCAAGAAAATCTATTGCAGATTTTTCAACGAAACTGCCCGTTGGGTTATTTGGATTAATCAAAATAACTAATCTTGTTTTATCAGTTATCAAAGATAAAATTTTTTCTGGATCAAATTTTAAATCTTTTTCTTTGGTTAAGTCATACGGAACAGCTTTAGCTCCTGTATAATTTATCATAGATTCATAAATTGGAAATCCTGGTGTCGGATGAACTATCTCTGCGCCAGGTTCTCCGATCATTTGTATTGCATAATACATTGTAGGTTTTCCTCCTGGCATTATCATCACTCTTTCAGGACTTATGTCCTTATTGTACAACTTTTTAATCTTTCTTGTAACAGCTTGTCTACATTCTAAAATTCCATTAGCTAAAACATAGCCATGATGTCCATCATCAATTGCTTTTTTTGCTGCATCCATAACATGTTGAGGAGTCTTAAAATCTGGTTGGCCTAAACCTAAGTGAATCATAGGCTTGCCTTGTGCTTCAAGTTTTTTTGCTTCAGCTAAAATAGAAAATGCTGATTCTGTTCCTAGTCTCTCTAAGCTTTTTGCTAATTTCATAATTATATTCTACTATTTTTAAATTTTTTTTCTATAAATTAATTTTTTACTATTTAATTCTTTCAAATTTCTGCAGCCCATTAAGACCATATTTCTATTGATTTCATCATGCATATTTTGTAATAAATGCTCTACACCTTTTTGTCCTCCTGCGGCCAAAGAAAATAAAAACATTTTACCAAAACTGCAAGCTTTAGCACCAGCTGCAATTGCTTTTAACACATGAGTTCCGCGTCTAACGCCTCCGTCTAAAATAATTTCTAATTTGTCACCTACCGCATCAGATATTGCTTTAACCTGATCAAAAGGCGATCTTGAACCATCCAGTTGTCGTCCACCATGATTTGATATCATGATCGCTGTACATCCAATATCTATTGCTTTTTTTGCGTCTTCTACAGACATTACGCCCTTTAATGCGAATGGTCCGTTCCATTTTTTTGCACAATACTCGGCATCTTTCCAACCCATTGCCGGATCGTATTGCTCGTTTATGTATTCAATAACTGACTTTGCTATATTTGTTCCTTTATCTGTTTTCTTTTTTACATTGGATAGTTCAAATTTTTTACCTGTTAAATAATTAAATACCCATCTAGGTCGCATTGCGAAACTCATTAGACTTCCCAAAGTTAATTTTGGTGGAGTAGTAAAACCTGTTCTGTGATCTTTCTCTCTATTGCCTGCTACTAAAGTATCTACTGTCAAACACATTGCATCAAAGCCAGATCTTCTTGATCTTTCAATCATATCGTCAGAAATTGATCTATCCTTATGCACATAAAGTTGAAACAACTTTGGGCCACTAGAAATATTAGAAACTTCTTCGATGGTGTTGTTGCCCATCGACGACATACTATAAAAAGTATTAAATCTTTCTGCTGCTCGAGCTGATGCTTTATCTCCATCTGGATGGTAAAGTCTTTGCATTGCAGCAGGTGAGAGAAAAATAGGCATATCAATTTTTCTTCCAAATAAAGTAGTTGATAAATCAGGTTTACCCACACTTGCGAGTATGTTCGGAATTAAGTCACAGTCATTAAAAGATTCTGTGTTTCTTCTTAGTGTAGTCTCATCATCGGCCCCACCATCAATATAGTGAAATATTGGAGAAGGAAGTTTTTTTTTTGCAAGTTTTCTAAAATCTTCAAAATTGTGACAATTTTTTAAACTCATTACTTTCGAAATCTTAAATTTTTTCTATTAAGATCACTTATTTTTGTGCAACCCATTAACTTCATGTCTCTTTCTAATTCTGACTTATACTGACCTAGCGCTCTTTCAACACCTTCTTGTCCTGCCGCAGCTAAAGCATATAAATATAGTCGACCGCCTGAGCAAGCTTTAGCACCAAGTGATAAAGCTTTAAGCATATGTGTTCCTCTATGAATCCCACCTTCACAAATTACATCAAGTTTATCTCCGACAGCATCAACTATTTCAGCTAACTGATCAAATGGAGATCTAGAGCCATCAAGTTGTCGACCACCATGATTTGAAACCATTATCCCTGTGCAACCAATATCTACCGCTCGCTTAGCATCCTCTACACTCATAACTCCCTTTAAGGCAAAGTGACCACCCCACTTTGAGCATAACTTCTCAGCATCATTCCAATTCATAGATTGATCCAACATTGTTGAAAAATAACTCCCGATCGATGAGTTAGTGCTAGTGCCCTCTTTTACGAAATCTTGAAGATGTGGTAATTCAAATTTACCTTTTGTTAAATAATTTATTCCCCACATAGGTTTTGTAGCAAAGCTAAATAAACTTGCTAGGGTTAATTTAGGAGGAGATGTAAAGCCAGTTCGTAAATCTCTCTCACGGTTTCCTCCAGTAATAGTATCTACGGTAAGAGCCATCACATCAAATTTAGCTGCTTTCGCTCTTTCTAAACACGAATCATTTAACCCTCTATCTTTATGGAAGTAAAATTGGAACATCTTTGGTGTATCAATCATTGAAGATATTTCTTCCACGCTAACCGTAGCTAAAGCTGAAACACCAAACATTGTATTAAATTTCTGTGCAGCTTTTCCGACTGCTCTTTCCCCATCATAATGAAAAAGTCTTTGTAATGCGGTTGGAGCTAAATAAAAAGGTAAATCAAGTTTTTTACCAAATATCGTAGTTGACAAATCAACATTCTCAACACCCCTTAAAACATTCGGCACTAAATCAACATCATCAAAAGCACTTGTATTTCTAGCATAAGTAATTTCATCATCTGCGGCACCGTCAATGTAATGAAATATAGGTGAAGGTAACTTTTTTTTAGCTAGTTTTCTGAAATCGCTATAGTTATGACAATCCTTTAAATTCATCATGACTAAAAGTTTTTAGAAAAAGTTATTTGCTGATTGTCTGTACCTGGATTAGAGTCTCCCCAGTCGTTATTAGATATATGACTATAACTATAACTTAATTTTGAATTTTCAAAAATATCAAATCCTAATTTAATTTCACTTTTAAATTCCAAAATGCTCCCTAAATCTTTGCCATCACCTTTCTCATAATATCCTGGCGCAAAACTTGGTAAAATCTTTATAGGCCCAACATCATATTGACCTTGGACACCTGTATAAAAGTAAAGTGAACTATTTCCTGTAATAAATGCTCCAGTAATAGGAGAAAAATTGCCTAAGAGTGTATTTCTAAATAAATTAGGATTATTGTGTTCTAATCCTATTAGACTTGTCTGATCATCACCCTCTTTATCTATGATATCAAAAGTTCCAGCATAGAAAGAGACATCGTTATTAGCTTTTATTAATTCATCAGCTAATAATAAATTTGCATTTATTATAAACATCCCTAACAAGGTCACTAATTTTAGTTTCATATCAACAAAATACAATTAATTTTTAATATTGTATAGGAGCTATTGTCTTTCAATAACGCCTATTTTTCAACATCATGATAATCATAATTCCACCAACTATAAAAATGACATATGGAAGCATCCATAATATTAAATTTTCTTTATTTAATGAAGGTTTGTAGACAATCCATTCTCCATATTTATCAATTAAAAAATCATAAATTTCTTTTTCAGAACTACCATCTTGAATTTTATCATTAACAACTATTTTTATTGTTTGTGCAAATTCTGAGTTAGAATCTGCAACAGACTGTCCTTGGCAAATTAAACATCTTAAATTTTTAAATATATTATTTGGGTCAATAGAAACTTTTTCAGCAAATGAATTGTTAAAGTAAAATAAGAAAATAAATATATATATTGAAGTTTTCTTCATCTTTTTATAACTCCTTTTATATACTCGAAATCACTATTACTTAGTGGTCCTATAAATTTTTTTATAACTATCAAATCTTTATTTAACAAAACACTTTCCGGAATACCATAAATACCAAAATTGACAGCGCTTTTTCCAATTTTATCGTAAAATAGATTATTGTAAGGATTTCCTAAATTTTTCAAAAATAATAAAGCATTTTCTTTTTTATCTTTAAAATTGACACCTAAAAGTCTCAAATTTTTTTCTTCCTGTAATTTTAAAAGTATTGGATGTTCAATTTTGCATGGTCCACACCAAGAAGCCCAAAAATTTATTAGTATAAATTTATTTTTTTTTATGTCTATTTCTGTAAATATTTTTTCGTCATTAAATGTAATTAATTCTATTCCTGTGATTTTTTTTCCTACCAAATCTTTTGTGCTGTAGAATGTGTCTTTACTCAAACCAATGAAGAATACTCCCATAAGAAAAATAATAAGAATAAAAATTGTAAATTTAATTATTTTTTTTTGCATTTTCTAAAAATCTTATTAAACCACCAATTGAAATTAAGGCTACTGAAATCCAAATCCATATCATAAAAGGTTTTTTTTGAAACTTAATATTGTAATAGTCTGATCGATCTACGTTGCTCATT
>QBYL01000010.1 GCA_003282835.1 Pelagibacteraceae bacterium AG-325-J13 | reverse complement strand
CTTTTAAAGAAATATATAATTAAAAAATTTATCAATGTTGCTAAAGAAAATATTATTAATATTAGTTTAAGATTTTGATGATTGTTTTTTATCCATTTAGTTTTTGGTCCTAGTGACATAAAAAATAAAAAGATAACAACTATAGGAATTATCACACTATTATAAAATGGAGGACCTACAGATACTTTGTGATTCGTTAAAACTTCAGTGAATATAGGATATATTGTGCCAAGTAATACTGTAATTAAATAAAAAATCATAAACCAATTATTTATTAGAATAAAAGTCTCTTTGCTGTCTGTATTCAACCTATAATTTATAGGTGTAATTTTTTTAAATAATATTGAAACTGAAACAAAGATCATTAAACTTAAAAAAATTAAAATATAGACCCCTCTTGATGGATCGCTAGCAAAAGTATGAACTGAATTTAAAATACCCGATCTAACTAAAAAGGTTCCAGTAACACTTAAAATAAAAGTAAGAATACATAAAATAATCACCCAAAAGTAAAAAAGATTCCTTTTTTCTAAAACTAATAAGGAATGAAACAATGCGGTCATTACAAACCAAGGCAATAGAGATGCATTTTCAACGGGGTCCCAAAACCAAAAACCTCCCCATCCTAATTCGTAGTAAGCCCAAATTGAACCTGCTAATATTCCAATAGTCTGAAATGTCCATGATATCAGCACCCAGCTCTTAATTGAGTTAGCAAATAATCTGTTTGAATAATTTGCTAACATAGAAGCTATTGCCGCTGAAAAATAAATAGATGAGCCAACAAAACCAATATAAAGTAATGGTGGATGTATAGCTAACGCAGGATCTTGTAAAATTGGATTCAATCCCAGCCCTTCACTAGGAGTCGGAAAAATCTTACTAAAAGGATTAGAATTAAATATTATAAAAAATAAAAAACCAAGAATTAAAATATTTTGTGTTATCAAAGTGTAAATTCTATAATTTTTAGGATGAGACTTATTGTAAATAAGAAATAAGTAAGAAAATAAAGTTAGTATTAAAACCCATAACATTAAACTTCCTTCGTGATTTCCCCAGGTTCCTGAGATTTTATACAATAAAGGTTTTAAAGAATGAGAATTTTGATAAACGGCAATCAAAGAAAAATCTGAAACAATGAATGCAGCAATTAATGTAAAAAAACAAATTATAACAAATGTTGTTTGAATTAAGCTTAAACTATAAATCTTTTTTTCTATAACGTAACCGTGGTTTTTTAAACTTGAAAATGAGAAGTAGATAATAGAAAAACTAATTAAAACACTTAAAAATAAAATAAAATTACCTAAATTACTTAGCATCTTTATTCAAAATACCTTTCAGTTCTGGCGGCATATACTGCTCATCGTGTTTTGCAAGTATCCTATCTGCAACAAAAAAATTTTTATCTTTTAGTACTCCTTCTGCAACCACTCCTTTTCCCTCTAAAAATAAATTTGGTACTGTACCACTATAAATTACTATAACCTCATTTTTAAAATCTGTTACAATAAATTGAATTTCTTCATTATTTATACTCAGCGAATTCTTCTTGACCATCCCACCAATTCTGATTTTTTTATTTTTTCTTATTTCTTTACTTAATTTGATGTCAGTAGGTGATTTAAAATAAAGAATATTATTAGTTAACGATTTTAAGATAAAAAATACAGAGATTACAAAAGTTAACAGAAGTAAACTTAAAAACGTAACTCTCCTTTTAACTTTTTTTGTAAGCATTAAAATGCTTTAGATTGATTTATTGTAAGAGGTTAAAACGATAGATGCTATTTTTGATTTTTTCAAAACTAAATTTTTTTCTGACTCACTCAATTTTTCTAATTCCTGCGCAAAATCTTTTTCATATTTTTTTAATGTCTTATAAGTTTTATAGTAAATAATTGCGCATGCTATAAAAGTTATAGAAAAAGATAACCACACAAATATTCCATAACCGTTCATATTAAAAAAATTGTTCATTATAACCTTTTTATATTTTTTTTCTTTATTCTAATGATTTCTGTCTTATATTTCATTAGGAAAATTAACGCACAATATAGTAATAATACTAATAACATCAACATTAACGGTAACATCATTGAAGAATGTATTGTACTAGTACCCTCCAAAAATTTAATGCTTTGAGGCTGATGTAGAGTGTTCCACCAATCTACTGAATATTTTATAATTGGAATATTTATTAATCCTAATATTGCAATAATACTTGAAATCTTATGAGCTTTATCTTCTTGCTTAATAAATTTAATTGAAGCGATATATAATGTGTAAAAAACAAACAATATTATCATTGAGGTTAGTCTTGCGTCCCAAGCCCATAATACTCCCCATGTTGGTTTGCCCCATAAGGCCCCAGTGACAATTGCTAGAAAAGTGAAAAGTAATCCAATTGGTGCGATACTTTTGGAAATTAACATTAAGTTTTTAGTTTTGAAAATAAAAGTTAAAATAGAAAGAAAAACAATACAAGAATAAGTAGACAGTGAAATCCAAGCCGAAGGGACATGCACATACATAATTCTTACGCTATCGCCTTGTAAATAATCTGGTGGTGAAAATATCAACGCAAAAGTTAAAGCAATTAATAACAATATAAAAAAAATTGAATTAATAAATTTTATTGAATTTTCGATCCATTTAAAAATTTTACTTGGGTTTATTAAATTAATCATATTATCTGATTACTATAATATAAATTTTATGTGAAGTGTGCATTTAAGCCTAACTGAGAATTGAGAGGGAGTAAGAAGTATGAGTTAATTCTCAATTAGGCGATACGATTAAAATTAACCTAAATATTTGTCATAGGTTTGAAAGAATAATGTTAAATTTTAGGCAGAATAGATTTTAGTTTGAAATCTTGAAATAATTTGAGCCTTTTTTACCAGAAAAAATTTCTTCTATTAAAGGATGTTTTACCGGCTCTTTAGATTTATCTAATAGCAAATTTTGTTCAGATACATAAGCTTCGTAAGTTACATCATTACTTTCAGCAAGTAAGTGGTAAAATGGCTGGTCTTTTCTTGGTCTCACATCTTTTGGGATAGATTGATACCACTCCTCTGAATTATTAAATTCGAAGTCTACATCATAAATCACACCTCTAAAGTCAAAGTGTCTGTGCTTTACTGTTTCTCCGATTGAAAATTTAGCGCTAATACTTGATGCCATATCTAATAGTTAATAATTTTTTTGTTAAAATCAATATCTAATTTAACAAAGTTTAATATTATGCTAAACATAAAGTGTGAATAAGTCATTTTTAAAATTTGTCGCAGACTTTGGACCACTACTAATCTTTTTCACAGTTTATTACAAAAGTGGAAATGATTTATCAGCTGCAATTCCGCCTTTAATAGTTGCTACAATTATAGCTGTAATAGGTATTTATCTTTTAGAAAAAAAAATACCATATGTTCCGTTGGTAGGCGGGATAATAATCTCTCTATTTGGGGGATTAACATTATATTTTAATAATCCAATTTTTTTATACATGAAACCGACAATAATTAATATCATTTTTGCATTTGCATTAATTGGAGGTAGAATTTTTTTAAAAAAAAACTTCTTAGAATTTTTCTTCAAGTCTGCATTTCAATTAGATCAAATAGGTTGGAACAAACTTAACAATAGGTGGGTATTTTTTTTTATTTTATTAGCAATTTTAAATGAAATTATTTGGAGAACTCAATCTGAAGCAATTTGGGTGAATTTTAAAGTTTGGGGTATACTGCCATTAACTTTTATTTTTACAGCGTTTCAACTACCATTGATTAATAAACACAAGATATGAAAAAATTAAAATTAATAATTAATAATAAATTTAATAAAGAAAAAGAGAAGTTTTTCATAAAAAGAGAGCTTCAGTGTATATTAGATTTGTATGCAAAGATGGTTTCTAACGGTACATGGAAAGACTATTCTTTCTCATCTGGAAACAAAGAAATATCTTTTGATGTATACCAAAGATCGTCCGACAAACCTGTTTTGAGGATTTTAAAAAATTTAAAACCTAATTTTTATAATGAAAAATTCTTGATAAAAGATAAAAATGGTAATGTGCTAAGAAAATCCGAAGATTTAAACAAACTAATAGATAAAACTAGTTGGAATAAACTAAAGTTAATTAAATAATTATCTTCTTTGACCGAAAAGTCTTAGTAACATGATAAATAGATTTATAAAATCTAGGTAAAGAGTAAGAGCACCCATTACAGCTTTTTTTCCCATTAATTCACCACTGTCACTTGCCATATACATGTTTTTAATTTTTTGAGTATCATATGCAGTTAAACCTACAAACACTAAAACTCCTATTATAGAGATAACAAAATACATCATTGAAGATTTCATAAAAATATTCACTATTGATGCAATAATAATTCCAAAAAGACCCATCATTAAAAAGGAGCCAAGTTTTGTTAAATCTTTTTTAGTTGTATAACCGTAAATACTCATAGCTCCGAAGGTTCCTGAAGTTATAAAGAAAACTCTAGTGATGCTTGCGCCGGTGTAAATCAAAAATATTGAAGATAGAGACGCTCCCATCAATGCAGCAAAAATCCAAAAAGTTGTTTGGGCTTTTGAAGCTGACATTTTTGCTATTCCAAAGCTCATATAAAAAACTATTGCGAGAGGGGCAAGCATAATTACCCACTTAAGTCCTGATGCATAAATAGTATTTCCAAAGTTAGTTAATCCTATTATTTGACCTTCGCTTGATGTAACGACTGCCATTTTGAAAAACGCTAAAGCTATCAATCCTGTTAGCAACACACCTGAGGCCATATAGTTGTAAACCTTAAGCATATATGATCTTAGACCTTGATCGATTATTGCTTCCGAAGCTGAAGATCTTGTAGATGTAGTTTGTTTATTAAATTCCATAAAATCAATATATGAATTTTTATTCACTTTTCAATAGTCAATAATTGCTTTAAAAAAAACCATAGATTTAAGGATTTTATGAAATTTAAAAAGCTAGGAAACACAGATTTAGACGTAAGTTTGATATGTCTAGGCACTATGACTTGGGGTACACAAAACTCTGAAAAGGATGCTTTCGAACAAATGGATTATTCAATTGGCAAAGGTATTAATTTTTTTGATACTGCTGAACTTTATTCTGTTCCTCCTAACAAAGAGTCATATGGCAAAACTGAAATTATGATTGGTAATTGGTTTAAAGAAAGAAAAAATAGAGATAAAATAATATTGGCATCAAAAGTAGCTGGTCCAGGTTGTGACTGGATTAGAAATGGCGAAAATAACTTTAATGAAAAAAATATTGGAAAAGCAATAGACGGGAGTTTAAAAAGATTAAAGACAGACTACATAGATTTATACCAGTTGCACTGGCCTGAAAGATCTACAAATTGCTTTGGGAGAAGAGAATTTGTTTTTAGAGAAGATGAGAGAGAATGGAATGATTTCGAAACTATTCTTCAGGCCTTAAATAAATTTATTAAAAATGGAAAAATTAGATATATTGGAATGTCAAATGAGACACCATATGGAATTTCAAAATATTTAGAGCTATCAAAAAATAAAAATCTTCCAAGAATGATGTCAGTTCAAAACCCTTACAGTTTAGTTAACAGAACATATGAAGTTGGGATGTCCGAGATTTCAATTCGAGAAAAATGTGGATTATTAGTTTACTATCCTCTTGCTGCAGGAGCATTGTCAGGAAAATATAGAAATGGACAAATGCCCGAAAATTCTAGAATGAAATTGTTTAAAGGTTGGGAGAGAATGATTAATCCTTTAGCCATGAAAGCGCACGATGAATATTATAAATTGGCTAAAAATCATAACATGTCTATGGTCCAACTTGCACAAGCTTTCGTTAATTCGAGACCATTCGTAACAAGTAATATCATTGGAGCAACTACCATGGATCAATTAAAGGAAAACATTGAAAGTGTGGAAATTGAACTTACAGAAGAAGTAATTGAAAAGATAAATTTAATACATAATGATAATCCCAATCCCTCACCTTAATTCAGACCATTGAATTAGATTATTTTTAGTATAAAAACTAATTATGCATCTAAAAAAAATTTTTATTTTAACTTTTTTCGTCCTAGTTTGCTCCAGCACTTTGGCAAGTACGCCGAAATCAACTGGTAAATATAAAAATTGGGAAAGTTTTGTAGCTCAAACTGAAAAAGGTAAAATTTGTTTTGCTCAAACTTTGCCGACAAAAAGAGCGCCCTCATCAATAAAAAGAGAACAATCAAAACTATTTGTAACCTTCAGGCCTACAGAAAATATTAGAGATGAGGTAAGTTTAACTAGCGGACATGATTATAAAACTTCTACGGTTACAGCTGCTTCTGGTAAAAAAAGATTTTCTTTTTTTTCGCAAAAAAATTTTGCATGGCTTCTAGATGATCAAGAGGAAAAAAATTTTATCAAGTTAATGAAAAAAGCTACCAATCTTATAGTCAAAGCTAGAACAGCTAATGGTGCAGAGACCACAGATCATTATTCGATGATGGGATTTACTAAAGCATATAACACAGCGAAAAAACTTTGCAATTAAATGAAAAAAATTGTTTTAGCCTACTCTGGCGGTCTTGACACATCAATAATACTCAAGTGGCTCCAAGAAAATTATAAAGCTGAAGTTATCGCTTACACTTCAGATATAGGTCAAGAAATGAATAAACAAAAAATTATCAGAAATGCAAAGAGATTAGGTGTTAAAAAAATCATTATAGAGAATCTAAAAAATATTTTTGTTAAAGACTATGTTTTTCCCATGATAAGAGCACATGCAGTCTATGAGGGAGTTTATTTGTTAGGAACATCTATTGCTAGACCACTAATTGCAAAGAGACAAATAGCTATCGCAAAAAAATTTAATGCTTTTGGGGTTTCTCATGGAGCGACTGGAAAAGGCAATGATCAAGTAAGATTTGAATTAGGATACGCTTTTTTTGGTGGAAAAAAAATTAAAGTTATAGCCCCATGGAGAGAATGGAAGTTACAATCTAGAACTGATTTGATTAATTATGCAAAAAAAAATAAAATCCCTATTCCTAAAGATAAAAAAGGTGCTCCTCCTTTTTCAGTAGATGATAATATTTTTCATACCTCAACCGAAGGTAAGGTATTAGAAAATCCAAAGAATTCTCCGCCAGAATTTATATTTCAAAGAACAGTTTCTCCAGAAAAAGCACCTAATAAAAAAACAAAAATTAAAATTACTTTTAAAAATAGTGATCCCATTGCTATTAATGGAAAAAAGTTAAACCCAGAAAAACTTCTTGAAAAATTAAATCTAGTAGCAGGAAAAAATGGGATAGGTAGAGTTGATTTAGTAGAAAATAGATTTATTGGTATTAAATCAAGAGGTGTTTATGAAACACCTGGGGGCACAGTTTTGTACGTTGCTCACAGAGCAATGGAATCTGTCACTCTTGATAAACAAACTGCTCATGACAAAGAAAGAGTAATGCCCGAATACGCTGAATTAGTTTACAATGGCTACTGGTTCTCAAAAAAGAGAGTTAATCTTCAAAAAATAGTTGATAAAAAAAGAAATCAAGTTTCTGGAGACGTCATCTTAAGTTTGTATAAAGGTAATATTGTCATAGTATCAAGAAGAACAAAAAATAGAGCTTACTCGATGAAGAAAGTATCATTCGAAGAGAATAAATCTTTTAATAAGTCTAAAGTCGAAAAATTTATAAAATATCATTCAAAACAGTTATATAAATCTTAAAATTCTGATATTAATTACTTAATGAACAACACGATTCGAAATATACAATTAACCGCTGTGTTATTCGTTCTAATTTCTACGATAATAGCTTTTTTACTTGAAGTTAGCGAAATGTATGAAGAAAGAAATATCGATCTAGCTGATTTGCTTTTAATGTTCATTTATATAGAGGTGATTGGCCTAGTAAGGTCATATTGGGAAACTAGATCTGTTAGGATTTCATACCCTTTAGTAATAGCTATAACCGCCTTAGCTAGATTTATAATATTACAAGATAAAGACAGTGACCCTACAAATTTAATTTATATTTCAACTGCAATTTTAATTGTTGCTATTGCGACAGTGATAATTAGATTTAGAAACAGTAAATATTTAAAAATAGATACTTCTAAAGCAAACGAGCTTTAAAACACTCTAAGGTATTTTTTAGCAAGCAAGCTATTGTCATAGGCCCCACTCCTCCTGGAACTGGTGAGATAGCTTTAACTTTATCTTTAACTTCTTCGAAACTAACATCGCCTACAATCTTATCTCCTTGCTTATTTATTCCAACATCTATAACGATAGATCCATCTTTTACCCAATCTTTTTTTACTAAGTTAGCCACTCCAACTGCAGCGATCAAAATATCAGCTTTTGAACACTCTTCTTTTAAATTTTTTGTTTTTGAGTGAGCAACTGTGACTGTACAATTTTCTTTTAACAAAAGTTGTGCCATTGGTTTTCCGTTAAGGTTTGACCTTCCAATAATAACTGCATGTTTTCCAGATAAATTGTTTTCTATCTTTTTTAATAACAGCAGACATCCGAAAGGAGTACATGGAACGATTGCATCATGACCTGATGCTAAATTTCCTACATTTATTGGGTTAAATCCATCTACATCTTTTGATGGATCAATAGAATTAATAATTTTTTTCTTATCTATTTGATCTGGAAGAGGTAGTTGAACCAAAATACCAGAAACATTTTTATCTTTATTTAATTCTTCAATCTTTTTTAAAACTTCTTCTTCCTTAACATCATTTGAATATTTGATCACATTAGAATTGATGCCGACTTCTTTTGATTTTTTTTCTTTATTTCTTACATAAATTAGACTTGGGGCAAACTCACCAATTAGTATCACTGTTAATCCTGGAACTTTATTAGTTTTATTTTTAATTGATATAATCTCTTTTTTTATCTCTTCTCGTAAAGCTGCTGCTTCTTTTTTTCCATCAATAATCATTTTAAAATACCAAAGGTTTTAAATATAAATCCATACAAAGTTTAACGAACCATAAGCCTATAAGAAGTACTATTGGCGAAATATCAATTTGTCCTAAATTAGGAATGTAATTTTTTATTTTGTCTAAAATTGGACTAGTTGCTCTATATGTGAAATCAAGAATTGAATAAACTAATCTATTTTGAGTGTTTAAAACATTAAAGGCGACTAACCAGCTTAAAATTACATGAATAATTACTACCCATTCATAAAGACTTATAACTTGGAATATTAAGAGGTAGATTGCTTTCATTTTTTTTCAACATAAATAGATGTACTTGGAAAAGCAAAAGAAGCACCATTGCTTTCTACAATTTCTTTAATTTTAACAGCTAATCTTTCTTTCACTTTTAGCCATTCACTCCACTCGTCCGTGACTGTAAAACATCTTATATACATATCTATTGAGCTATCGGAAAACTTATCTATTCGGACAGCGTGTTCTGTGTCTTCACCAATTTTAAAATCTTTATTTGTAGATATAAATTTTTCAATCTGATCTCTAATATTTTTTAATTGTTGGATAGTGGAACTATACTGCAAAGTAATAATCCAGCTGATTCTCCAATTGGTTGTTTCTGTAATATTAACTACAGCATTTTCTGCAAAAGAAGAATTGGGTATGGTCGCAATAGATTTATCAAACTTTCTTATTACTGTGGATCTAAAGCCTATTCTCTCAACGATACCTTCAGTAATACCTTCTACAAATATCCAATCTCCAATTTTAAATCTTTTTTCTACCAAAACCAAAATACCAGAAATCAAATTCTTAAACAAATCTTGAGCTCCTAGAGCAACAGCAACTCCAAATAATCCAAGTCCGGCAATTATAGGAGCAATTTTGATACCCCAAATATCAAGCGTTGCTGCAAAACCAAAAAAAATAATTAAAATTTTGTTTGCTTTAACAACCCAATTAAGTAAATCTTTAGATAGTAATTCCTCTACCCTTTTAATCAAATAAGTTATTGGTTCTACAATTTGATGGATTAACCAAAATATTAAAATAGTAATTAAAGAACGATTTATATTGTCCACGAAGATAGACATTTTTCCTTCAAAATCCATATAGGAAGTTGCCATAAATATACCAAGCACTATTGGTAAAAATTTTACTGGACCAGCTGACGCCTCTACCAATGCATCGTCAAATTTATTTGATGTTTTGGAAACATAATTTTTCAATCTTTGAAGAATAAATTTTGCAATTAGTCCTCGTAACAATAAAAAAAATAAGAAAATAATAATTGCCAATCCAATTTGTGTAAAATTAACACCGGAAATACCCTGCTGCCAAATTTCTACAAATAGATCTTTAAAATTGTCTAGTACATTCATTTTTTTTTCCTATATTTTTAGTAGCTCTTCTCCTGGATTAAAAACTTCTACTTTATTCCATCCATCAGATTTAAATATTTTTGCCACTTTGTCGCTTATACACATAACTTTCGACTCTGTCATTAATGGATAAAGAGAATGATTTCTTGTTATTTCTATAAAACTCTCTCCACTTCTTGATGAATAGACAAATATTATGTCAGGAGAGTGATTTACAATAATCTTTTTGTTTTGCTCATTTAAATCTGTAATTTTTTCAGATTTATAATTAATAATCTTAGCAATTTTTAACCCTTCCTTTTTAAGGTCAAGATCCAGTTCATAGGAAACATTATCTCCACAAAAATAAGCTATGTTAGATTTTTCATTTATTTGGTTTGAACTAATGATTAAATTTTTTAATGCGTTAACTGTTCCACCTGCAGAAATAGTATTATTATAACCTGACATTCTTGCTATCTTTTCAGTAATGGCTCCCACACAAAAACATAACTTACTTTTATCTTGTTTTGCCACTTTCAAATTTCGAATAGCATTTGCGCTAGTAAAAACAAATGCATTGTACTTTTTTGCATCTATAGGTTCGATTTTAGCTGGATAGATCTTTAAAGTTGGTATGTGGATTATTTTATGACCTAAAGCAAAAAGTTTTCCCATTAAATCTTCGGTATCAATAAGTGGTCTTGTAATTAAAATATTCATCTTTTTTTAAATTTTTCTCCTGCCAAGCTTAATAATTTTTCTCCTACTGCTTTTCCAATATTAGAAGCATCAGTGTATTTACCCACAAGCTCATAATCAAAATTAATATCGCCAATATCTGAAAATAATTGAGCTTTAAGTTTTAGATTATCATTATAAATCTCAGCTAACCCTCCTACAGCTGTTTCACAATTTCCTCCTATAGTTTGTAGCATTTGTCTCTCTGCCTTGGCACAAAGACTGGTTTCATTATCATTTATCTTTTTAATAATATCTAAAATCAATTTATCATCTTTCCTGCACTGAACAGCGATGATCCCTTGCCCAATAGCAGGTAAAATTTCGCTAGTTTCGAAAGTTATACTAATTTTATTTTCTAAGTTTAAACTTTTAACCCCTGCTGCGGCTAAAATAATTGCATCTAACTTATTTTCCTCCACTTTTTTAATTCTCGTGTCTATATTTCCTCTCATATTGATAACAGAAATATTTTTATTTAATTTCTTCAATTGAAGTTCTCTTCTTCTGGAACTTGAACCAATTATTACTTCCTGATTTAATTCCCTTAAGTTTTTAATTTTTTTACTTATAAGAGTGTCACGAGGATCATTTCTTTTTATGAAAGCTCCGATGGTTAAATCTTTATGCTCAATCGACTCCATGTCTTTTAAAGAATGTACCGCAATATCAATTTCATTTTTTATTAAGTTTTCTTCAATTTCTTTACAAAATAAATTTTTTCCTCCTATCTCGGACAGCTTCATATCTCCATGAATGTCCCCAGAAGTTTTTATAGTTTTAATATGAATATCTATGTCTTTTGAGCTTTCTAGTATAAGTCTTTTAACTTTTGATACATAAGCAAGAGATAATTTGCTGCCTCTGGCTCCAATTATAATTTTTTTCATTATTAGTATATATATTTGATAGATGTATTTTATACTATTATAAAAAATTAAACATTTATAATGAAAGAAAAAATTACTTTTCTAGGAATTGAAACAAGCTGTGACGAAACAGCTGCTGCAGTTATTAGAGAAAATGAAAATGGAACTGCAGATGTATTGTCAAACGTTGTCTCAAGTCAAATCAATGAACACAAGGAGTTTGGAGGTGTCGTACCTGAATTAGCTGCACGTGCGCATTTAGAAAATATAGATTACGTAATCAATAAGTCTTTAAAAGACAGTGATATAACTTTAAATGAGATAGATGGTATAGCTGCTACTGCTGGGCCTGGTTTAATTGTTTGTTTGACTGTAGGACTAAATATTGGAAAATCCATTGCAGCTTTCGCTAATAAACCCTTTATAGGTGTTAACCACTTAGAAGGACATGCGCTCAGTCCTGGATTGGAAAATAAAATAGAATTTCCTTATTTACTTCTTTTAATTTCTGGGGGTCATACGCAATACCTTATTGTCAAAGATGTAAACAATTATGAACAGCTCGGCACAACTATAGATGATGCTTTAGGAGAAGCGTTTGATAAAACTGCAAAAATGTTAAATCTTGGATATCCGGGTGGACCAAATGTAGAAAAATTTTCAAAATTAGGTGATAAAAATTATTTTAAATTACCTGAACCAATAATTAATAAGGCTGGGTGCAACCTATCCTTTGCTGGTTTAAAAACTGCAGTGTTAAGGGAGTCAAAAAAAATTAATGGAGAAAAACAACTCAGATACAATCTTGCTGCATCTTTTCAAAATACTATTAATAAGATTCTTTATAAAAAAACTGAAATCGCAATAAAAGATTTCAAAGAAAAAAATCAAACGAAAAAAGTAAGACTGGTAATAGCTGGTGGTGTAGCAGCAAATATCTCAATTAGAGAAAATTTATCTAGTCTTGGAAGAAAATTAAATTTTGAAACTATTTATCCCAATCTAAAATTTTGTGGAGACAATGCTGCAATGATTGCTTGGGCAGGAATACAAAGGTATAAAAAAAGGTTATTAAATGATCTTAACGTAGAGCCAAAATCAAGATGGCCACTTGATAAAGAAGCTCCATATATGAAAGGTCCAGGGTTGAAATTTTAAAGAACTAGTCATGCTCATTATTTAAAAAATATGCAATATTGGTTAATGAAATCTGAACCTAACGTTTGGTCAATAGATCAACAAAAAAAAGCTGGAAAAAAAGGTGCTGTCTGGGATGGTGTTAGAAATTATCAAGCAGCAAATAATATGAAAAAAATGCAGATTGGAGACCTGTGTTTTTTCTACCATTCGAATATTGGAAAAGAAATTGTTGGTATTGTTAAAGTTATCAAAACTGCTTTCCCTGATAAAACTGATCAGAAAAAAAGGTTCGTTGCCGTTCAAGTTAGGTTTGAAAAGCAATTAAAACACCCAGTCTCATTAAAAAGTATTAAAAAAAACAGTGCTATTTCGCACTTACCATTAATAAAACAAAGCAGGCTATCAGTAATGCCAATTGATTTTAAAAGCTGGAAAATCTTATGTAAGATGGGTAAAGTATAAAAAATTTTGGAGAATTTGTGCCTAAAAAGAGAAAAAAAAAGAAGAAAAATAAAAAATCATCTAATTCTAAAAGAAAACCTAGAAGAATAAAAAAATCTAGAAGAAAACCTAGAGGGTCTAAAAGATCGAAAAGAACAAAGAAATCAAGAAAGTCGAGAACAAGAAAATCTAAGAAAAGAGTCAAAAAAAGAAACCAAACAGCAAAATTACTAAGCCAATCCAAAGATAGCGATGGCAACACGGTAATTAAAGTTTCAGATAGCTGGTCTAATCAAGCTTATATAAATGAGTCAAAATATAAAAAAAAATATAAATTATCGATAAAAGAAAATGATAAATTTTGGGCCAAAGAAGGTAAAAGAATTTCTTGGATTAAAAAGTTTACTAAAATAAAAGATGTTAAGTATAGTAAAGATGATGTTAAAATAAAATGGTATTACGACGGAACATTAAACGCTTCAGCTAATTGCATTGATCGACATTTAAAGAAAAATCCAAAAAAAACTGCAATAATTTGGGTAGGTGACGATCCTGCAGATACAAAAAAAATTTCATACAAAGAGTTACATCAAAACGTTTGTAAAGTTGCTAATGGTTTAAAAAATATTGGAGTGCAAAAAGGGGATAGAGTAACAATTTATTTAACAATGATACCTGAGCTTGCTTACGTTATGTTAGCATGTGCTAGAATTGGAGCAGTACATTCGATTATTTTTGGTGGATTTTCACCAGACTCAATAGCTACAAGGATAAATGATTGCGAATCTGATTTTCTAATTACCGCTGACGAAGGCGTGCGAGGTGGAAAGATTATACCATTAAAGAAAATAGCCGACGAAGCTTTAACGCAATGTCCAGATGTAAAAAAATGTGTCGTTGTCCAAAGAACAGGTAATCAAGTTGACTGGAATAACGATCGAGATATTTCATATAAAGAGATGATTGCATCTGTTTCAAACAAATGTGAACCAGAGGAAATGGGCGCAGAAGATCCACTGTTCATTCTTTATACTTCTGGTTCAACAGGAAAACCTAAAGGAGTATTACATACCACTGGTGGTTATATGGTTTATGCTTCAATGACACATCAATATATTTTTGATTACAAAAGTAACGACATATATTGGTGCACAGCTGACATTGGCTGGGTGACAGGACACAGTTACATTATTTATGGACCATTGGCGAATGGTGCAACAACTATTATGTTTGAAGGGGTGCCCAATTACCCTGATAGTTCCCGTTGGTGGCAAATAGTTGATAAACATAAAGTCAATATTTTTTATACGGCACCGACTGCTATAAGGGCATTAATGAGCGAAGGTGATAAACCAGTTAAAAAAACGAGCAGAAAAACCTTAAAACTGTTAGGTACTGTTGGAGAGCCAATTAATCCAGAGGCTTGGATGTGGTATTATAAAACAGTTGGTGATTCTAGGTGTCCTATAGTTGATACATGGTGGCAAACAGAGACTGGTGGAATAATGATAGCTCCACAACCTGGTGCGATAGATTTAAAACCAGGGTCTGCTACAAAGCCATTTTATGGAATTAAACCTTTATTGTTAGACAAAGATGGTAAAATTATAAAAGGTGAAGGCAAAGGTAGACTATGTATTGCAAGTTCTTGGCCAGGACAGATGAGAACTGTGTATGGAAATCATCAAAGATTTATCGATACTTATTTTTCGCAATTTGATGGAAAATATTTCACTGGAGATGGGTGTAAAAGAGATAAAGATGGATATTATTGGATTACGGGAAGAGTTGATGATGTAATTATCGTATCAGGCCATAACTTAGGCACAGCAGAAATTGAAAGTGCATTTGTTGCACACCCAAAAGTAGCTGAAGCAGCGGTTGTCGGGTTTCCACACAGTATTAAAGGAAATGGATTATATTGTTATGTAACTCTAAATTTAGGAGAACAACCTACAGGAGATTTAGAAAGAGATTTGAAACTTTGGGTAAGAAAACAAATTGGTCCAATAGCTACACCAGATGTAATACAATTTTCACCAGGACTTCCAAAAACAAGATCAGGAAAAATAATGAGAAGAATACTCAGAAAAATAGCTGCAAACGAAACTGATAATCTTGGCGATACAACTACACTTGCAGATCCCAGCGTTGTCGAAAATTTAATTGAAAATAGAAAAAATAGTTAAAAATTAATTCTTTTATAAAATTCTTTTTTAACAATATCCCATTTTAATATTACAGAATTTAGAACTATCTTTCTGTCTAAATTTTTTAAATCGTCTGCAATTGGCGCCCATTTAAAAAGAGCCAATGCACTTTGATTGAATGGATATTTATTATAATAATTTTCCCATTCAATTTTATCTAATCTTTCATTAAAAGTTTTCTTTGCCTCATTAATTATTTCTATTGGCATATTATTCTTTGTTTCATTTTCTAAGATATTTTCAAATATTAATTTGGCGTTATCTAAATCTTTGTAATTAAACACTGATTTTAAATAAGAAAATGTAAAAAAAATTAAATCTTGTATAGCAATTATATAAATATTCCATTTTGCCTTGTTGATAGATGATAAAAAAACCTCATTATCGAAATGCAAAACATATCTTGTTCCCATTCTGGTTTTCAAATATCCATACAAGGTTACTTGCGTAACCCATGCTGATTTATTTTGAATAAATGTTTCTAATTCCTCTAAGTCTTTTATTTTCTTGTGAGGTATAAAAGCTTTAAAAAGTGCAAAAAGATAAGTCTTAAAATCTTGATATTTAATTTTTTTCAGATCGTTTAAACTAAATTTGTATTTAAGGGTCATTGCTCTAGTATAGGTTGTATATCATATAAAATAGTACCTTTTACGGTCATATTAAAGGGTTTAATTCTATTCGAAAATAAGTAAAGTTCTAACATTAATTTAATTAAATTAAGAAAAAAGGGGGAAATATGTCGAATAAAGATCGATACTGGGCAAAAACAAGGAATTTGCTATTCGTAACATTAGCAATTTGGTTTGTTTTTTCCATTGGAATATTTCTTTTCGGAGCACAAATGGAAGCTTCTAGCATTAGACCGCTAGGATATCCTTTGTCATACTACATGACTTGTCAAGGTTCTCTTGGAATTTTCGTAATACTAATTTTTTGGTTTGCGGGAAGACAAGAAAAAATTGATGAGGAATTTGGTTACTCGGAAAGAGAGGATGACTAAATGATAAAAGGTAAATTTATAGATAACTTGCCTAAAGTTTATGGAATATACACTGGAGGATTTATTGTATTCATACTCTTGATGGCAATCGCAGAACAAATGGGAATGTCTGCTAAAATGATTGGAATATGTTTCGTTGCATTTACTGTTTCGATATATGCGATCATTGGATATCTGTCACGAACACTTCAAGTCGACGCGTATTATGTAGCTGGAAGGGAAGTACCAACAGTGTTCAACGGAATGGCAACTGCGGCTGACTGGATGTCAGGTGCATCATTCGTAGCAATGGCTGGTGGTATTTACTTTAAAGGTTATGGATACATGGCGCTTTTAGTTGGCTGGACAGGAGGTTACGTTTTAGTGGCTTCTCTATTAGCACCTTACTTAAGAAAATTTGGATGTTATACGGTTCCAGATTTCGTAGGTACAAGATACGGTGGTAATTTAGCAAGACTTTCAGCAGTTATAGTTTTAACTGTAGCTTCATTTACTTACGTAACAGCGCAAATTAATGCAACAGGAACAATTGCTTCTGTAGCATTAGATATACCATTCCAATATGCAGTTTATGTTGGATTGATCAGTATATTACTTTGCTCTTTGCTTGGTGGAATGAGAGCCGTAACATGGACACAGGTTGCACAATACATAGTATTAATCATTGCATACTTACTACCAGTATTCTGGATTAGTAATAAAATGGGTGCAGGATTTTTTCCTCATGTAATGTTAGCAGATGAAGTGGCAAGAATTGGAGAATTAGAAAGTCAATTTGGCTTTGTAAAAAATTCTGCTGCTGATTTAGCAACTGTGCCAAAAGGATTAGCCGGTATAACTAAAGCTCACTCTGCAGTAAATGCAACGCCTTGGGCGTTTATTTCATTAGCGGTATGTATGATGGCTGGAACAGCTTCATTACCTCACGTTATGATGAGATATTTTACTACACCTAGTGTTAAAGCTGCTAGAAGATCAGTAGGATGGTCTTTATTCTTTATATTCCTACTTTATTCTTCTGCGCCTATGTTAGCTACATTATCGAAACTATCCTTGATGGACCCAACATTACCAACAGGTATTATTGGAAAATCAATAGCTGATGTTCAAGCAATAGATTGGTACCAAAACTGGAACCAGGCAAACCTAATGTTTGTAAACGACTTTAATGGAAATGGAACTCTCGAATTAAATGAGTTTTTCATGGGTGGTAAAGCCGTTGTATTAGCGACACCAGAAATAGCTGGATTACCATATGTAATTTCAGGATTGGTGGCTGCAGGAGGTATGGCTGCTGCCATGTCAACTGCGGATGGTTTAATTCTAGCAATTGCAAATGCTTTATCTCATGACTTGTACTACAAGATCATTGACCCTAAAGCAGAAACTGCAAAAAGATTGATTGTTGCAAGGGTATTGCTCGTAATAATTGGTTTTGCTGGAGCTACTATTGCAGCTCTTGAAATTCAAGGTATCTTAGGTTCAGTAATCTGGGCTTTTGACTTTGCAATGTCAGGATTGTTCTTCCCACTTGTGCTTGGAGTATGGTGGAAGAGAGCTAATTCTCAAGGAGCAGTTGCGGGAATGCTACTAGGATTAATATCAGGTACAGCGTACTTAGTTTGGGTAAGAACTGGTGGAGCTGGATTCTTAGGAATTACTCAACTTACTTTTGGAATAGTTGGAGCAAGCGTAAGCTTAGTTTCAATGGTTGTAGTAAGTTTAATTACTAAAGAACCGGATGCTGCTACTCAAAAAATGGTTGACGATACTAGAATACCTTCTGGTAAAGCAATCTTAGGTAAGCAACACTAATATTTTATTAATTTAAATTGAAAGGGGCGATTTATTCGCCCCTTTTTTTTTATCAAAATCATGATATTTTGAGAATATGATACCAGCTTGGGCAATAGTATTAGATTATATAATGGGTGCTATTATGTGGACTCTAATAGGTCGAGCTGCGATGAATATTTTTCAAAGAGAAGACTCTGATTTTTTTTTTATGAAGGTTTTTGTTAAGTATACAGATCCAATAATTAGATTGTTCAAATTTATTACACCAAGCTTTCTATTTGGAATATTTATTCCACTATATGTTGCATGGTTTTTTTATCTTTTTAGGTTTTATGTAATGCCATATGTTCTAGGTTATGATGTGTGGGGTATGTTATCTTTTCCTTTAGAAAGTGATTTATCAAAACAACTCTATCAGTTTTTTAAGTAAAATTTATTTTTTTGACAAATTAACTAGTTAAAATATAAGTATAATATGGAAGATCAAATTAAAATATCTCCGTCTATTCTATCCGCTAATTTTAGTAAACTTGGTGAAGAAGTATTAGCGTTAGAAAAAGCTGGCGCAGATTACATCCACATTGATGTAATGGATGGCCATTTTGTACCTAATCTTACAATAGGTCCTGATGTAATTAAAAATTTAAGACCCCTCACTAAGAAAGTATTCGATGTACATCTTATGATATCACCTGTAGATAATTATATTAAAAGTTTCGCTGAAGCAGGAGCAGATATCATTACTTTTCATCCTGAAGCAACAAAAGATATTTCAAAAACTATTGGTCTTATAAGGGCTGAAAAAAAAAAGGTAGGCATATCACTCAAACCAAAGTCAGAAATAAAGTTAATTGAGAAATTCTTAGGTAAAGTTGACTTGATTTTAATCATGAGTGTCGAGCCTGGTTTTGGTGGCCAGAAGTTCATACCTGATGTGCTAAATAAAACAAAAAAAATAAGAGATATATTGAGAAAAAATAATTTAAAAGCAGATATTGAGATAGATGGTGGAGTCAATTTTGATAATTGTAGCGAAGCAAAAAATGCAGGTGCAAATATTCTTGTTTCAGGTTCCACTATATTTAAAGAAAATCAAGGCAATCTGAAAAAAAATATTGAGATTCTAAGAAACAACTAATAAATGTTTAATAT
>QBYL01000009.1 GCA_003282835.1 Pelagibacteraceae bacterium AG-325-J13 | reverse complement strand
TGTCGTATATGGTGTGCTTCGATAAATTCTTCTTTTTTTTTATTTAAACTTAATTCCCCATAAGTATTTTTAAAATTAAAGCCACATGCCTGACATGTATAACCAAGTTCTCTTTTAACTTTTCTTGAGTTATCTGTAGTTCTCTCAATTCTTCTGTGCGTTTTATATTGTCTTAGTTCTTTTAAAGTTGTTATGCCTTCTGCAGGTTTATAGTCATCTTCAGTAGTATCAGAGTCAATTCCACCTCTATAATTTAATAAAGAGTATAAATTTAATATTTGATTTAAATCATTTGTTATTTCGTTTTCATCTAATCCTTTAGATAAAGAATATTCTTTTCCAAAAGCGTGTCCTTTTTCATAAAGAAAAGGCCTAGTGGTGTTTCCTGACAGTTTAACTGAGAGATCAATTGGCTTAAAAATAAAATCTTTTTTATATTCTGGAATTCTATCTCTAATAAAATCTGCTCTCCTTAAAAGTTCATTAGCAGCCCCACTAGTTTTTAGCTCTTTTTCAATATCAGTCATTCCTTGGTTAAGACTTAAATAAACTCGTTTCATATCTATAGAAAATAAAAAAACAATATAATAACCTCTCATGGTGCTAGTAGTTATCTCAGGATCTAAAACAGCAATCCAAGGTACATCAGCCCAGTTAGAGTGTTGACCACAACTACTTCTATATTTGTAGTGTTCTCTATTTTTTTTTATTTTAGGTTTAACAATTTCTTTAGAAATTTTATTAATAAATGGAGCCAATGAACTTGAGCTCATCGAATTCAATTTTGCATCTAAGTAATTTTTTGAAACTCTAATTAAAGCTTCTGAAATCATAATTAAGTATATCAAATCCGATCACAATTTGGACTCACTCAGATGCAAAATATGGTTTCAAGTTGCAAAAAAAGTATTGTATAACGTTAAGAAGTGAAGGGCAGAGGTTGCCGCACAGGACTCATAAGCCTGGGGTCGGCGGTTCGAATCCGCCCCTCGCTACCATTAATAATTATAAGAAATGTCAAATTTAAATATGTATTGCCTAACAATTAATAACTCAAATTTGAGTAGAATAAAAAAACTTAATTACATTCCAGTAGGATTAGGCAGCAAAATTACATCTGAGGAGTTTATAAAAGACAATACAAAAATTAATATTACAGACAAAAATCCATACTATGGTGAATATACATTTCACTATTGGCTTTGGAAAAATAAGATTAATGAATTTGATGACAATTGGATTGGGTTTTGCCAATATAGAAAATACTGGTTAAAAAATTCTTTAGACCAAAAGATAAATAATTTCAATGAATTCAAAAACGCTTTAATAACCGAAATACCTCATGACCTTGATAAATATGAAAGTATTTTAGGTGAACCTCTTTACGTAAATCAATTTAGATTTTCAAAATTTATTAAAAAAAACTTTTTTACTATGATCAAGAATCCGACTTTATTTTTTGATAAAAGTAAAAGAAATTTGAAATTTCACTTTGATATGATGCATGGTCATGGAAATTTAGACAAAGCTATAAACTTATTAAACTCAAAAGAAAGAAATGATTTTAAAGCATATTTAGAACAGTCGGTTTCTTTTAATCCTCACAACATGTTTATTTGTAAATCAAAAAAGATTTTAAAAGCGTATTATGAATCAGTTTTTCCATGGTTAGAAGACTGTGAAAAAGAATTTGGTTTTAATTTAGAGGGATATGGATTGAAAAGAATTTATGGTTTTTTAGCAGAAAGATATATGTCCTACTGGTTTAAAAAATACACAAATTTTAAGATAATGCCAATTTTGTTTAAAGATATTTCAGATTTTGATTAATCACAGATATTTAATTGACTTACAAAAAAAATTAAACGATTTTAAGTTTTTATCTTTTTTTGATACTTTAATATTTTTTGTTGGCCATTTGATACTTAATTTTTCATCATTATAAATAATTCCATTTTCAAATGCTGGTTTGTAGAAATTATCTAATTTATAATAAATAACGTTTTCTTTTTCATAGCTATAATAAGCATGAGCGAAACCCCTTGGAATATAAAGACCAATGGCATTCTCTTTTGATAAAATAATCTTAAAGGACTTACCAAAAGTTTTTGAATTTTTTCTTAAGTCTACAACAACGTCTAGAATTTTACCTTTTAAAACATTTACATATTTAGATTGTTGAAATTTTGATTGAAAATGAAAGCCTCTTAAGACCCCTTTCTTTGAGGTAGTACAATATTCGAATATAAAATTTTTTTTAAGAAATCTTATATCATATGTCTCTCTTAAATTACCTCTTCTGTCAGAATTATTTTTCTGTTTGATTATATACAAGTCTTTAAATTTAGTTTTTAAAATCTTCATTTTTTTTTTATTATTTTTAAGAGTTTTGTTAAATTCATATCCATTCTTTTTGGAAATTCTCCTGCTGAGTAAATCTTTTTAACTTTTTTATTATCTTTTTTGGCAAAATCATATATAAAATTGCTTGGTCCACCTAAATTAAGTATCCCTTTTTTATTTATTACTTTCAAAATTAACCTTGCTGCATCTAGGTGATAAATAAAATTTGTTTTTACATTAGCGTAAGCATATTTATGTATAAAAGGTTTTTCTGTCATACACACTCTAAGTATTAGAGAATTTTTATACATTTGAACTGCACTTTCACCACCTAGTTTAGACCAACCATAATTATTCCAAGGTTTTAAAGGATCAGTCTCTTTATAATTACCAGTATTACCCGGGTATATGTAATTAGTTGATAGATAGATTATTTTTATATTAAGTTTAGAAGCTTCCTTAACAAGATTGCACGTACCAATTATATTTAAATCTATGCTTTTGATTATATCTTTATCGTGTTTTGACATTGGTCTTGATAGACCAGCCAGATGTAAAATATACTTAGGTTTAAATTTTTTCAGATTACCCCTTATTGAGCTAAGAGATAGGATATTAAGTTGTTTTTTATTTCGGTATATAAATTTTTGAGTAGATCTAATATTTTTGAGTATTTTTCCAAATCTACTATCAGATCCCGTAACTAATATTTTAGTCATTTAAATTATTGATTTAAGATACTTAGAGTATTCACAGTTTCCATAAAATTTAATAGCTTTAATAATATTATCCTTAACTATCCATTTATTTTTTAAGGATATTTCTTCTAAACAAGCTATTTTCAAACCCTGTCTGTTTTCAATTGCAGCGATATAATTTGAAGCTGTGTAAAAATCTTGGATATTTCCTGTATCTAACCAAGTTCCTCCTCTACCAATTAACTCAGCTTTTAATTTATTTTTTTTCTTATATTTGTTTAATAAATCAATAATTTCTAATTCTTTTCTTTTTGATTTTCTCAAAGTCTTACTGAACCTAATTGCATCATTATCAAAAAAATATAATCCAGTTACTGCTAAATTCGAACGGGATTTTCTGGGCTTTTCTACAAGTTTTGTTACTTTATTTCTTTTATCTATTGTTGCTACACCGTATAGGTGGGGATTTTTGACAGGATGTAAAAAAATTTTAGCACCACTCTTCAATTTTATATTTTTTTTAAGGATTTTTGTTAAACTTTGACCATAAAAGAAATTATCACCTAATATTAATGCGATGTTTTCTTTTCCAATAAATTTTTCTCCAATTAAAAAAGCTTCTGGTAATCCACCTGGAAATTTTTGTTCTTTATATTGAATTTTTAATCCTAAATTATTTTTTTCAGGTAGTAATTTTCTAAACTGATATAATTGTCCTTGATTAACAATTATCAATATATCTTTAATTCCAGCTAACATTAAAATCGATAAAGGATAATAAATTAAAGGTTTATCATATAAAGGAAGTAATTGTTTGTTTACAGCCTTAGTAAGTGGGCTCATTCTAGTCCCCATTCCACCAGCCAGTATTATTCCTTTATTTATCATAAATTTAAACCAAGTCTTTTATCGTAATTTTTTTTCGATATACGTTTTAAAAATTTTTGATTATTCAAATACCATTCAATAGTACTAAATAATCCTTCATTAAGTTTAATTTTAATTTTCCATCCTAATTGTCTTTTAATTTTTTTAATGTTTAAAGCATATCTAAAATCATGACCTGGTCGGTCTTTTACAAAAATAATTTTTGTTTTATCTTTAATTGAAATTTTTTTTATTTTACAAATTTTAATTAGTTTTCTCACTAAATCTATATTTCTTAAATTCATACCTGAACCTACATTATAACTTTGTCCAGATTTACCTTTTAAATAAAGCATCAATAAGGCTCTACAGTGATCTAAAACATGTATCCATTCTCGTGAATTCTTTCCTTTCGAGTAAATAGGAAGTTTTTTATTGTTAAAAATATTAGAAATCATTTTAGGTATAAGTTTTTCTGGGTATTGATAAGGCCCATAATTATTACAACAATTTGAGATTACAGCATTAATTTTATAAGTTCTAATATAAGATTTTATTAAATGATCTGCACTAGCTTTTGAAGCTGAATAAGGGGAACTTGGCTTGTAACAAAAATTTTCATCAGATCTATTATTTTTGGTGATATCGCCATACACCTCATCAGTAGAAACATGAACTAATTTAATATTTTGATTTAGTTTTTTAAAAAATCTTAAAGATTCTAAAATATTAAACACTCCTAAAATATTAGAACTAATAAAATCGTATGGTTTATCAATAGATCTATCTACGTGTGTTTCTGCAGCTAAATTAAAGATAGCTACCGGTTTGTATTTCTTAATAATATAAATTAGTTTTCTTTTATTAATAATATCAACTTTAAAAAATTTGTATCTTTTTTTACTTTTATTTTTATGGACTAGATTATTTGATGAATAAGTCAGCTTATCTATGTTAATGACAAAATAGTTTTTTTTAATCAAAAAATTAACTAAATTGCTCCCAATAAATCCCGATCCTCCAGTAACAATGATTTTCTTCATATTAAATTAAAGAATTATAAGCTTTAATATGATAAATTAGTAAAAGAATTATCTTATAAAATCAAATATTATTATACATGATGGAATTAAAAGATTTAACTGTAGTTATCACTACCTTTAAAAGCGATGTAAAAGTACTGTCATGCATCAACTCTTTACCAAGAGAGATCAAAATATTGATTATAGAAAATTCTAATAATCAAAAATTTAAAGAAGAAATTGAAAAAAATTATTCTCAGGTTGAGTGTATTTTGACAGGAGAAAATAAAGGCTACTCCGTAGCAAATAATATTGGCTTACAAAAAACTAAAACTAAATATGCCTTATTACTTAATCCTGATACAATTGTAACAAAAGATGCAATTAAAAATTTTTTTATAGCTGCAGAAAGTAAACCCGATTTTTGGTTATTAGGTCCTGAAAACAAAGATAATTTTGATACTTCTGAAAACAATATTGTTGAAGTAGAAAATTTAAAAGGGTTCGCTCTTTTTTTTAATCTTAAAAAATTTGATAATACATTTTTTGATGAAAATTATTTTTTATACTTTGAAGAAATCGATCTTTGTAAAAAGGTAACAAATAATAACGGTAAAATCTATTCAGATAGCAATATTATTATTAATCATGAAGGAGCAGGATCAGTTAAGACTACTTTAAGCGAAGAATTAGAAAATAATAGAAATTGGCATTGGATGTGGTCAACTTTTTATTTTCACAAAAAATACAAAGGATTTTTACTCGCTACGATTATTATCTTTCCAAAATTAATTTCATCGTTTATCAAAACTATATTTTATCAGATAATATTTAATAAAGAAAAAAGAAATATTTATTATCATAGATTAAGCGGTCTAATTAATTCAATTTTAGGAAAAAGATCTTGGTATAGACCAACTATAGATTGATTTATTTTCACTTTATATATATTAACTTTATAAAATGCCTTCAAAAAATATAATTGTTATAACAGGTGGAGCAGGGTTTGTTGGTACAAATTTGATAAAATTATTTCTTAAAAAAACAAATTATAAAATTATTAGCATCGATAACTACTCATCAGGTAAAAAAAATAATCATCAAAGAAACTCAAGAATCAAATATTTAAAAGGTAATACGTCTGATATTAAAAAATTGATAAACAATCCAAAAAAAATAAAAGCGCTATTTCATTTTGGAGAGTTTGCCCGAATATATCGAAGCTTTATTCAAATGCATGAATGTATTAACTCTAATTCAATTGGAACTAACGCAGTTTTTAATTTTTGTTTACAAAATAAAATAAAATTAATTTATTCAGCAACTTCAGCATCTTTGGGCAACAAAGGTAAAGATAAAAATTTATCTCCATATGCATTTACAAAAGCTAAAAATCTCGAACTTTTAGAAAATTTAAAGAAGTGGTTTAAATTTAAATATGAGGTTATATATTTTTATAATGTTTATGGACCATATCAAATATCCAAAGGAAAAATGTCAACCGTAATAGGAATTTTTGAAGAACATTATAAGAGAAAAAAACCTTTACCAGTTGTTAAACCTGGCTCACAATCCAGAAGATTTACCCACATAACTGATACTGTAGAGATATGTTATTTAGCGTGGAAAAAAAATTTATGCAGACATTATAGTATAGCTCACAAAAAATCTCATTCTCTTATAGACGTTGCTAAGATGTTTAAATCAAAAATAAGATATTTACCTAAAAGACCAGGCGAAAGATACGCATCTGCTTTAACTAAAATGAATTTATCAAATAAAATTTATAGGCATTACGGAAAGATTAATTTAAAAGACTATATCAACAATTTACTTTAAAAGCATCAATGACCTGGAAATTCCACTAGACTTTCAGTTATATAACCTTTTTCTTTAAGTAGTTTTTCACCTGGCAAATCAAATAAATTTATCACAAATATAAAACCAGCAACTTTTCCACCAGAAATTTCAATTAATTTAGCTGCAGCTTCTGCAGTACCACCGGTTGCTATCAGATCATCAATAACGAGAATTTTTTCACCTTTAGATATTGAATCTTTGTGTACTTCAATTGTAGCTTCACCATATTCAAGTTTAAAATCAACCGAATGAGTTTCAGCTGGGAGTTTATTTTTTTTTCTTAATAAAATAAATGGTTTATTCAAAATGTATGAAACAGTTGATGCAAATACAAATCCTCGGGACTCAATTGCTGATACTTTATCAAATTCTATTTTTTTTGATATTTTGACTATTTGATCATTAACATATTTAAATGCCTCTGGACTTTTTATTAATGTAGTAATATCTCGAAATAAAATGCCTTTTTTTGGATAATCTTTTATAGATCTTATATATTTTTTTAATTCCATAATTAGCTTCAAGTTTTAACAAAAAAGCTTTAATAATTAAATGATGAAAAAAAGAAAACTCGGGATAATTGGTGGAAGCGGTCTATACAAAATGGATGGATTTGAAAAAATTAAGTGGAAAAAAGTTAACACACCTTGGGGCAAACCATCTGATGAAGTACTTATTGCTAAATTAGATAAAGAAGAACTATGTTTCATTCCTAGACATGGCCGGGGTCATAAAATAAGTCCAACAAATATAAATTTTAGAGCTAATATCGATGCTCTTAAACAACTTGGAGTAACTGACATAATATCGGTCTCAGCCGTTGGCTCTTTAAAAGAAAATTTAGAACCTGGAAAATTTGTTATTATTGATCAATTTATTGATAGAACATTTGCAAGGAATAAAACATTTTTTGACGACGAAATTGTAGCACATGTTTCAATGGCTAAACCAACTAGCCCAAGTCTATCAGATTGCTGTGAAGCTGCATTAAAAAAACTTAATATTAAAAATCAGAGAGGTGGAACTTATATTGTTATGGAAGGTCCACAATTTTCTACTTTAGCAGAGTCAAATTTGTATAGATCATGGAATGCAGACGTAATTGGAATGACTAATATGCCAGAAGCTAAATTAGCCCGTGAAGCAGAGATAAGATATTCGACTGTAGCAATGGTAACAGACTACGATTGTTGGCATCCTGAGCACGAAGAAGTTGATGTTTCAATCGTAATTCAAACTTTATTAAAAAATGCGTCTAATGCACAAAATATGATCAAGGAAGTGATAAAAACTTTCAAAGATTATTCAATAGAAAATGATCCAGCAAATAATTGTTTAGATGTAGCAATTATAACTGATCCAAAATTAAGATCAAAAAAAATAATTAAAAAACTTAAAAATATAGCAGGAAGAGTTTTAAAATAAATTTGATATGCCAACTTATACTGTAAAATACTCAAATTTTCTTTTATCTCAGAAAAAAAAAAATTTAATAGCAAAAGATATAACTGCAACTCATAGTAAATTTACAGGTGCAAATACTTTCTTTGCACAAGTAATATTTCAAAAAAATGAAAAAAATTCACATTTTATGGGAGGTAAATTAGTTAAAACCAAAGAAATTTTTTTAAATGGGCAAATTAGATCCGGACGTACTTCAAAAGTTAAAAAACAATTAATTTTAGGGCTAAGAAAAATTTTGATAAAAAATACCAATTTAAAAAAAGATTATATCTGGGTGTATTTAGAGGATTTGTTACCTGATCAAATGATTGAATATGGAGAAGTATTGCCTAAATCGGGGCAGGAAAAAAGATGGTTCAATTCGTTAACACCAAGCTTGAGAAAAAAGTTAAAAAAATTGGAAAAAACGAAATGAAAATAGAGGGAAAATCTTACAAAACTATTTGGTTCATAAATAACTTAGTAAAAATTATAGATCAAACTAAACTACCTCATCAGTTTGTAATTAAAGATCTAAAAACAGCAAAAGATGCAATTAACGCAATTAAAACAATGCAGGTAAGAGGAGCGCCATTAATTGGAGCGACAGCTGCTTATGGTTTAGTCTTATCAATTATAGAAAAAAATGATTTATCCTTTATAAAAAAATCTAGCAAAGAATTAATTGCTTCAAGACCTACTGCAATAAACCTTAAGTGGGCTGTAGATAGAATGATGAAAAAGTTATCTGGTGTAAATAATAAAGATATCTTAAAAATTGCATTAGACGAAGCAAAAGCTATTACAGAAGAGGATGAAAAATTTTGTAAAAATATTGGTTTAAATGGTCTTAAAATTATTGAAGATCTCGCAAAAAAAAAAAAAGATACAGTTAATATTTTAACTCACTGTAATGCAGGGTGGTTAGCTACGATAGATTGGGGAACAGCCACATCTCCAATATATCATGCGCACCAAAAAGGAATTAAAGTCCACGTTTGGGTGGATGAAACAAGACCAAGAAATCAAGGGGCAAACTTAACTTCTTATGAATTAAATGAAGAAGGAATATCAAATACTGTTATTACTGATAATGCTGGTGGTATTTTAATGCAAAGAGGGCAAGTAGATATGTGTATTGTTGGAACTGATAGAACTTTATCTAATGGTGATGTGTGTAATAAAATTGGAACTTACCTAAAAGCTTTATCTGCAAAAGATAATAATGTTCCTTTTTATGTAGCTTTGCCAAGTTCAACCATAGACTGGAATATTAAAGATCATAATCAAATTTCTATCGAAGAAAGAGACTCAGAGGAGCTATCTCATGTTGAGGGAATTGATGAAAATAATGAAATTAAAAGAGTAAGAATTTACCCGCAAAAAAGTAAGTCGCTAAACCTAGCTTTTGATGTAACACCTGCGAAACTAGTTTCAGGACTTATTACAGAAAAAGGTATTTGTGAAGCTTCAGAAAAAGGTTTGAAAGGTTTATTTAAGTGAGCAAATTAAAAGCCGAAGTTATTAAATATTCTAAAAAATTAAATATAACAAATTTATCTGCTTTAAGATCAGGAAACATCTCTTTAAGAGTAAAAGAAAAAGGAGTAGAAGGTTTTTATATTACTCCATCGGGAAGGAAGTATTCGTCTTTAAAAACAAAAGACATTGTCTTTGTTTCGCTTAAAGGTGTTTATGATAAGAAAAAGGGCAAACCATCCTCAGAGTGGAGATTCCATCAAGATATTTATGTGAATAAAAAAGAGGCTAAAGCTATAGTTCACGCTCACTCTACTTGTGCTACGGCTGTATCAACTCATCAAAAAAGTATTCCAGCATTTCACTATATGGTTGCAGTAGCTGGAGGTGAAGACATTAAATGCAGTAAATATGCAACATTTGGAACAAAAAATCTTTCAAGAAATATTATTAAAGCTTTAAAAAATAGAACGGCATGCTTGATAGCTAATCACGGTCAGGTTGCTTTCGGAGAAAATTTAGAGAAGACCTTTGAGCTTGCACAGGAGATCGAAAATATTTGCCAACAATATATAAATGCCCTAAGAATCGGAATACCTAAGATACTTTCAAAAAAAGAAATGAATATAGTTTTAGGGAAATTTAGAAGTTACAAAAAAGGGTAAAAATGATTAAAGTAGGTGAGCATATAACACTAGATTTTTTGGGTGTAAAAAAAGATTATACTCCTGAGTTTTACGAAAAAATTATTTACAAAATTGCGAAAGCAGCTAAAGTTCAAATATTAAATGTTTCTTCACATAAGTTCGAGCCACAAGGCTTTACTTTAGTAGCTTTACTAGCTGAAAGTCATTTCAGCTTTCATACTTTTCCAGAAAGAGATGTTATAAGTTTTGATTTTTTTACTTGTGGAAAAGTTAATCCCAAAGTCGCATTGAAAATTTTAAGAAAAGAAATAGACCATAAACGAGTAGTTACAAACGCATTTGATAGAAGCAGCATTAGTCTTTATGATGACATTTATAGTTCACCCGGGCAAAAAAAATTCTATGTTGTCAAAGATATATTAGAAAAATTTACTTCAAAGGTAGGACAGTTTGTTGAGATTATGGATTTAGAAGAATTTGGACATGCGCTATTTATTGATCATGAAATACAAGTGGCTGAAAAAGATGAAAAAATTTATAGTTCAAATTTTTTTAAATCTAGCTATGATTTAAGTAAAAAAAACAATAATGTTGCAATTATAGGAGGTGGCGATGGGGGAGTTGCACGGGCATGTTTGGAAAATAATTCTAATTATATTGATTGGTTTGAATTAGACCAAGAAATAGTTGATGTTTGTTTTCGCCATCTACCGAAAATCTGTTCTAAAGTAAAAAAGAGCAACAAGATAAAAACTTTTTGGGGAGATGCGTTTAAGAGTATTAAAGAAATAGAAGACTCGAAGTACGACAAGATATTTGTTGATCTAAATGACGATCAATATTGTATTGATTTAGCAAGAAAAAACATGAAGGGTCTTAAAAGAATTTTAAAAAAAGGTGGCGTGATTACTGCACAAGTCGGTAGCAAAGATAAAAAACCTAAACAAGTTGAAAATTGGTTTAAGGTATTAGATAAAAGTTTTGGAAATGTAACAATCTCTGGTGCATATATTCCAAGTTTCGATTGTAACTGGAATTTTGCCTCATCTATAATGAAATGATGTTTAGGGCATCTTGTATTCAATTATGTTCTAGCAATGATGTTTCTTACAATATAAAAAAAACAAAAAAATTATTTTTAAAAGCTGTTAAACAAAAAACTGATTTTGTTTTAACCCCTGAAGTTTCATCAAAAATTACACTTAACAAAAAAAAACTTTTAAAAACCGCAACTTCGATGGAAAAAGATATTTATTTAAATGAAATGAAGCTTTTAGCAAAAAAGTATAAAAAATGGATACTTATTGGTTCATTAATTTTGAAAATTAAGAGTAAATTAGTTAATAGATCAATTTTAATAACATCAGGCGGTAAGATAAAATGTTATTATGATAAAATTCATATGTATGATGCCAAATTGAGTGCAAAAGAAAAGTATTATGAATCTAAATTATTTACGTCTGGAAAAAAAATTAAAATTACTAATTTACCTTGGGGAAAGCTAGGACTATCTATTTGTTATGATCTTAGATTTCCACTTATGTACAAAAAAATGTCTCAGCAAGGTGCTATATTTATAAGTGTTCCCTCAGCATTTACTGAAACTACTGGTAAAAAGCATTGGCATACTCTACTTAAAGCAAGAGCTATTGAAAATTTTTCATATGTTTTTGCTCCTGGCCAAGCAGGAAAGCACTGTAATGGTAGAAAAACTTATGGCCACTCTTTAATAATTTCACCCGATGGGAAAATTTTAAAAGAACTTGGTAAGAAAGAAGGAGTTATTACTGCAAATATTTATCCTAAAGAAGTAAAAAAACTTAGAAAAATAATTCCTAGCGTTCAACTAGATTAAAAGTGAGATTTAACCTCTTTTATATTAGAGCCAAAAGCTTCGTTAATATTTAATTTTAATTTAGCTCTTTCATCGTTTAATTTGTAAACATTTCTAGCTAAATTTATAAACTTTTCACCAAAATCAATATTTTTTTCACAACTTCTTTTTTCGTTTTCAATATCCCATAGTTTTGAATTGATAAATTTGAGACTATCTTTGAAACTTGAAATTTTTGTATAATCAGTAATATTTTCTTTTAATGTTAATGATAATGATGAAAGTTCTTTATTTACAGCTATAAGCTTATTTTCATCTTTTAACTTATCTTTTTTAATTTCTAAGATTGTTATTTTATCTATCAATTCTCCTAATGAAATTTCTGCCAATATTTTGTCTAATTTTGTATTCATATTAATCTTTTTGACTATACTAGGATAATAAATATACAGGGATTAATTAATGTCAAATGTATTAATTATTAAACATGGTTCTTTAGGCGATTTGATACAAGCAAATGGAGCAATTAAAGATATAAAAGATTATTACGGAAATAGAAAAGTTATTTTATTAACATCTAAGCCATATTCTATTTTTATGTCTGAGTGCCCTTACATTGATGGGGTCATAATTGATAAACGTTTACCACGTTGGAATTTGTTTTTTCTTTATAATTTAAAGAAATTATTAAATAAATATAATTTTACTAAAGTGTTTGATTTACAAAATTCTTCGAGATCGAGATTTTACAAAAGGTTCATTTTAAATAAGGCTGACTGGTCATCATCAATTAGCACTTTAGAAGCCGGACAGACCAAAAAAGATTTTGATGAATATCCAGTATTAGATCGCATGGAATTACAACTTAAAAAAAGTAACATTCCCACAAAGTATATTAAAGACATTGATTTGAGTTGGGCTGATGTAAATGTATCTTCATTAATAAAACAGCATACAAATAGAGATTACATACTAATATTTCCTTTTTGCTCAGCTAAACATCAAAATAAAAAGTGGCCATACTACAAACATTTAATTTCAAGTATCAGAAGAGAATACAAAAACAACTATTCAGTCCTTATTGCTCCTGGACCCAACGAATTAAAAGATGCGGAAAATTTAAATGCCAATATAGTTTTATCGAATGGCGAACCTTTAGATATTAAAATGTTAATCTCGCTAATCAAAAATGCGAAATTTATAGTAGCTAATGATACGGGTCCAGCTCATATAGCATCACATCTTAATAAAAAAGGACTTGTTCTTTTTGGAAGTCATACTTCTGCAAAAAAAGTTAGTATTGAAAGTAAAAATTTTAAAGCTGTAAGTGTTAAAGATTTATCAAATTTAAAAGTAGACGAAGTTTTAAAAAAAATTAAAGATAACTTAGATTAATTGAATATATTTTTTTACTACCTGACTCCAATTAAAATTTTTAGAAAAAATTAAAGCATTTGATCCTAACTTTTTATAATTATCTTTTTCAAGTATTTTTAAAAGCGTATTATAAATTTCACTTAAATCATTTCCGTCACAAAGATATCCAGTTTTTCCATTTTGTATAGCATCGCTTTCTCCACCAAAAATACCTCCAATTGAAGGCACACCGTAAGATGCTGCTTCTATAAAAGTTATTCCAAATCCCTCTACTGATTTTTTATAAATTATTGAAGGCATTAAAAAAACATCGGATTCATCTAAGAGGGCAACTTTTTCTTGTTCGTTAGATTTATAAATAAAACTTACTTGATTGTTTAATTTTAGTTCCTTTTTCAACTTTTCCAAGTCATCTTTTTTTTCTCCATCCCCAATCGAAACATACTTCAAGTTAGGATATTTAGGTAATAAGTTTTTAATAGTCATTAAAATGTTTTCATGACTTTTTCTTCCATCTAGTCTTGAAATAGTTATTAGCTTTGGAAAAGAATTTTTAAAAATTGTCTTGGCAAAATTTTTTGCATCATTATTAATTTGAATTGGATAATTTGTACCTGGATTAATTATCTCAATATTTTCTTTTTTAAAGCCCAGTTTAGTAGCTAAATTTTTAGTAAATCTAGAATTGGCGATAACATAATTAGCTTTCTGTAAAGCTTTTAACATTCTTTTATTAATCAAAGATCCAACCGAGTGATTTATTTCTTTTGAGTGAATTAAACAGAATGATTTTGTTTTACTTAGAGCAGATACATTAATATTTTCAATACTCTTCCAGTGATCAAAAAAAATAGCTCTAACATTATTATTATCTATAAATTCTTTAACCAAATTTGCTTTTCTATATTTTCGAAATATCTTAAACCCTGAAACTCTCTGAATATCTATTTTTGATTTCTCGTCGTAATTATCGGATTTATCAAAAGCATCGGCAAACACTTTTACTGGCCCATGACTTAATAAAGCAGTAGATAATCCTTCCATCAAATTTTGAATACCACCAATGTCTGGAGGATAGTTGCGAGTTACAATTACAAACATTATTTAATCCATTTAATATTACACCCCATACTAGGCACTTGTTTACCGGGTCCTTTATGAGTTTTAGCAATTAACTTCATAGCTAAATTTAAATCACTTTCACCATCACTAATAGGCATTAAATCTTTTAGCTCCCTAATTCTTCCTCTATACTGCAATTCAAGATCTTTGTTGTAACCAAAAAAATCAGGGGTACAAACAGCACCATATTTCTTTGCTACTTCTTGTGTCTCATCAATCAAATATTCTATTTCACCAAAATTATTTTCTTCAGCGAATTTTATCATATTTTCAAATGAGTCTTCTGGATAATTGGTTGTGTCGTTTGACATAATTGCTACAGAATTTACTCCAACCTTTTTCAAATTTTCACAATCTTTTACTAAATCTTTAATTATTGCTTTAACATATGGACAATGATTGCAAATAAACATTATTAATGTTCCATTCACACCTCTTATATCTTCTAATTTAACTGTATTATTTTTAATTGATTTAAGATTAAAATTTAGAGCTTTTTTGCCAAAATCACATATTGGTGTTTTAGTTAAAACCATAATATATTATAAAAGAATTAAAAGTATAATACAGCAATATTATGATTTATGATTTTAAAGGACACACTCCAAAATTAGATCCGAATAGCTGGGTGGCACCAACAGCAGTTATAATTGGTAAAGTTGAATTAAAAAAGGATTCTAATATTTGGTTTAATGCAACTTTAAGAGGAGACGTCGAACCAATCGTAATAGGAGAGGGAACAAATATTCAAGACGGCAGTGTTTTACATACAGATCCAGGATGTCATATTACTATTGGAAAAAATGTTACTGTTGGACATTTAGTAATGCTTCATGGTTGTATAATTGAAGATGACTGTTTAATAGGAATTGGCAGCACGATATTAAATAAAGCTAAGATAGGAAAAAATTCTATCATTGGAGCTAATGCTCTAGTAACTGAAAATAAAGTAATCCCAGAAAGGTCCTTAGTTCTTGGTAGCCCAGGTAAGATTGTAAGACAAGTTACAGAAGAAGAAATAAAAAGTATTAAAGAAAACGCTGATCATTATGTTGCTAATTACAAGAAGTATAAAAAATAAAGTTACGAGAAACTTAAGGAACTAACCAACTATTCTTTTTGTTTTCAAAATTAAAAATAGCTCTTCGATGACCTTTAGCAGCTAAGTATAGCCATTCAATAGATTTAATATTACATTTTATTACTGTAAAATTTTCATATCCTTTTTCACTTTGTTCTATCGTATAATCAAAATCCTCTAATTTTGAAATCATACCTGATGTTGGATTGTCTGAAGTAGTTCCAGGCGCATCATCTGTAAGGTAACATCGTCTACTAATATGTTGGGTTTTTTTCCAAGCTTCTTCAGCTACAAAATTTTTGTTATTTATTTCGCAAGTGACTTTAACTCTTAATTGAATTTTTTCTTCTTTATCGTAAAAAACTAAAGATGCATTCTTATTTTTCTTAAGTATATCTACTTTTGGAGATCTAAGATCAGTATGAAATTGTAATACATTATTTTCTTTATCTGATTTTCTTAAAACTACTATTCTTCCATCGATATTATTTTGATTAGCGCAGATAAATACTGGTATTCTAAAAGGTGAACTTCTATTAGTTACCGCATCGTCCAACATGGACCATAATTTTTTTTGAATTTCTTCAAAGCTTTCATAGTATGCTGGTTGCATACTTTATTTCCTAAATCTTTTGATTAAGCTAGATGTATCCCATCTCTGTCCACCCATTTTTTGTACATCAGCGTAATATTCATCAATTAATTTTGTTATTGGAAGAGGAGAGTTATTTTTTTTTGCCTCATCCATCGCTATCTTCAAGTCTTTTCTCATCCAATCGACAGCAAAACCGTAATCAAATTTATCTTCAATCATTGTTTTGTGCCTATTATCCATTTGCCATGATTGTGCTGCTCCTTTAGAAATGACTTCGATAACATCATGCATATTTAAACCAGCATTCATTCCAAAATTTATTGCTTCTGATAAACCCTGAACTAATCCAGCAATACAAATTTGATTAACCATTTTGGTAAGTTGACCACTTCCTGAAGGACCAAGTAATTTTATTTTTTTACTATAACAATCTATAACAGCTTCTGCTTTTTTGAACGGAGCCTCGTCACCACCTACCATAACGGTTAATGTTCCTCCTTCAGCTCCGGCTTGACCACCAGATATTGGAGCATCTAAAAAATTAAAACCTTTAGTTTTCGCTTCTTTATATAACTCTCTCGCAATATCTGCAGAGGCAGTTGTGTTATCAATATATATTGAATCTTTTTTAGCAGACTTATAAAGCCCTTTGTCACCCAAGGTAACTTCTCTAAGATCATTATCGTTTCCAACACATGTAAAAATATAATCACTATCTTTAGCTGCATCCATTGGAGTTTCAGCCAAGTTTCCCTTGAATTCTTTTATCCATTTTTCTGCTTTTGATTTTGTTCTATTATAAACAGTTACATTGTGACCTGCTTTTGATATATAACCAGCCATAGGATAACCCATAACGCCCAAACCAATGAAAGAAACTTTACAACTCATAAATGATTAAACTCTCTTTAAATAAAAAAGTAATTTTTTTTGGTTTTATTTTTACATTTTTTTCAAGTTTTGGACAGAGTTTTTTTTTAGGCCTGTTTAACGCACCAATTAGAAATGAGCTGGGTATTACACATGGTGAATTTGGGAGCATTTATGCTACAGCTACAATATGTTCAAGTTTATTATTGATTTGGGTTGGAAAAAAAATTGATGATTATAATTTATTAATCTATTCACTATTTGTTATAGTTCTATTATCAATTTCATCATTATTCTTTTCATTTGTTAATAGTGTTTATCTTTTAGCTATCGGTATTTTTCTTATGAGATTTTCTGGTCAAGGATTAATGAGTCATACCTCAACAACAGCAATCTCTAGATTTTTTGAAAAATCAAGAGGAAAAGCTTTAAGCACTATTTGGTTTGGATTATCAACAGCTGAATTTATTTTACCTACTTTAATTACTTATTTATTTGTTATTTTTTCTTGGAGAACAATTTGGCAAGGAATTGCTATCTTAATTATAATCTTATTACCAATTGTAATACTTTATACAGTAAAAACTATAAAATTACACTCAAGAGAAAACAATTATGATGATTTAAAAAAAACAAATATTAAAAATTGGAAACGAAGACAAGTAGTCAAAGACTTTAAATTTTACATCATTTCTCTTAATATGCTTGCGGGCCCTTGGATAATCACTGGAATTTTTGTTTATCAGTCTTTTATTTCAGAAACAAAACTTTGGAGTTCTTTTGCTATTCCAAAAGCATTTATGGTTTACTCTTTAACATCAATTTTTTCATTAGTACTATCTGGTATTTTAGTTGATAAGTTTACTAGTAGAAAACTTATTCCTATAATTAATATTCCATTATTACTGTCGATGATAACTTTGTATAGTATTCAAAATGAATTTAGTGCTTATATTTTCTTAGGATTAATTGGAATATCAAATGGTCTCGCAAACGTTTTAGGTTCATCGACTTGGGCTGAGATTTACGGTGTTAAATATATTGGAAGTATTAAAGCTCTAACAACAGCTTTAATGGTTTTTTCTACAGCATTTGGCACTGCTTTATTTGGAATTTTAATTGATCAAGGATTTTCTGTTGAGAATATAGCTCTTATTAGTGGGATTTATATTGTGACATCATTAGCTTTATTGCTTATTTTCCAAAAAAAAATAGAACCTGTAAAACTATAAAATAAGCTTGATTTCTTAAAATTATTTGAATAAATAACCTCAATCATGGCAAGAATTACTGTAGAAGATTGTTTAGAAAAAGTTGATAATCAATATGATTTAGTATTGTTAGCAAAAGAAAGAACAGTTCAACTCAATGCTGGCTCGCCAATGTTGGTAGAGGAAGATAACGATAAAAGAACAATTATTTCATTAAGAGAAATTGGAGACGGAAAAATTGAAATTAATGATTTAGAGCAAAGTGCAATAAAAAGATTAAGAAAAGAGCCAGACGAGACAGAGCAACAAGAAGAGACCGAGGAAGAAACAAACGATGATTTCGAAAATTTATATAAAGGTCAAATTTCTAAAAGCGGTGTAGCCATTTTACCATCTAAAAGAACAAGAAGAATACCTGAAGTTAAAAAACCTAGCTTGGCAGACGAAGCATTATCTGAGTTGAAAGCTGAGCAACCCGAGGTTAAAGAAGAAAATTTAGATACAGAGGAAGCTCCTCTTGAGCTAAATGAGGAAGCTCCAATTAACGAAGAAAATAATAACTAAATAGTTATGCAGAAGACAGTTTCAGTTGCACCTATGATGGACTGTACTGATAAGCATGAAATATATTTTTTAAGTTTAATAAGCAAGAACGTACATCTTTATTCTGAGATGATTGTTGCTAACGCAATTATAAAAGGAAACAGAGATAAATTACTATCATTTAAAAAGATTTCTAACCCTGTAATACTACAAGTAGGAGGTTCGAATCCAAAAGAGTTAGCAGAAGCATGCAGAATTGCAGAAGATTACAACTATAAAGAAGTAAATCTCAATTTAGGATGTCCAAGTAAAAAAGTACAAAAAAATAAATTTGGAGCTTGTTTAATGCAAGAACCTAATCTTGTAGCTAAATGTATAGAAGCTATGAGTAAATCTACCAAACTACCAATCACAATAAAGACTAGAATAGGTTACAATGAGGTTGAAAATTTTGAATTTTTAAAATCATTTATCAATATTACTAAAAACGCAGGATCAAAAAAATTTATAATCCATGCAAGAAAAGCATTATTAAAAAAATTAACTCCAAAAGAAAATTTAAATATACCTCCTTTAAAATACGATTTTGTTTACAGACTTAAGGAATATTTTAAAGATGAAGAGATAATTATTAATGGAGGCATTAAATCAGTTAATGAGATTAAAAACCATTTACACAAAGTTGATGGAGCTATGATTGGCAGAGCAATATATCATTCGCCTTATTTTTTAGCAGATATCGAAAAAGAAATATTTAAAAATAGTAATGTTCCTTCAAGAACTGAGGTTATGGAAAATTTAATTCCTTATATTCATGAACAAACTTCAAAAGGAACACAATTAAATCATATCATGAGACATACAGTAGGTTTATTTCATGGACAAAATGGCTCAAAATACTGGAAACAGTATTTATCTAAAAACATGTGTATAAGAGACGCAGATCTACAAAAAGTAAATCACATCATGGATCAGGTTAAAAAAAATAAGCCCGCCTCTTTAGAAAGATAATTCTGGAATTCTTAACACAATCACAAATATATTATCTAATTTTTATTATGATAATTACTGCTATACCTGCTGGTTTTGCAGCCGGTTTATTCGGTATAGGTGGAGGATTAATAACTGTTCCAATCTTATTTTATATATTTAGTACTGCAGGTATAGAACCTCAATATTTGATGCATTTGTCTGTGGGGACATCATTTGCAATTATTATTCCAACTTCAATTGTGTCAGTAGTTACACATCATCAACATAAAGCGGTAGATTTTAGTGTTGTAAAAGATTACGGTTTTTTTGTAATTATAGGTGTTGTGTTGGGAACAATTTTAGCAGCCAGTCTTAAGTCAAAACCTTTAATCTTATTTTTTACAATAGTTGTTTATATACTTGCTTTCTATCTATTATTCTTAAAAGAAAAAGAATCAGAATTAAAAATTAAAATGGGCTTTCCTGCAAAAGTTTTTGCAGGAGTCATAACAGGTTTTATTTCTGCTCCGATGGGAATAGGGGGTGCTATAATGAATGTTCCAATCTTAAAGTTTTTTGGATATTCTATAAATAAAGCAATTGGTAGCGCAGCAGCAATTGGCTTTGTTATTGCATTATTTGGTGTAATTGGATTTTTTGTTTCAGGCAGTTATTTGAAAGCAAATTTACCATTTAGTATAGGATTTCTTAACATCCCAGCATTTTTGATTTTTTTTCCAATTACAGCTTTCATGGCTAGGTTAGGGGCAAAAGCTAGCCACAGGATCAATAAAAAAAAAATGACAAAGTATTTTGGAATATTTTTAATCGTTATTGGTTCAAAATTTTTATTTGAATATTTAACTTATTTTTAATTTATTGTTCTATTTTTCTAATTTCTTTTAAAATCAAATCATTAATTAGTTTTGAACTAATTTTTGATGGATGATCGCTATCTGAATAAAAAATAAATTTATTGTCATGTGTCATACATCGACCTTTAATTTTGCTATTACAAAAAATTTCATGAGGAAAAACTCTGTGTAGATTAGCGTGAACAATAGAATCCAATAGTGTAAAACTTTCTTTGTTTCGATTTTTAAATATCTGATAGTCAGTAGTAATCATTTTTTTGTGGTTATCATTAAATATCCTATTCATCCAGTTTGCATAAATCTTATTTGGTACATGCCATCCAACTTCAGGTATAGGATATACCATTATTATTTTGTGATTATTTGTTAAAAGATCTAAAATAGATTTTTTTAAACCATCTTTTAAATCTAAATTATTTGTAGATTTAAAATAACCAAAATCACCACCTCTAATTTTTCTTTCGTTTCCACCCTCTTGATTATCAAAATATTTAGACGACAAATATAGAGGTAAACGACCACCTAATATTATAATTGATTCTTCTGAACGCATTAGAATATTTTCAATTTTTTTAAGATTTTTTGAATTACAAAATTTATCAATTTTGTTATTAGTGTTAATTTTATCAAAACCTGGAACATATAAACAGCCTCCAAAAATCAATATATTTATTCTATAATTTTCTTCGACTAATCGTTGCTTAAGATTTGGTGCAATTGACCCGATATGACTATCTCCTAAAATAAATACATCTTTTTTTCCATTTGGGTTAAAAACACAATGGTCATCAAATCTTTTCCAACAAATATCACCATCAGAATTTTTTAAAAGTTTCCAACTATATTCTAAACCGGAGTCTGCTCTAAGAATTTCAGGTAGTCTTTTATTAAAACCTTCATTTTTAATAACTAAAAAATTAAGTATAGCAATCATAAAACTTGCGACTAATATTGAAAAAATCATTTTTTTGGTAGAAATAATTTTTTTATT
>QBYL01000008.1 GCA_003282835.1 Pelagibacteraceae bacterium AG-325-J13 | reverse complement strand
TTCAATTTTTTTTATAAAATCTTTTATTTCGTTAATCTCAGAACCTAGTACAGCTATCATCCTCCCTTTGCCTAGTGGAACAGCTTCTTGCATTGACTTGCCTCTTTCAAACAATAAATATAAAGCGTCAGTAAAACCCAAAGACTCTGAGCACACTAAAGCACTATATTCTCCCAATGAATGTCCAGCAAAATATTTTGTAGATTTAAAATCAAAATTGAATTCTTTTTTCAATACAGAAAAAATTGAATAACTGACAATTAAGATTGCTGGTTGAGTATTTTGTGTTAGCTTTAAATCGTTCTCAGGGCCATTTAATATGATATTTGAAATTTTAAAATTAAGTTTATCGTCTGCTTCCTGAAATATTTTTTTAACGATATCAAAATTGTTAAAAAATTCAGCTCCCATTCCTACTACTTGGGAACCTTGACCTGGAAATAGTATCGCATTCATATTGTTAGCATTAAACCACAGATAATTAGTATTGATATAAATATTTAATATAGGTATAAAGCTTTTTTTACAACAAGAACACAATGGAAAATTATTAAAATATTAAATTAATATGTCTTTTTACGAAAATACATTAATTACAAAGCAAGATTTACCAAAATCAGAGCTAAGCAAAATTAAAGAGAAATACAACAATTTAATAAATGATAATTCTGGCAAAGTGATTAAGATTGAAGAGTGGGGTTTAATGAGTCTAGCTCGAAGAATTAAAAAGTATAACAAAGGATTTTATATCCACTATAAGTTTGAGGGAAACAAATCTACTCTGGAAGAGATAAATAAAAAGATTAAAATAGATGCTTCAGTAATCCGTCATCTAATAGTTAAATACAAAAATTTGGATACAGAAAATGAGTATTTCAAAAAAACAGTAAAATAATCGAATGAAACGTAAAGGAAAAAAATTTCAAAAGAAAAACTCTAATTCTCTTAGTAAGTTAAGTTTGTTTCAGAAGACTGAGGGAAGATTTAATAGAACATGCCCTTTATCTGTAAAAAATGCTCCAGTTATTGATTATAAGAATATTAATTTATTAAAAAAATATACCTCAGAAAATAATAAGATTTTATCTTCAAAAATTACTTCTGTGTCAAGTGGCAAACAAAAAAAACTAACTCGTGAAATTAAAAAAGCAAAAATATTAGGATTAATTTAAAAATGGAAGTAATTCTTCTAGAAAATATCATAAATTTAGGTAACATTGGTGACAAAGTTATAGTCAAACCAGGGTACGGAAGAAATTTTCTTTTAAAAACTGGAAAAGCTTTAAGATACAGCAAGGAAAATTTAGATTATGTGTCAAAGAAAAAAAGTGAACTAAATAAGAAAAATCTTGAACTTAAAAATAAGTTGAAAGAAATTGCTCAAACAATAAATAAAAAAAGCTTCGAATTTAATAAAGAAAGTAAAGAGAATGGGGAATTATATGGTTCAATTAAACCCAAAGAAATTTCAAATAAAATTCTTGAAAAATTAAAAGTTGAAGTAAAACCATCTCAAATTTTAATAAAAGAAAATCTCGACAAAATTGGAAATTACAACGTAGATATTAATCTTCATTCAGAAGTTTCTGCTAAGATAATCATTAAAATAAATAAGATACAATCATCCTAACTTTTCCACAGGGTTGCAATTAAGGTGTGTAACTTTTAACTTTAATTAAATCGAAGTATTCTTATTATCCACGTGTGGAAAAAATTGATCTGAAAGATAACTCCTATAACAAAAAACAACCCTCTAACCTAGAAGCGGAACAAGCGTTAATTGGATCAATTTTAGTAAACAACGATATTATTGACGAAATTTCAAATATAATTAGTTCGACTACTTTCTACGACCCAGCACATGTAAAAATCTATGAAGTAATAGAAACTTTGAATAATAAAGGGATGATTGCTAACCCCATAACTCTTAAAAATTTTTTTGAAAAAGATAATATGTTAAATGAAGTTGGTGGCACAGAGTATTTGGTCAAACTTACGAGATTTTCTAGTTCGACTAAACAAGCAATTGATTACGCAAAAGTTATTCACGAGATGTACTTGCGTAGGGAACTGGTTTTGATTTCGGATAATTTATCATCTGACACCCTAAATTCAAAAGATCAAACTGCAGAAAAAATTATAGAAAATACTGAAAAATCTTTATTTGACTTAGCTGAAAGAGGAAGTTTTTCGCAATCCTTTTTAAAATTTAACCAAGCGCTAGATCAAACAATTGAAATGGCAACACTAGCAATGAAAAATGACAAGGGAATTGTTGGTGTTCCAACTGGTTTGACAGACCTTGATGAAAAGTTGGGAGGATTACATAAGTCAGATCTCGTAATATTAGCGGGTAGACCATCAATGGGTAAAACTGCTTTGGCAACAAATATTGCTTATCATGCTGCTCAGAATATAATGAGTAGGCAAGAAAAATCGTCAGTAGCTTTTTTTTCTCTCGAAATGTCTTCTGAACAATTATCAACACGTATATTATCTGAGCAAGCAAGAATAAAATCTGATGATATTCGCAGAGGTAAAGTAACAGAGGAGGAAATAAATAGGTACATCGAAACCTCTAGAAATATTTATAACCTCCCTCTTTTTATAGACGAAACTCCAGCAATTACGATTGCTACATTGAGCAATAGAGCTAGAAGAATTAAACGATTGTTTGGAGTAAGCTTAATAGTAGTAGATTATATTCAGCTAATGAGGGCAAGCTCAACAAAAAATGAGGGTAGAGTTCAAGAAATATCTGAAATCACTCAAGGATTAAAGGCATTGGCTAAAGAACTTGGTGTTCCTGTTTTAGCGTTATCACAATTATCACGAGCTGTTGAGCAAAGAGATGACAAACAACCACAACTTGCAGATTTAAGAGAATCAGGATCTATCGAGCAAGATGCGGATGTTGTAATGTTTGTTTACAGAGAAGCATACTATTTGGAGCGAAAACAGCCAAAACTAGGATCAATAGAACATGCAGAGTGGCAATCTAAAATGAATGATGTAAATGGACTTGCTGATATTATTTTAGGTAAGCAAAGGCATGGCCCCACAGGCACTATTAAAGTAGAATTTGAGGGAATATATACAAAATTTAAAGATTTAAGTAAAAATTAAAAATAAATTTCTTTTTAGTTGACTAGGATTTAAGATATATCTCGAATATCTGTATGTTTATTTATTTTTATAAAAAATTAATAATTGATTTTCCAAAGTTTACCCTGTTTTTATTGCTTTTATTGTTAGGTTTCTCACTTTTCTACTCTAAAAATTTTAATTTAGATGCTTCCTCAGATGCCTTAATTTTAGAGGGCGATAAAGATTTAAAATATCTAAGAGAGGTAAACGAAAGATACGGATCTAAAGAATTTTTAGTTCTAACATATTCACCAGTAGCGAGTTTTGAAGAAAAAGAAACTATATTAAATTTACAGCTTCTAAAGTCTAAAATAGAAAAATTGTCATGGGTTGATAGTGTGGTAACAGTTATTGATGTTCCCCTGCTACAGAGTACTGATGAAAGTTTAATGGAAAGATTAAAAAATTACAAAACATTAGCTCATCCAGAAATTGATAGGAAGCGGGGCTTTGATGAAATTATCAATAGCCCAATATATCAAAATTATGTTATTAGTGAAGATGGTAAAACTTCAGCAATAGTAGTTTATCTTAAAAAAGACGAGCGACTTGCGGAATATATTAAGGTCAAGGAAAAATTTTTTAATCAATCAATCGAAGGCAATCTATCAAAAGCAGACAAGTTAAATTATAAAAATTTTTTAAAAGAGTATGAAGAATATAAAAATTTGTATAATTTAAGAAATCATCAAAATATTTCTGAGATTAGGGATGTAATAAGTAAGTATGGTGAAAGTGCAAAAATTCATCTCGGTGGAATACCTATGATAGCCAACGATATGATGAGTTACATAAAAAGTGATATAGTGGTTTTTGGTATTGGAGTTTTTCTTTTCATAATTTTTACTCTTTGGATAGTCTTCAGAAATATTAAATGGGTTGTCATGCCATTGTTAGGTTGTGCTACCTCTGTATTAATTATGATAGGTCTTTTAGGTTTTGTTGGGTGGAAAGTTACAGTTATATCTTCGAATTTTATTGCCCTCATGCTTATTTTAAATATGGCAATGAATATACACATGACTGTTAGATTTCTTCAATTAAAAAAAGAGTTCTCTAACTTAACTAAATCTGAGGCAGTTTTACAAACTAGTAAAAAAATGTTTTTACCAATTCTTTATACAGTTTTAACAACTATTTGTGCTTTTTTATCTTTAATTTTTAGTGGAATTAAACCTATCATTGACTTTGGGTGGATGATGACAATGGGGTTAACAGTTTCGATACTTGTAACATTTTTATTATTACCATCTCTGCTAACTTTATTTTCATCGGCTGAAGACATGCATATACAAAACACTGAAAAATCTAAAATTACAGCTTTACTAGGAAAATTTGCTAAAAATAGTAAGTTAATAATTTTTGGTGCAACAGCAATTGTTATTGTGCTAAGCGTAATTGGAATAACTAAGCTACAGGTGGAAAATAGTTTTATAAACTACTTTGATAAAGAAACAGAAATTTATAAAGGTATGAAAAAAATAGATGATGACCTTGGGGGCACAACACCTTTAAATATTATCATAAAATTTCCAACCCAACTAAAGGAAGAAGGAAAAGAAGATGATGAATTTTCTGAGTGGGAAGAAGAAACTGAAAATAAAGAAGACAAAGCAAAATATTGGTTTACCCGAGACAAAATGGACAAAATCTTAAAAGTACACGATTATATGGACTCTCTGCCTGAAATAGGAAAAGTACTCTCTTTTGGATCAATTTTAAGAGTGGCAGAAAATTTAAATAAGAAGGAATTACAAAGTCTTGAAATAGCAGTCTTGTACAGTAAAATTCCGAATGAAATAAAAGAAGAGATTATATCTCCATATATTTCAGTTGAAAAAGACGAGGCAAGAATAAGTGTAAGAATTAAAGACTCTTTAGAGGATTTAAGACGTAACGAATTAATTCAAAAAATTAATACTGAACTTAATACTAAATTAGGTTTAAATAACAATGAATATAAATTAACAGGTGTTTTAATTTTATTTAATAATCTATTACAGAGTTTGTTTAAATCACAAATATTAACCCTAGGAATAGTTATGTTAGGAATTTCAGTAATGTTTTTTATTTTATTTAGAAATATTACTCTAGCTGTTATAGGGGTGGTACCAAATTTTATTGCAGCATTTTTTATTTTAGGAATTATCGGATTAATGGAAATTCCATTAGATATGATGACAATTACAATTGCTGCTATAACAATTGGAATTGCAGTAGATAATAGCATTCATTATATTTACAGGTTTAAGGAAGAATTCTCTAAGATTAAAGATTATAACAAAACTTTAGATAGGTGTCACAGTACAGTAGGAATAGCTATATTAAATACTTCAATAACTATTGTTTTTGGATTTTCAATTTTAGTACTATCTAATTTTATTCCAACTATTTATTTTGGGGTATTTACTGGTATTGCGATGCTTTTAGCTATGATTTCTGTTTTAACATTATTACCAAAATTATTGCTGGTCTTTAAACCATTTGGTGATGAAAAGTTTATTTAATTTTAATGCAAGATATATTTAGAAATTTACCTGAGATAAATATTTTTGACATATTATTTTTTATAATAATGTTTTATTGTGTTATTCAATGTTTTGTAAAAGGTTTTTCTTTGAGTTTTATTTCATTTATGAAATGGGTATTTGCACTAGTTTTTACAATTATTTTAGTTCCCAAATTACAACCTTGGGTAAATGAGTATGTAGAGTCAGAATTTATAAACAACTATGGAGTCGGAATCGCCATATTTATTTGCACAATATTTTTAACTATAGTTATTGGAAGAGCATTAAGTAGAGCGGTTACATGGACAGGATTAGGATCAGTTGATAAGACATTTGGCTTGTTATTTGGATTTTTTAAAGGATATATAGTGTCAATTTGTTTATTTTCGATTTTTAATTGGTTTTATCCATATCAAAATTGGGGTATATCAGCTGAAGAGGCTATCTCATTTAATATAGTAAAAAATGGAAGTGAAATATTAATTGAGGAATTTCCCTCAAATGAAGATTTCATAGATACTAAAGATAAAATTGAAAAAATTTAAACTAGATAAACTTAGAGAAGAATGCGGGGTTTTTGGTGTTTCTAATCATGAAGACGCTTCAGCGTTAGTTGCATTAGGTTTGCATGCACTTCAGCATCGAGGGCAGGAAGGGTGTGGAATAGTTTCTTACGATGGAAAGAACTATCATTCAGAAAAACGACAGGGTTTAGTTGGTGACCATTTTACTAAAAGTAATGTAATAAAAAACTTGCCTGGAAATTTTGCAATTGGACATAATAGATATTCTACAACTGGTGAGACATCCCTAAGAAATATTCAGCCTTTTTTTGCTGATCTCCATTTGGGTGGATTAAGTATTGCCCACAACGGTAATTTAACAAATGCTCTTCTATTAAGAGAAGGATTGGTAAAAGATGGAGCAATATTTAGAACTACGAGTGATACTGAAACTATAGTTCAGCTTATAGCAAAATCAAAAAGAGACAAAATGGTTGATAAATTAATTGACACTTTATTTCAAATACAAGGGGGTTATTCATTAGTAATTATGACTAACAAAAAAATGATTGGAGTCAGAGACCCTTTTGGAATAAGGCCTCTTGTTATAGGCAAATTAAAAAATTCCTTTATTTTTGCGTCAGAAACATGCGCATTAGATATTGTTGGTGCAAAATTTTTACGAGAAGTTGAAAACGGTGAAATAGTTGTAATTGAAAACAATGAACTTGTTAGTGTAAAACCATTTCCTAAACAAAAAGCTAGACCATGTGTTTTTGAATACATATATTTTGCAAGACCCGATAGTTTAATTGGGAAAAAATGTGCATATGAATATAGAAAAAATTTTGGTGTACAATTAGCAAAAGAAACTGATTTATCAGCAGATATTGTTGTGCCAGTCCCAGACTCTGGGGTTCCCGCTGCATTAGGATATGCACAATATTCAAATAAAAAATTTGATTTGGGTTTAATAAGAAATCATTATGTTGGTCGTACATTTATTGAGCCAACTCAAAATATTAGAAGCTTGGGTGTCAAATTAAAATTGAGCCCAACGAGCAGTATAGTAAAAAACAAATCAATAATTTTAATTGATGACTCTTTAGTTAGGGGAACTACTTGTTATAAAATTGTAAAAATGCTTTATGAAGCTGGGGCAAAAGAGGTGCATGTGAGAATTGCTTGTCCTGAAATTAAATTTCCTGATTTTTATGGCGTTGATATGCCTACAAAAGAAGAGCTGTTAGCTTATCAAAAAAGTAATGAAGAAATGTGCAAACACATTAACGCTGCTTCACTAAAATTTTTAAGTTTAGAGGGTTTATATGAGGGATTGGAGCAAGGTAAAAGAAATAATACATTCCCCCAATTTAGCGATCACTATTTCACTGGAGATTATCCAGTTAAACCTACTGATAATTTAGGTCAGTCTAAAATTACTCAATTATCATTACTTAGTGGAAAATCAAATAATTAATCAATAATTACTAAATTATTTTTATTATTAATAAATATAATTTTTTCTTCTATAAATATTGGTTGTGAATTCAATTTTGCTGGTAACTTTATAATTTCACTTGTTCTACCTATTTTTGTAAATTTCACTAAATAGGAGTTTTTTAAAAAAACAAATAGTTGATCATTAATTACTGAGAATGAATTAATTAATATTGTTTTTTTTTTGGAATTAACATGCTCAGCAATTTTTTGGGCTATATCTAATGAATATAATATTTTTCCATTATCAAGCTTAATGCATACTAATAAGTTATCTTTAGTAATTAGAAATAAATTATTACCTGATATTAATGGTTGAAAAATAGATGTAATAAGTATTTTTTTTATAGTAGCACCTGAATTTGCATTTAAGATATACAAGTAAGGATCAGTCGAAATGACTACGTTTTCTTTATGTCCTAATATTGGATTGGAGTAGAAAAGATTATCAGAAACTAGTTCTAACGATTGATTTAGATTAAGAAACCATTTAATTTTTAATTTATTTGGCTCAATAGAATATAGAGATCCATAAGTATTTAAAAAAAAAATATTATTTCTTAAAATTGCTAATGAATTTTTAAAATCGTTTTTTAATACCATTTTTTCTGTTGGAATTGAACGTAAAGTTTCGCCGGTAAATTTATTCAGAATATTAATTGTATTATCTTGATTAGATGCAATTATAATTTTATCTTGTAACTTTAAATTTGATCTAAAAGGAATTTTAAAATTTTTAGCCCATAATAATTTTTCATTTTTATAATCTAAGGCATAAAAATAACCAAGGTTATCTGTAACAAACAAGACGCCATCTTCAATTATAAAATTTATGTCTTTGTTGATTTTTTTAAATCTTTTTTTATAAAAATTATACTTATAAATTATACTTTCTTTTTCTAGTGAGTATACGATAATATTACCCTTAATGTCTGAAATAATTATATCTCCGTTATTATATAAAAACTTTTTTTTAATTTCAAATTTGCTCAGTTTTTTACTTTTAAATACCAAGTTGTTTAAATCAGAATATCTAAAATTTGCGGGGTTGTTCGTTGATTGATAATATTCATCAGTCCAACTTGAGTTTCTTTTATTTGGATCTAAAAGAATTTTGATTGTACTTGAAGGTTTTACAATCGAATTAAACGTTTCAGTCTCAGCGTATAATTTTTCAAAATCCTTGAATCTATCTACATTTTTTTTAACAGATTGAGAGTCTTTATTTTTCCAAATGCCTGATTTATTATCAAAAGAACAGTGTGTTAAAATTATTAAAGTTGATAATAAATTAAAAATTATTCTTTTATTTCTATAGCCACATTTTTCCATACAGAATTTTCAGATATTATCTCTTCTAGCAATTTATTGCCTTCATCTTTTTTTAAAATACTAATCAAATACAATGCTTTTTTTATTTTAAATAAATTTTTTTGCTCTTTATCAACTTTTAATTTTTCTATTGTTTCAAAAAGTTTTAATATTTCTATTTCATTTTGTTCAAGATTGTTATCAATTAAATTGTTAAGTGCCAAAGGTGAATAGAAATTATTATTACTCAATACAATTTCCTTATATATTTTTTTGGACTCCTCTTTTTTATTTTGCGTTAAATAAATTCCAGCTTTAATATATTTTTCAGATATCTGATAATGTTTTAAATTTTGAGAGTAATTTTTATAAGCAACTCCACTAATTACCAATAGTACAATTAGTAAGATTATAACAATTTTTTTTTGATTACTTTTTAAAATATTTTGTAATTTATCTTTAAAACTTAGATTATTTTCAAGCTCATTTTCCATATAAATAATTTGTTTTTTTTGGGAAATTTTTACTTTTTACTTCTTTACTATATTTTTTAACAGCTTTTTCAATTATTCTATCAAGATGAGCATATTTTTTCAAAAATTTTGGATAAAATCCACTTAAACCCAAAATATCGTCTGTAACTAGTATTTGACCATCACAATTTACTGACGATCCAATTCCAACAGTCGGTATTTTAAGCAAATTAGTTATTAACTTCGCTGACTTTGGAGTAATACACTCTAGCACAATTGCAAAAGCTCCTGCGTTTTCAATTGATTTTGCTTCTTTTATTAATTTTCTAGTTTCTTTCATATCTTTCCCTTCAACTTTAAATTTTTTCTTAAATTGAGGAGTATATCCTATGTGACCCATTACAGGAATTTTTGCTTTTACAATTTCTTGAATTATCTTAAAATTTTTACTATTACTCTCAATCTTTACAGCATCACATTTAGTTTTCATAAAAATTAATCTAGCATTCTTTTTTGCTTGAGCTGGAGTTTTGTATGATCCTTTCGGCATGTCTATTACTAATAATGATTTATTGGTACCTTTTTTCACACTCACTCCATGTTGGATTATATTATTTAATGAAAGACTGCGTGTATTTTCCATACCGTAAAGAACATTCGCCATCGAATCTCCTACTAAAATAATATCACAGTACTTATCTAGTATCTGAGCTACAGTTTTTGAGTAAGATGTCAAACAAACAATTTTATTTTTATTTTTTTTTTTTAATATTTTATTTATTTTTTTAGACATTATTCTAATTCAATAGTACTAGGAGGTTTTGAAGTTATATCATATACTACTCTATTAATACCTGGTACACCATTAACAATTTTATTGGAAATTTTACTTAAAAAATCTTTACTAAAATTAAAATAATCAGCTGTCATTCCATCCTGAGAAATTACTGCCCTTAGTAAGCAGGTATATTCATAGGTTCTTGAGTCTCCCATTACACCCACAGTTTTAATTGGAAGTAATCCAGCATAAGCTTGCCATATTTTGTGGTATAAATTGTGTTTATATAATTCATTTATAAAAATATAATCTGCTTCTTGTAGAATTTTAACTTTTTGAAGAGTAACGTTTCCTATAATTCTAATTGCTAAACCAGGGCCTGGAAATGGATGTTTCTTTCTAATGCTATTAACTAAACCTAAAGATTTTCCGATTGTTCTAACTTCATCTTTAAAAAAATCTTTTAAAGGTTCAATTAGTTTTAACTTCATCTTTTTTGGTAAACCACCAACATTATGATGTGATTTAATTTTTGAAGACTTACTGCCTGTTGCAGACTTGCTCTCAATTATATCTGGATATAATGTACCTTGCGCTAAATATTTTATATTTTTATATTTTTTTGCCTCTTTTTCAAAAATTCTGATAAATAATTTACCAATTATTTTTCTTTTTTTTTCAGGGTCATTAACACTTTTTAATTGTTTAAAATATATATTTGATGCATTAATAAGTTTGACATTAAGTTTATATTTTTTTTTGAATATATTATAAGTATATTTAAACTCATTTTTTCTCATTAGCCCTGTATCAACCATTATGCAAATGAGATTTTTTCTAATTGCTTTATTAATCAATAAAGCAACTACACTGCTGTCAACACCACCTGACAAGGCACAAATTACCTTATCTTTTTTAACTTTAGACTTTATTTCACTAATTAATCTTTTTAATTCTGATTTTGCTTTCAATTGTTTTTTAAATTTACAAACAGAATAAACAAAATTCTCAAATATTTTTTTTCCTGCTTTAGTATGTGTTACTTCAGGATGGAATTGAACACCGAAAATTTTTTTTTTAGTATTTTCAATTATTGTTAATTTAGACTCATTCGTAGAAGCTATTTTTTTAAATCCTTTTGGTAGTTTTATGACAGCATCTTGATGACTCATCCAAACTAGTTGCTTAGAATTTTCATAAAAATCCTTTGTCAGATTGGAGTTTTGTTTTTTAAAAAGTATTGCTCGTCCAAATTCTCTTCGCTTTTTTTTAGTTTCAACTTTACCTCCAAAAGTTTTAACAATTAACTGTAAACCATAGCATATTCCTAAAATTGGAATGCCTTTTGAAAAAATTTTTTTTGGAATATCTATATATTTTTTTTTTGTTACCGTTGAGGGTCCACCAGATAAAATAATTCCTCCTATATTAGAAAAATTCTTTAATTTTTTAATTTCATTAGTAGTTAAAACTTCAGAAAAAACACCAATTTCTCTAATTCTTCTGGCTATTAATTTAGTGACTTGAGAGCCAAAATCTATGATTATTAATTTTTCCTTACGATTTTGGTTAAACATTTATTGTTTTAAAGAATTTTCAACTTCTATTTTTAGATTTTTACTTTTTTCACAATACTTATTACAAAAAGCTAGCAAACGATCTAAAATTTTTATGCTTTCACTAAAATCAGATTTTTCCAATTTGAGTTTTGCAAGATAGTAATATCCTTCCTCGCTTTTCGGATTAAGCAAAATTACTGTATTTAAATTTTGTTCTTCTAAATCTTTTTTTTCTTGTTTATTGAATATTTTTGATAAATAAAGATATGATTTCTCACTTTTAGGGTTAAAAACAATATCTTGTTCAAATTTAAATTTTGCTTTTTCAAATTCTTTTTTTCAAAAAGGACAAGGCCTTCATTAAAAAAATCCGTATATGCGTTTAATTGACTCGAAATTACAATTAAAATGAAGATAGTATTTAAAAGTTTCATTTTTATAACTTATAATTAAGCGTTGGTTCAATCATTTCGACACTGTGTACCATGCTTTCATAAAATCCAGCTTTAGTAATCTTAACAAATTTAGCATTTTTTTTGATATCTTTTAAGTTCTTGGCCCCAATATATCCCATTGAAGATCTTAATCCTCCTTTTAGTTGATAAATAATTTTTGAAACTTTTCCTTTGTATTTTACTCTTCCTTCTACTCCCTCAGGAACAAATTTTGATTTATCTTTGTGATTATCTTGAAAATATCTATTAGATGAACCTGCTGACATAGCTCCAATTGATCCCATACCTCTATATTGTTTAAAAAGTTTATTTTTAATTTTAAATTTTTTACCCGGACTTTCATCAGTCCCAGCAAATATTGATCCCATCATTATAGCGTCGGCCCCTGCTGCAATTGCTTTGGCAATATCCCCAGAAAATTTAATACCTCCATCAGATATTATTTTAATACCTTTTCCTTTCAAAACTTTAAATACTTCCATTATTGCGGTAATTTGAGGAACACCTATTCCAGCAACCATTCGAGTAGTACAAATCGAACCCGGACCAATACCAACCTTAATTATATCAGTACCTGAGTTATATAATCTTTTAGCTGCTTCAGCAGTTGCTATATTTCCCACACAAATTGGTATTTTATACTTGTTCTTTATTAATTTGGATAGTATATCCAAAACTTTTTGACTATGCCCATGTGCTGTATCAATTACAATTAGGTCTACGCCACTATCTAAAAGTATTTTAGCTCTTACTAAATCTTTTGGGCTCGTTCCAATTGCAGCACCAACGATTAGTTTATTTTTTTTCACTTTTAAAACTTCTTGGCTTTGTCTCTTTTCGTTAAGGTTTCTGTGGATTATCCCTATACCTCCAGCTTTTGCCATCTCTATAGCCATTTTTGCCTCTGTCACTGTGTCCATTGCGGATGATAAAAATGGTGCAGATAAACGTATATTTTTACTTAAGTTTATAGATATATCAGTTTCAGTTGGTAAAACTCTTGAAAACCTTGGTAAAAGTAATACATCGTCAAAAGTTAGGGCTTCTTTAATTGCTTCCATATAAACTTATATACAATTTTCTAAAATTATAAAGTCTTTAATACAGCGCAATGTAAATAAGTCTCTTTCGACTCATTCCTGCTGGATTCTGGTTTAAAGAAATTTACTTCTTTAAATGTCGATTTTGCTAATTTTTTAATCTGAATGAAATCTTCTCCCATGAATAATTTCGAAATTACAACACCATTAGGTTTCAAATGTTCTACTGAAAATTGTATTACATTAGTGCAAAGTTGATTTGTTCTGATGCAATCTAAAGATTTATTACCAGTTGTATCCGCAGCCATATCAGACATTATTACGTCTATCTTTTCTTGAAAAAAATTATTAATATTAGCTTTGCTTTTTTCATCTAAAAAATCGCACTGATAAAATGTTACATTATCAATTTTTTCCATCTTTTTGAGATCTAGTGAAAGTATTTTACCGCTGTCTACGATTTTGCTAGATACTTGAGACCACCCCCCTGGATACGAACCTAAATCAAGCACTTTAGAGCTAGTTTTAAAAAATTTAAATTTTTTATTAAGCTCTAATAGTTTGAAAGCTGCTCTAGAACGATATCCTAAAGTTTTAGATTTTTTAAAAAATTGATCCCTATGCTGTTTGATTTTCCAGGTATTACTTTTTTTCTTTTTTTTTGATTTTTTCATTACAAAACATCTTCATGGTCATCATCTTGTGTTTGTAAAATTTCTTTTTTTGTTTGATTTCTATACATTATATAGCTAACAGGCACTGAAATTAGATAGATTAAACTAAATATTAAAAGAGTTTTAAATGTATAGAATAACAAGGAAATAAAAACTAAACCAATACCTAAAAGAATAAATACAGTAGTTCTAGGAGAGATTGATATTTTTTTAAGAGATAGAGTTGGTATTTTGCTTACTAAAAGAACAGCTACTAAGACCGTAAAAAAAGGTGTTATACTCCTCATTTCGAGCATTGTATTAAGCTGAGCCAAATCAAAAATAAGTGGAAATAAAATTAATATACCACCAGCTGGCGAAGGCACACCCTCAAAGTAATTATTTTTCCATATTTCTTGACTATTTATTTTAGTTAAGTTGAATCTTGCAAGTCTTAATACGCAACATACTGAATAAATTAAAGTGATCGCCCATCCAAGCTTTCCGTAATTTTTCAATTCCCAAAAGTATAGAATGAAAACTGGGGCAATACCAAAACTTACAAAATCAGTTAATGAGTCTAACTCTTTTCCAAATTCAGATGTTCCTTTAATTAATCTGGCGACTCTACCATCTAAAGCATCCAAAATTGCTGCAAATAATATGAAAATTACTGCTAAGCTAAAGTTTCCATCTATTGAAAATTTAATAGAACTTATTCCTAAACATACACCAGCAAGTGTAAGAATATTTGGCAAAAGATATCTAGTTTTTTTTGATGAAACTAACTTAAATTTTTTATCTTCTTTCATTTAAATTGAGGCGATTAAACTTTCACCAGCTACTACGTTTTGTCCCAACTTAGCTAAAGTTTTTTTATTTTTAAAAAAAATATCTACTCTACTACCGAATCTTATCATGCCAATTCTGTCACCTTGTTTTAAATTCTGACCTTGTTCAACTTCACACACTATTCGTCTGGCGATTAAACCTGCTATTTGAACAATGATTATTTCTTCTCCTGTCTTTTCACAAATAATTTTATAATAGTTTCTTTCATTTTCTTCACTTGCTTTATCTAGCGATGCATTAAAGAATTTTCCTGGCTTATAGTTTATCTCTTCAACTTTACCAGACAACGGCGTTCTATTTACGTGACAGTTAAAAACATTCATAAAAACGCTTACCTTTGTAAAAGTAGTATTTTCTAATTGAAGCTCTACGGGACCAACCTGTTCAGAAATATTAGTAATAACTCCATCAGCTGGGCTTACAAGATAATTATCATCATTAATTGAAAATCTGTCAGGGTCACGGAAAAAATAATAAATCCATATTGTTAACAATATCAAAAGTAGCCCTAAAAATTTTGAAAAGAGCAAAACGAAAAAAGTTGCAATTATCGAAATAGCCAAAAACTTATACCCTTCTTTATGAATTTTCGGAAAAATTGAATTAAACATAATTTTAAGTTTGCTAATTTTTTCTTAATATGTATAAAAATCTTACTTAATCAATCTATATTTTTATTATATGGCTAAAATTAAAGTTAAAAACCCAGTAGTTGAGCTCGATGGTGACGAAATGACTAGGATCATATGGTCGTTTATTAAAGACAAGCTCATAAAGCCTTACCTCGAGATTGATCTCAAATACTACGATTTAGGTATGGAAAATAGAGATAAGACTAATGATCAGGTCACGATAGATTGTGCTAAAGCAATTCAACAGTATGGAGCAGGTGTTAAATGTGCAACAATTACTCCTGACGAAGCAAGAGTAAAAGAATTTAATTTAAAAAAAATGTGGAGATCACCTAATGGCACCATTAGAAATATTGTTGGGGGAACTATCTTTAGAGAACCTATAATTTGTAAAAATGTTCCAAGATTAGTACCTCATTGGACTGATAGCGTAATAGTAGGAAGACATGCTTATGGTGACCAATATAAAGCAACTGATTTCAAAGTTCCCGGTAAAGGCAAGATGATCGTAAAGTGGGAATCTGAGGATGGTAAAAATAAAATCGAACATGAGGTTTTTAATTTTGATGGGCCTGGTGTCGCTCTTTCTATGTATAACTTGGATAAATCAATTAAAGATTTTGCAAGAGCTTGTATGAATTACGGTTTAACAAGAAAATGGCCTGTTTACTTCTCTTCAAAAAATACAATCTTAAAGGCTTATGACGGTAGATTTAAAGATATATTTGAGGAAATATTTCAAAAAGAATTTAAAGATAAATTTGATAAAGCTGGTATCTCTTATGAGCACAGGTTAATTGACGACATGGTTGCTTGCGCAATGAAATGGAGTGGAAAATATATTTGGGCCTGTAAAAACTACGATGGAGATGTACAATCAGATACGGTTGCACAGGGATACGGATCATTAGGACTAATGACTAGTGTATTAAGAACTCCTGATGGAAAGATAGCTGAAGCTGAGGCTGCTCACGGAACTGTTACTAGACATTATAGACAGCACCAAGCAGGTAAAGAAACATCTACAAACCCTATAGCTTCTATATTTGCATGGACTAGAGGATTATCTCACAGAGGAGATCTTGATAGAAATCAAGAACTCATCAAATTTGCAGAAATTCTTGAAAAAGTTTGCATTGAAACTGTTGAAAGTGGTTCTATGACTAAAGATTTAGCAATATTAATCAGTAAAGATCAAAAGTTCTTAACAACCAATCAATTTTTAGAAGCGATAAATTCTAATCTAAAAAAGAAACTTAACTAATTTTATCAGTTATTGCTTTAAAGGCATCATCTATTTTTTTTCTATTAGTCCCACCAGCTTGTGCAAAATCTTTTCTTCCGCCCCCTCCTTTTCCATCCAGTATTTCTGAAGCAATTTTCACAAGATTAACAGCATCGTATTTTGAAACAAGATCATCAGTAACTCCTATTGCAATTCCAACTTTTCCTTCAAAAGTTGAGATGCTGACGATTATGCCATTTTTAATATCTTTTTTTCCTTGATCTATAACACTCCTTAATTCTTTAGGAGGAAAATCATTAAGGATTTGCTGCCTTAAAATAAAATTACTCATTTTTTTGTCTTTAATTTTGTTTTTATTCTTATCGTTAATAACATTTTTAATTTTTATTTTTTCTAGTTGTTTGGTTAAAACCTTTAAATTTTCTACTAAATCTTTGTTTTCATTAAAATCAGGTTTAATTTTGTAACTAAATAGTTCTTCTTTAATTTTTTCTAATTGATCTTTGTTTGATTTTTCTTTTGTTGATTTATCTTGTTCTTGAAATTTCTCATACTCTTGAAGTTGTTTATCTCTTAAAGCTTCAACTCTCCTTACACCAGAAGCGATTGAAGACTGACTGATAACTTTAAACTTTCCAACTTCTTTTGTGTTTTTTACATGCGTTCCTCCACAAAGCTCTGTAGAAAAAAAACCATTAGACTCTTTACCCATAAATACTACTCGTACTTCTTCACCATATTTTTCTCCAAAAAGAGCTAAAGCACCCATATTAACAGCTTCTTTAGGTGTCATTATTCTTGTTTGTACCTCAGTTGAATCGTCGACTATTTCATTTACAACTTTGTTAATTTTAATCATTTCCTCTTTTTCAATTGGTTTGTTGTGGCTAAAATCAAATCTTAATCTTTCTGGCGAAACCAATGACCCTTTTTGAGTAACATGTTTACCTAAGGTCCTTCTTAAAGACTCATGTAGCAAATGTGTTGCTGAATGATATGCCTTAGAATTATTTCTATTTTCTACATTTATCTCAAGATTAACGCTTTGACCGATTTTTATTGTACCAGATTCAATTTTTCCAGCATGAACAAAGAGATCTCCCATTTTTTTTTGTGTATTAGTAATATTAATTTTACAATCTGAATTATAAATTATTCCTTGGTCTCCAACTTGACCGCCAGATTCTCCATAAAAAGGTGTTTGATTTGTAATAATTTCGACATCACTTCCTGCTTCAGCATTATCAACAAATTTATTATCTTTAGAAATTTTTAAAACAACTCCTTCAGCTTTATCAAACTCATAACCTAAAAATTCTGTTGGGCTTAGTTCTTCTCTAATTTTAAACCATTTTTCCTCTACTGACTTATCTCCAGAACCTTTCCAATTAGCTCTTGCTAAAGTTTTGCTTTTTTCCATTTCTTGCTCAAAGGCTGAATTATCAACTTTAATATTTTTTGTTCTTAAGATATCTGCAGTTAAGTCTACGGGAAAACCATATGTATCATACAGTTTAAAAGCAATTGAGCCAGGTAGTGTATTATTTTGTACTTTATCTAAATTATCATTTAAAATTTTCATTCCTCTTTCAAGAAGAGAGGAAAATTTTTCTTCCTCATTTTTTAAAGTCTCTACTATGAGATCTTTGCCTGTTTCTAATTCTGGATAGCTTTTTTTCATTTCATTTAGTAAAACATCAAAAAGTTTATAAAAAACAGGTGACTTACTTCCTAATGAGTGAGCGTGTCTCATTCCTCTTCTCATTATTCTTCTTAGAACATATCCACGGCCCTCATTTGAAGGTAAAATTCCTTCAGCAATCAAAAAGCTGCTCGCTCTTAAATGATCTGATATCACTCTATGGCTAGCAATAGTTTTATCAGTAATTGGTGATTTGATAATATCTGAGGAGGCAGATATTATTTTTTTAAAATGATCAATTTTGTAGTTATCATGTGTTCCTTGAAGAACTGCTGTCATTCTTTCAAGACCCATTCCAGTATCCACTGATGGTTTTGGTAAATTAATTCTCTTATCTTTTGAAATCTGTTCAAATTGCATAAATACAAGGTTCCAAATTTCTATGTATCTATCTCCATCCTGATCCGTGCTACCTGGTAGTCCTCCTTTGAGTTTATCTCCATGATCATAAAATATTTCAGAACATGGTCCACATGGTCCTGTATCTCCCATTGACCAAAAATTATCTGATGTTGAAATTTTAATTATCTTGTCCTCACTTAAACCTGCAATTTTTTTCCATAATTTAAATGACTCTTCGTCTTCATTAAAAACGGTAACATAAAGTTTTTCCTTAGGTAGCTGAAAGTCTTTTGTAAGTAGTTTCCAAGCATGAACTATTGCTTGCTCTTTAAAATAGTCACCAAATGAAAAGTTTCCTAACATTTCAAAAAATGTATGGTGGCGTGGAGTGTAACCTACATTTTCCAAGTCATTATGTTTTCCGCCAGCCCTTACACATTTTTGAGAGGTAGTAGCTCTTTTATAAGGTCTTTTTTCTAATCCAGTAAAAACATTTTTGAACTGAACCATTCCTGAATTTGTGAACATTAAGGTAGGGTCGTTATTTGGAACCAAATTACTGGAGTCTACTATTTTATGATCGTTTTCCTTAAAATAGTTGAGAAATTTATCTCTTATATCAGTCAATAAAAATTGGCTCATACAATATTAAATACAGATATTTATAGGGTTGTCTATAAAGAGATTAGCCAGTTTTTTGCTCTTCGTTATCTACTACCAAGCATATTTCTGATTTTGTTAAAAATCTTTCTCCAGTTCCATTATCTAATGAAAACATCCCCCCTATTCCTTTTACAGCGTCTATAGTAAGGTCTGTATGTTTCCATTTTTCATATTGATCTCCATTCATATAAAAAGGAACGCCCCCTATTTCACCTAGTTTGATATCATTATCTCCTAATGGAAACTCACCTTCTTGAAAGCACATTGGAGCACTACCATCACAACAACCTCCAGATTGATGGAACATAAGTTTCTCCCCATATTTTTTCTGAAGTTTAGATAGCAAGCTTAAAGCTGATTGAGTTGCAGATACTTTCATTTTTATTGTACGGCCCATGATTTAGAATCATGGGCCAGTATATATTATTGGTTAAAAGAATCCCAATTTCTTCTCAGCGTAAGAGACATGTAAGTTCTTATTTTGTCTATAATGGTTAAGCATCATCTTGTGAGTTTCTCTACCCACGCCAGACTGTTTATAACCACCAAAAGGTGAGTGAGCTGGGTAAGCGTGATAACAATTTGTCCACACTATTCCTGCTTGAATTCCTCTACCCATTCTGTGAGCTGTATTACCATCTCTAGTCCATACTGCTGCTCCTAAACCATAAAGAGTATCATTAGCAATTTTTAATGCCTCTGCTTCATCTTTAAATTTAATCACAGATACAACAGGTCCAAAGATCTCTTCTTGCGAGATACGCATGTTGTTTTTAGCTTCAAAAATAGTTGGTTGGATATAGTTTCCTTTTTCCAATCCACTATTAAGTTTAGCAACACTTCCTCCAGCTAGAACTTTGGCGCCCTCCTTTTTACCGAGATCAAGATAAGATTTGATCTTTTCCATCTGCTCTAAAGACACTTGAGCTCCAATCATTGTTTCCATTTTTAAAGGATTGTCTTGTTTTACAGCTTTAGTTCTTTCAATAGCTCGTTCCATGAATTTATCATAGATTGACTCTTGAATTAAAGCTCTACTTGGGCAAGTACAAACTTCACCTTGGTTAAGATTGAACATAACAAAACCTTCAATACATTTATCAAAGAAGTCATCATCTTTTTCCATGACATCTTCAAAGAAAATGTTTGGAGATTTTCCACCTAATTCCAAAGTAATTGGAATTATGTTTTGCGCAGCGTACTGCATGATTAATCTTCCAGTAGTTGTTTCTCCAGTAAATGCAACTTTAGCAACTCTTTTTGAAGATGCTAGAGGTTTACCTGCTTCCAATCCAAAACCACTAACAATGTTAACAACACCTGGAGGTAACAAATCTCCAATAAGTTCCATTAAAACATTAATAGATGCTGGTGTTTGTTCAGCTGGTTTTAATACAACACAGTTTCCTGCTGCTAGAGCTGGAGCTAATTTCCATGTTGCCATCAATAATGGAAAGTTCCATGGAATAATCTGACCTACAACTCCTAAAGGTTCATGAAAGTTGTAAGAGTATTGATTATTGCTTATTTCTGCAATTGATCCTTCTTCTGCTCTTATTACTCCAGCAAAGTATCTCCAATGATCAACTACCAATGGCAAATCTGCTGCCATACACTCCCTGATAGGCTTTCCATTATCTAAACATTCAGCTGTTGCTAATAAGTTTAGATTTTTTTCAATAACATCAGCTATTTTATTCAAAATGTTGGATCTAGTAGTGATGTCAGTCTTTCCCCAGTCGAGGAAAGCTGCGTGGGCTGCGTCTAATGCAGCATCTACGTCTTTTTCATTCGATCGTGCAACTGAACAGATCTTCTCATTATTAATCGGGCTAACATTATCAAAATATTTACCAGATTTAGGTTCTACAAACTTACCATTTATGTAATTACCGTATTTAGCTTTAAATGGAAATTTTACTTTTAAATGAGAGGTATCTAGAGCTGATGACACTTTCGAGCTTTTCGCTTGTTGTGTGCTCATTTTCCCTCCTTGTTAGTTTCACTTATTGAACTAAATTTGACTTCTTTTGTACACTCTTTATTTTACAACTTAGAGTGTTACATACCAAATGTTGAATGAGTCAATTAAAAGTTGTTGTTTCATGGGAAACGGGAGAAAATGTTTCTCCCGTTAATATTATAAGATGCTTTGAAAACTATTCTTGATCTTTATCACTAATTTTTTCTTTTGGTGAAGGATTTCCCTCTAACTCTTTACTAATCGCAGCTGCCTTATCTCTAATTACTTGTTCAATTTCAACCGCAATTTTTGGATTTTTTTCCAAGAAGATTTTGGCATTTTCTCTGCCTTGTCCGATCTTTTCTCCTTTGTATGCATACCATGCACCTGATTTTTCAACTACACCTGCTTTAGCTCCAAGGTCAACAAGTTCTCCAACTTTGCTTATTCCTTTTCCATACATCAAGTCAAACTCAACAACTTTAAAAGGTGGTGCAACTTTGTTTTTTATAACTTTAACTCTCGTTGAATTACCAATTATCTGATCCTTATCTTTAATAGCTCCTATTCTTCTTATATCCATTCTCACAGATGAATAGAATTTAAGTGCATTTCCTCCTGACGTAGTTTCCGGGTTTCCAAACATCACGCCAATTTTCATTCTGATTTGGTTTATGAATATAACCATAGTGTTAGATTTAGATACGGATCCTGTTAATTTTCTTAATGCCTGGCTCATTAATCTTGATTGTAAACCAACATGGTGATCGCCCATTTCTCCTTCTAATTCAGCTTTAGGAGTTAGTGCAGCTACCGAATCAACTACCAATACAGAGATAGATCCTGATTTTATTAAGGTATCTGTGATTTCTAATGCTTGTTCACCAGTATCTGGTTGAGATATTAAAAGCTCTTCAGTTTTCACTCCAAGTTTTTTAGCATATACTGGATCCATTGCATGTTCTGCGTCTACAAAAGCGCAAATACCTCCAGCTTTTTGTGCTTCAGCAACAACTTGTAAAGCAAGAGTAGTTTTGCCTGATGACTCAGGTCCATAAATTTCAATAATTCTTCCTTTTGGTAAACCTCCAATTCCTAAAGCTAAATCTAAACTTAGTGATCCAGTAGAAATAGCCTCTACATCTAATGCTTGTTGTTGACCAAGTCTCATTACTGATCCTTTACCAAAATTTTGATCAATTTGGCTTATTGCTGCAGCTAAAGACTTGTTTTTTTCTTTTAACTCTTGTTCTTTCTTGTTGTCAGTTTTAACAACTTTTAAATTATTTTTAGTCATATTAGTCCTTTTTTTTGTTACGAATCGATAGTTTAAATGTACACATTTTGTTCTTTTTTGCAAGACTAATTAAAAAGATCAGTAAATTCAACTATTATAGAGGGTTAATAATATTTAAAGACAAAATTCCTAATTGAAAAGCTAATTCAGCTTGGGAAATCATGTAATCCCTCTCCGCTTTCGCATTTTCAATTCTAGACTCCAAAAGCAAGCTTCTGGATTGAATGACTTCTAGTGTAGATCTAGTATTACCAGAGTCGTATTCCAAAGTGATGCCTTCATTAGCAATTTCCGCGGCCTTAAGTTGGGCTTCGGTCGATAGCAGAATGCTTTGAGATGACTGATATTTGGACCACGCATTTGTGGTATCTGTAACTACTCTATTTTCTGTGTCTTCAGACAACAATAATGATCGATGTTTTTTTAAAGTTGATTTTTTTATCGATGAGATATTTTCTCCTCCTTTTATTATTGGCCAAGTTATTGTAGCTTTTACAGTCTCTTCATCTAATTCATCCACTGATGAACTAAAATCCTTATTTTCTGTTTTTGAATAGTTAAGTGTTGCTGACGGAGATAATCTGGCTTTTTCAAT
>QBYL01000007.1 GCA_003282835.1 Pelagibacteraceae bacterium AG-325-J13 | reverse complement strand
AAAGAATTAAATCCATCAGCATTTAAAAGCTGTCTAGATTTGTTTAAAGCTAAAGGAGTAAGAAAAGTTGAAAATATGATATAAAAAAGCAAAACAATCACAGAAATTAAAAAAAATAAATTTATCAATTTTAATTTTTTTACACCCGAAGTCCAAAGTATGATGAATTCATTTTCTTGAATTTGTTTCACTATAAATATGATTAAAGCTAAAAGAAAAGAAAGTGGTATGAATTTAGTTAAAATTCCAAATAAATTTAAAATCGAATATTGAAAATAAGTTGTTAGCGAGTATCCACTTTCCACAATTAAGTCTAGAAAATTCACTGCTCTAACCGTCCAAGCAAGCAGAGATAAACCAAGTAAAATAACAAAGAAAGTTTTGAGAATTTCTTTTATAAAGTTTTGATAAATTTTGTTTTGTAGCATTGCAATTTGATGTATATAATTAATGCAACTTTGGTTAAAACTCAACCTATGATAGTAAGCTGCCACAAAATTTCCATTGAAATGTTGCAAATATGGTCATATATACCACTCAACTCTATAAGAGAACGTTTAAAAACTTATGTCTATTAAAATAAATTATTCTATCAAATCAAAAGGTAATTCCTCATCTAATTTGGTTTTATTTGCAGATGAAAAATTCAACGCTAATGGATTAAAAAAATATCTTTCTAACTCTGAATTTTCGTACATAAATGATTTATTGAAAACTAGTGATTTAAAAAAAAACATGTTTGTTTTTGAACTAAATTCAAAAAGAAAGATAGTTTTAATATCTATTAAAAAAGATTTAAAGATTTTTGATATAGAAAATTTAGGCGCTGAATTCTATGGACGTATAAACTATGGAAAGAATAGTGAGTACTACATAAATACTGATAGCGTAATAGTTAAACATGAAAATTTTATAGGGCATTTTCTTCATGGATTAAAATTAAAATCTTACGAATTTAAAAAATATAAAACTAAAAAAGAATCAAGAATTATTTCTATAAATGTATTAGGAAGTAAAAATAAACCTTCTACTCAAAATCAATTAAAATTTAAAGCTTTAGAAGATGGAACGTTTTACGCAAGAGATTTAGTTTCTGAACCAGGAAATATTTTACACCCAGATGAATATGCAAAAAGAATTAACTCTCTTAAGAAAGATGGCTTGAAAGTAACCGTGTACGATGAAAGAAAATTAAAAAAACTTGGCATGAACGCGTTACTTGGGGTAGGTATGGGAAGTATTAGAGGATCATATCTTGTAACAATGGAATGGAATGGAGCAAAAAATAATTCTAAACCATTAGCATTTGTAGGAAAAGGAGTTACCTTTGATACTGGTGGTTACTCTTTAAAACCAGCAAGGTTCATGGAAGATATGACATACGATATGGCAGGATCAGCTGCTGTAGTTGGTTTAATGAAGAACTTAGCATTAAGAAAAGCAAAAATTAATGCTGTTGGTGTTGTAGGGCTTGTAGAAAACATGGTTAGTGGTGTCGCTCAAAGACCGGGAGACATTGTTAAATCATATAGCGGCAAAACTATAGAAGTATTAAACACGGATGCTGAAGGAAGATTAGTTTTAGCAGATGCATTAACATTTACTGAAAGAAAATTTAAACCAAAATTTATAGTTGATTTAGCTACTTTAACAGGCGCTATTATAGTTTGTTTGGGATCTGAATTTGCTGGACTTTTTTCAAACGATGATAAGTTATCTAAACAAATTTTAAACGCAGGTGAAAAAGTTGAAGAAAAACTATGGAGAATGCCACTTCATAAAAATTATGACAAACTTATGAATTCAAAAAATGCTGATATGCAAAATATAAATTATGTTGGTGGAGCTGGATCAACAACAGCAGCTCAATTTTTACAAAGATTCATTATAAATAAAACTCCTTGGGCACACTTAGATATTGCTGGTATGGCATTCTCAAAATATGGTGGTGCATTGAATTCAGGAGGCGCCACAGGGTTTGGTGTAAGATTATTAAATCAATTAATAGAAGATAATTATGAGCAACATTGAACAAACTCTTTCAATTATCAAACCAGATGCTGTTGAGCGAAATTTAACTGATGAAATTAAATCTGTATTTATTAAAAATGACTTAAAAATCAAAAATAACAAAAAGATTCATATAACTAAAGATGAAGCGGCAGAATTTTATAAAGTACATCAATCCAAACCTTTTTATGACGATTTGTGCACTTATTTATCATCAGGACCAATTGTAGTTATGATTTTAGAGGGTGAAAACGCTATACTTTCCAACAGAAAATTAATGGGGGCCACAGATCCAAAAAAGGCGGAAGAAAATACAATTAGAAAAAAATTTGGACTTTCTATTGATAAGAATTCTGTACATGGTTCCGACTCTAAGGACAATGCAAAAAAAGAAATTGCCTTTTTTTTTAAAGATTAGTTGTATCTAAATATTTTAACTATAGCTTCTGGAAACGCCTTATATTCTAGGTTTTGAGTCTTTTGCTTTAAAGATAAGATATTATCACTTTTTTTAATTAAAAAACTTTTTTGTAATATAACTCTGCCTCCATCAAGATTTTCATTAACAAAATGTACTGTGCAACCAGTTTTTTTTTCTTTATCTTTTAAAATTCTTTCAAAAGTATTAAGTCCTTTATACTTGGGAAGTAAAGAGGGATGAATATTAATAATTTTTCTTTTGAATTTATTTATAAATTCTTTAGAAATAATTCTCATAAACCCCGCTAAACAGATAAGTTCAATTTTGTATTTTTTTAATTCTTTTAATGCAATACGTTCAAAATTTCTCATTTTAGTGTTAAGAATTAAAAAAGGTATAGAATTTTTTTTTGCATAAATAATACCTTTTGCCTTTTTATTATTACAGATTACAAGTTCTATACTTATTGGAAAATTATTATTTCTAGAACTATAAATTAAGTTTTTTAAATTAGAACCATTTCCTGAAATAAAAACGCATGTTTTTTTTTTTACCATTTAATAGAATTAAATAAATTTATCTTTTTTTTTCTATTTGATATTACGCCAATTTCATAAGGTTTGTAGGTATTATTAAAATATTTTTTTATTTTTTTTGACTTTGCTTTGTCTACAATTATACAAAAGCCAACCCCACAGTTAAAAGTGTTTAACATCTCCATGTCAGATATATTGTTAGATTTAAGCCATTTAAAAATTTGTCCTGTTTTAATTTTTGATAAGTCGATATCAACTGACAGATTATCTGGCACAGATCTAATTATATTTTCAATTAAACCCCCACCTGTTATATGTGCTGCTGAATTGATCAAATTTTTATTTACGAGTTTTAATATTTCTTTTGAATATATTTTCGTAGGTTTAAGTAATTCGAATTTCAATTTTTTACTAATATTTTTTTTGTTTAATATCGATCTGACTAGAGAATAACCATTAGAATGTATTCCATTAGATGGTATAGCTAAAATTAAATTTTCCTTTTTAACATTGTTTTTTGTTAAAATTTTTTTTTTAGATACTATACCAACGCTAAATCCCGCTAAATCAAATTTATCTTTTGAATAAATTCCTGGCATTTCAGCTGTTTCACCTCCAATTAATTTACAATCAGATAACTCACAACCATGCAAAATACCTTTTAAGATACTTTTAGTTTTTTTTAAATTCATTTTTCCTATTGCTATATAATCTAAAAAAAATAAGGGTTTCGCGCCCTGTACAATTAAATCATTGACACACATAGCAACTAGATCGATACCAATAGTATCAAATTTTTTAAATTTGTTAGCTAAATCAAGCTTAGTTCCAACTCCATCTGTACAACTAACGATTACAGGATCTTTAATACCGATATTGCTTATGTCAAAAACCGATCCAAAAGCACCAATATTATGTTTACTAAAAGATTTATCCCTTTTTTTGACATTTTTGTCAGATAATTTAGCAATATGTTTTACAAATTTGCTCGCAATCGAAATATTTACACCGCTTTTTTTGTAACTATTTTGTATTTTTTTCATCGATAAAAATGATAATTAGCTAGTTATGAAAAATTTAATCTTAATATTTTACATAATAATTATTTTAACTAAAACTGGAAATGTTTTATCAAATAACGCTATATTTAATGTTAATAATATTGAAATAAACAAAGCTTTTTCAATTAATAGAGAGGAATTAATTAAACAGGCGTTTAGAAAATCATTTAATCAGTTAATAAATCGACTTTTGTTAAAAGAGGATTATGAAAACATTTCAAGAATTGATTTAAAAACCATTACAAGTCTGATCTCATATTACCAAATCTCAAGTCCTGTAGAAATTGAAAATAAAAAAGAAAACATTAAAGTCAATATTTCTTACGACAAAGATAAGATACATGATTTTTTCTACAATAGGAACATTCTTTATGCAGATATTATTAATTCTGAAATAATTATTTTTCCTCTCCTAAAAATAAAAAATCAATATTATATTTATAATAATAATTATTTTTATGAAAACTGGAACAAAAATTTAGCCGATGATTATTTGCAGTTTAGTCTTCCAGGCGAAAGTATTGAAAATATCCAAAAAATAAATATTTACAAAGAAAATATTTATAAAATTGATTTAAATAATTTTTTTAAAGAATTTGAATTTACAAATGTTGCTTTTGTCACGATTGATTTGAAAAAAAATTCTGCAGAAATTTTTTTAAACTCAAGAATAGAAGGTAAAAATATTAAAAAAAAATTTAATATAAAAAAGGATAAAAATAAAGATGATGATTTTAATAATCAAATAATATTAGAAATAAGTGATACTATTAAAGACTTAGTAAAAAAAGAAAACCTAATAGATGTAAAAACTCCTTCTTTTATAAATGTAGAGTTAAAAATGAAAAAAAACGATAATCTAGTAATATTTAATGATAAGTTAAAGAGGATAGATTTAGTAGATAGCTTTTTTGTTCAACAATTTAATAAAGATTATGTATTAATCAAAATTAAGTACCTAGGAAAAATTAGTAAGATTATAAAAAAATTAAAAGAGCAAAACATAGAATTAAAAATGATTTCAGGTGAATGGCAATTAAGAATAATTTAATGAGTCAATTAGTATTTAAATTTCCTTTCAAAACAAAATATTATGAACAGGATTATTATGTATCTTCAAATAATTTTACATCATATCGATTAATTGAAAACTGGCCTCATTGGCCAGATAAATGGGTTAATATTTATGGACCAACAGGTTGCGGTAAAACTCACTTATCGAATATCTTGAAAAAAAAAATCAAACATTCGATGATATTGGATACAAAAAATATTAATGGCGAAGTTATTCCAAAACTAGAGGGATTAGAGTGTATAATATTAGATAATTTTGATAAGAATATAGATGAGAATACTTTTTATTCAATTCTTAACCAATCAAAACAATTAGATATATTTGTAGTGATCAATTCTAAGTTACCTTTAAAAGATTTTAATTTTAAATTAAGAGATTTGCAATCTAGAATAGATAGTTTTATAACTTTAGGCATAGAATTGCCCACCGATGAATTGTTAAGAGTAATTATAACTAAGTCATTTTCAGACAAACAAATCGAAATTAGTCCTAAAACTTCAGAGTATATAATAAAGAATATTGAGCGTTCTTATGAAAAAATTTTTCAATTTATTAAGGAAATTGACGATTTGTCTTTATCTTCTGGAAAATCCATAAATATTAATTTAATAAAAAAAGTATTAGGTAATGAATAAATTTAGGTCTCATAACTGTGCAGAGCTGACTGAAAAAAATTCAGGAAAAGATGTTGTTTTATCCGGTTGGCTTCATAGAAAAAGAGATCACGGAAATTTATTATTTATAGACCTGAGAGATCATTATGGTTTAACTCAATGTGTAATCGAAAATAAGAATAAATTTTTTAAAATATTGGAAACACTAAGACCAGAGTCTGTAATTAAAGTACAAGGCAAAGTAAAAAAAAGAGAGAAGGGAACAGAAAATTTAGAATTAAATACTGGAAAAATTGAAATTGACATTAAATCAGTTGAAATTTTGTCAGAGGCAAAAGAATTGCCGATGCCAGTTTTTGGAGAACAAGATTACCCTGAGGATATAAGACTTAAATATAGATTTTTAGATTTAAGACGAGAAGAAATGCATAAAAATATTATTTTAAGATCTGAGGTCATTTCTTTTATCAGGAGTGAAATGTTAAAATTAGGTTTTTTAGAGTATCAGACTCCAATTTTAACTTCGTCAAGCCCTGAAGGTGCTAGAGATTTTTTAGTTCCAAGCAGATTAAATCCTGGAAAATTTTATGCTTTACCTCAAGCACCCCAACAATTCAAACAATTAATTATGGTTTCAGGTTTTGACAAATATTTTCAAATTGCACCTTGCTTTAGAGATGAAGATGCTAGAGCAGATAGAAGTCCAGGTGAATTTTATCAACTTGATATTGAAATGTCTTTTGTTGAACAAGAAGATATATTTAAAGTCATTGAAAAACTAATGGTCAATTTATTCAATAAGTTTTCATCTAAGAAAATGACATTCAAAACGTTTCCAAAAATACCATTTGAAGAGTCAATGTTAAAATATGGAACTGATAAACCTGACTTAAGAAACCCTTTATTGATAAACGACATTACAAATATTTTTACAAGGGAAGACGTAAAATTTGATATATTCAAAAAATTAGTGAAGTCAGGATCGTTAGTAAGATGTATTGTAACAAAAGATACCAAGGATAAACCAAGAAGTTATTTTGATAGTGTAGATAAATGGGCAAAAGATCAGGGAGCATCAGGTTTAGCTTATTTTACAATAGAAAAAAATGATAAATTTTCAGCAAAAGGCCCCGTAGGTAAATTTTTTAGTGAAGATTCTATTAAAGAAATTATGAAAATGTGTAATGCAAAAGAAGGAGACAGTATTTTTTTTGCATGTGGTAATAAAAATGATGTAGAAAAAATTCTCTCAATTTCTAGAGATAAAATTGCAAAAGATTTAAATTTGATTGATGACGACCAATTCGCATTTTGTTGGATTATTGATTACCCTATGTATGAGCTTGATGAGCAAACTCAAAAAATTAAATTTAGCCATAATCCTTTTTCTATGCCTCAGGGAAATTTAGATAAATTAGATCTATCAGATCCTTTAAAGATTAAAGCTTATCAATATGATATTGTTTGTAATGGCGTTGAACTTTCATCAGGAGCGATAAGAAACCATGTTCCAGAGTTAATGTATAAACTTTTTGCTATCGCTGGTTATGAAAAGGATCAAGTAGAAGCAAAATTTAGTGGAATGATAAATGCTTTTAGCTTTGGAGCACCTCCTCATGGTGGGATAGCTCCAGGTATAGATAGAATAGTGATGCTTCTTGCGGGAGAGAAAAATATAAGAGAAGTTACTTTATTCCCAATGAACCAAAATGCTCAAGATTTAATGATGCAAGCTCCATCAACTGTAGATTTAAAACAATTAAAAGAAATTGGAATAAAAATTGATAAAAAAAACGATTAACTTTTTGACTTTAAGTTAATTCTAACATCAGAAAGGTCAACAAGTTTTTCTTCATAATTACTTCTAACAAAACCTTTCGAAGTAATATTCTTTACAATTTTTAAAAATTTATCATCTGTTGTTTGTTCATTTATATCCTTTGCGCTAACAATCGAAGGAGTGTGCGCTAAACTCTCTTTTCCTAGATATGATATTGCAAGTTCCCTAAAAACGTAATCTAAAATTGAAGAGGCACTTAAAATTCTATCATTACCAATAACATTTCCAGATGGTTCGAATTTTGTATCAATAAATGCATCTACATATTCATCTAGAGGCACGCCATATTGTAATCCTAGTGAAATGGCAATGGCAAAATTATTCATCATAGCTTTTACAAGCTCACCCTCTTTATTAGTATCTATAAAAATTTCACCAATTTTACCATCATCGTATTCACCAGTATGTAAGTAAACTTTGTGATCGCCTATTTGAGCTTTTTGAATATATCCTTTTCTTCGGTCTGGCATTTTAAATCTAGCTTTGTTTTTGACTTTTATTACATCTACTTCTTTATTAATATTTTTGTCATTTACGATTTCTTTCGAAACAGCAGAAGATAGTAAATTATCCAATTTTTTTTCTTTATCTGATGATTTTGTTTTATCGCCTATTTTTCTTGTTTTACGATTATTTAATTTAACTTCAATAACTTCAACTTCGCCATCGTTTCTCTCATCTATTTTAGACAGCTCTTTTTCATTTAAACTATCAAGTGAATGAACTGTTTTAAACGTGCAGGTGTAATATGTCTCAACAATAAATTTTTTCATAATTTTGGAATCTTTTGTTATAGATATATAGCAAATATAACACTTGTCTGATATAAATAATTATACAATTATAAATTGTGTTAGTTAAAATTAAAAATGATTTTTAAAATATTTTTTACTTGGTGGAATAGGCAAACATTAGGAACATTTTTAAAAACATTATTTTTTGGAAAATTTGTTGGAAAAGACGAATTAGGAAATAAATACTATAAAAGCAAAAATGACGAAAGATGGGTGATATACTCTGGTGATATTGAGGCCACTAAAATTACGTCAGAATGGTTTCTGTGGATACATCATACAATTGACAAAATTCCAAATGAAAAAGATTCAAAATATATTTGGCAAAAAAAACATCAAGAGAATAAAACAGGTACCAAGGAAAGTTATAAACCAATAAAGATTAAAAAAGGTCAAGACGAAAAAAAATATGAAACATGGAAGCATTAAAATAATTCTACAATTATTAATAATATTCTTCTATTCATTATCAATAAGTGCGGAAAATAAAATTTCTACTTCGCCCTTGATAAATTTAAATGAGCTTAAACCAAGTTTTGAAGAAGTTGATGATCAAAGTAATGAGATAAATAACAATCTGATAATTACAAAAAGGAAGAAAAAAGCAAATCTTAAAGATAATAATTCAAGCGCTAAACTAATTGGTTTGGATAAAATTACCGCAAAAACTTTAGAAATAGATATTAATATAGGAGAGACTAAAAAATTCGGACCATTAGAAATAAAGATATTAAAATGTGGAAAAATTTTAACGAATAATCTTGAGGATAATGTTGCTTATCTCCAAGTTAAAGATACTTCTGAAAATGATAACGAAAAAGTGTTTATATTTAATGGATGGACTTTTTCATCAAATCCTGCATTAGCGCCATTTGATCATGCAATTTATGATTTGCAATTAATAGATTGTAATCAAATTTAAAAGAATTTTTCTTTAGACAGCCAATTAGTATCAAAATTAGATTTTATAAATTTGTCATGTTTTAAAATTTTTTTATGAAGATCTATTGTTGTTGTTATACCCTCTAATACAAATTCATCCAAAGATCTTAAAGTTCTTTGTATTGCCTCTGATCTATTTCTTCCCTTACAAATTACTTTTGCAATTAAGCTATCGTAGTATGGTGTAATCTTACATCCTTGAAAAATTGATCCATCAACCCTTGTTCTAAAACCTGATGGTTGGTGACAAACACTTATTATTCCAGGACTTGGTTGAAAGTCCATTGCAGGATTTTCCGCATTTATCCTACATTCAATAGAATGACCTCTAGGTGAAATATCACTTTGTTTTAAGGCAGTATCACCTGTAAATGCAATCCATAACTGTTCTTTGACAATATCAATACCTGTTTGAACCTCTGTAACTGGATGCTCGACTTGAACTCTTGTATTCATTTCTAGAAAATAAAATTTTCCATTTTCGTAAATAAATTCCACAGTACCAGCTCCTTCATAACCAATTTGTTCAACCATTTTAACTGTTTTTTCTAACAAGTCTTTTCGCTGACCTTCAGTTAAAACTGGACTCGGTGTCTCCTCGATTAATTTTTGATGTCTTCTTTGAACTGAACAATCTCTTTCACCCAAATGAACTGTTTTGTTTTTACCAGACATGATTTGTACCTCAATATGTCTAGGGTGTTTGAAATATTTTTCAATATACAGTTCGTCATTGCCAAAATATTTTTTTGCTTCACTTTTCGCAAGCAAAAATAAATCATTCAACTTATCTTCACTTTCAACAATTTTCATTCCTTTTCCTCCACCACCTCCGGCTGCTTTAATTAATACTGGATATCCAATTTCTTTGCAGATAGATTTTGCTTCATCTAATGATTTTACTCCACCTTCAGATCCTTCAATAATTGGAAGACCATATTTTTTTGCTATTCTCTTTGCCTGGATTTTATCTCCCATCTTTGAAATTAAGTCGGCACTCGGACCAACAAATTTTATACCGTGTTTATTTACAATTTCTGCAAATTTTGCATTTTCAGATAAAAAACCATAACCTGGATGTATTGCTTCAGCTCCCGTTAAATCTACTGCCGACATTATTGAAGAAATATTGAGATAACTATTTTGAGGTTGGTGCGAACCAATACAAACACTTTCATCAGCTAATCTCACATGCATTGCATCTGAGTCAACGTCAGAATGTACAGCAACAGTACCTATACCCCATTCTTTACAAGCACGAATTATTCTTACAGCAATTTCTCCTCTGTTTGCGATCAAAACTTTCTTGAACATTTTTATTTAAGGATTACTAAAGGTTGACCAAATTCAACTGGTTGTCCATCATTTACCAAAATTTTTTTAATAACCCCATCACTTGTTGAAGGAACGTGATTCATTGTTTTCATAGCTTCTACTATCATGATGGTTTGGCCTTTTTTAATTTTATCTCCAACTTCAACGAATTTTTTTGCCCCTGGTTCAGGCGATAAATATGCAGTACCTATAATCGGAGATTTAATTCTAATACTTTCAGTGTCATTAAAGTCATTTAAAACTGCTTTAGTAGGAGATACAACAGCACCAGTTTTAATTTGATCTATAGTTCTAGAACCTTTAGAAACTTTTACTTTTTTTTCTCCATCTTGATACTCTAATTCATTCAAACCAAACTCATTTAGATGATCTACTAATTCTTTGATAAGTTTTTTATCTATTTTCATTTTTTAAAAAATTTAACATTCCTTGTAATGCCATTTTGTAACCATCTGACCCTAAACCACATATTACACTTGTTGCAATCTTACTTATTAATGATTTATGCCTGAATTCTTCTCTCTTGTAAATATTAGTTATGTGCAATTCTATTATTGGCATTTTTAGTATTTTTAGTGCATCATGTATTGCTACAGATGTATGTGTATAACCTCCAGCATTAATAATTAGTCCATGCTGATCTTTTCTTGCATTTTGAATTTTTTCTACCAATTCACCTTCTATATTTGATTGAAAAAATGTGAGTTCAATATTATTTTCATTAGCAAATTCTTCACAGCTAGTTCGAATTGCATCTAAAGTGACTTTTCCATATTTTTCCTTTTCTCTTTCACCTAAAAGGTTGAGGTTTGGACCATTAAGAATTATAATTTTTTGCATCATAAAATTATATAAACTAGTTTGTTAACTCAATTATGGCAAAAATTCAATTAAATGGAAAAAAAATTACAATCAAACCTAAGTCATCTGTGCTAGATATTTTAAAAAGATATAAGCTTGATAGCAGAAAATTAGCAATAGAATGCAACGGTTTTATTATCCCAAGAACAAATTTAAAAAAAACAATTTTAAAAGAGAATGATAAGTTAGAAGTAGTGCACTTCATAGGAGGTGGGTAAATTGAAAAAAGATATTTTTAAAATTGATAAAACAATAATCAAATCTCGATTAATTGTAGGAACTGGGAAATATAAAAATTTTAAACAAACCGCAGAAGCAATTAAAATGTCAGGGGCTGATATGGTAACAGTAGCTGTAAGAAGAGTGAATATTTTGGATAAAAAAAAACCAATTTTAACGGACTATTTGAATCCAAAAAAAATAATTTATTTACCTAATACCGCAGGTTGTTTTACATCTAGCGATGCATTAAGAACTTTAAGACTCGCAAGGGAAATGGGCGGTTGGAAATTAGTTAAATTAGAAGTCTTAGGAGATAAAAAAACTTTATATCCCAACATGATTGAAACTATTAAATCGACAAAAATTTTAGTTAAAGAAGGTTTTAAAGTTATGGTTTATTGTACCGATGACCCTTTGCTAGCAAAAAAATTAGAAGATTACGGAGCATCTGCAATAATGCCATTGGCTTCACCAATAGGTTCTGGTTTAGGTTTACAAAACAAGGTGAATATTGCTTTAATTATAAAACAATCAAAAGTGCCAGTAATTGTAGACGCTGGCATTGGCACTGCATCAGATGCAACTGTTGCGATGGAAATGGGTTGTGATGGCGTTTTAGTTAATAGTGCTATAGCGCAAGCCAAGAATCCTTTATTGATGGCAAAAGCTTTTAAAAACGCAGTAATGTCGGGAAGAGAGTCTTTTTTAGCTGGCCGCATGAAAAAAAATTTTTTTGCTATTCCAAGCTCACCCACTAAAGGAATAATTTAAGAGCGTTTTTTTCTAAACCATAAAGTTCTCGGCGCCTTTATTTTTTTTTTACTTTGTTTAATTTTTTTAATTTTTTTTGAATTAGCTTTTAATTCAGTTTTTTTACCTTTAACCTTTTCCACATAGTCTAAGTTTGTTTCAATTTCAAATATTTTGTTTACATTTTCAATTGTATTAATGATTTTTTTAGACTTATTTAAAAGTTCTATTTTATATTCAGGTATAATCAATTTAGCGTCTGCCATAAAGTTTATCTTTAAAGAGTATTTCTTCTCAAAATATTCAATTTCTTTTAATAATTTATTTTCTATATAAAGTTTTACTTTTTCTGGAACGTATGATTTAATTATTTTTATTTTATTAGTAAAAGCTAATAGTTCTATCTTTTTTATAATTTTTTGAGCAAAGGACTCCAAAGAGAGAATAGTTTCCCATTTGATTGACCCTTCTCTAAGTCTTTGTCTTGTCATCTCAAGTAGGCCAAAATTACTTATTCTGCCAACTTGTATCCTCGCTCTATCTTTCCTTATGCTTTCTCTCATCTTTTTCTCAACCGATCTTCTGTTATAAAAATTCATCATATCAATAAAATCAATAACGATTAAACCAGACAAATCTCTTAATTTAATTTGATGAGCTATTTCTTCTGCAGCTTCAAGGTTTGTATTAAGAGCCGTTTTTTCTATATTAATTTGTTTTGTGGATTGACCTGAATTTATGTCAATAGCCACTAAAGCTTCTGTTGGATTTATAACTATATAGCCACCAGATTTTAATTTAACCGTAGGTTCAAAAATATTATTTAATTCTTTTTCTATATTAGCGTCATGAAATAATGGAATTTTGCCTCTATATTTTTTTATATTTTTAACATTTTTAGGCATTAACTCCTTCATAAATTTCTTAGCCTTTTGATAAGCATCATTTCCATCTATGTAAACATTCTTAGTTTCATTATCATATGTGTCTCTTAAAGTTCTTTTGATAATATCTCCCTCCTCATATACTAATGAGGGGGCATTAGAATTTAGAGCTTTTTCTCCGATAACTTCCCAAGTTTTTAAAGTATTTTTAAAATCCTTTTCGATCTCATTTTTTGATTTATTTGCTCCTGCAGTTCTTACAATTACTCCCATACTTTTTGGAATTTCAATCTGATTTAAAATAGCCCTTACTTTGTTTCTATCTGAAGAGTTAAAAATTTTTCTGGAAATTCCTCCACCTTTGGGAGTATTAGGCATTAACACAATATATTTTCCAGCTAAAGAAATAAATGTTGTTAAAGCAGCTCCTTTTTGTCCTCGCTCCTCTTTAATTACTTGAATTAAGATTACTTGGCCTGGTTTAATAACTTCTTGTATTTTATATCTCTTTAATCCATAAGAAGTTTTTAACTCTTCTCTATATTCTTTTTTTGATGACTCACTATTTTTATTAGGTGATTTATCATCAATATTTTCTTCATTATTTTTTTCATTATTAGTATTCTTTTCATCTGAATTATTTTCTAATGTTTTGTTTTTTAAGTTTTCTCTTATTTGCTCTTCAGCAAGCCTAATTTTTTCCTTATCTTCAGATGGAACTTGATAATAATCTGACTGGATATCATTAAATGCTAAAAAGCCGTGCCTTACTCTTCCAAAATTTACAAATGCAGCTTGAAGAGATGGCTCAACCCTGCTGATTGTACCGAGATATATATTATTCTTAAAATTTAACTTATTTTTGTCTTCAAATTCATACTCTTCAATTGAAGAATCTGATTTAAGAACAATACGTGTTTCGTTTGGATGCGAGGCATCAATAAATAAATTTTTTTCCATTTTTGGTGAATTCCTTTTAAAATTTTGAATTTTGTGAAATTGTTTTTTAACATGAACTAATAGTATACAATTTTTAAGGTAATTGCACTTATAATAATTTTAATTGTGCCCTAAGATAGCCAAAATTTATACTTTAGATGAACTGATATGTTAAAATTCTTAAATTTTTCAATTAAATTCTTGATAATTTTTATATTAACCTGTTTGCTTTTTGTATTTTCAACACTCTGGTATTTTTCAATTGGACTGCCTGATTATAAAAAACTTTCAAATTATCAACCACCAATATCTAGCCGTGTTTATTCAAATGATGGAAAATTAATAGCCGAATACGCTTTAGAAAAAAGATTATTTATACCTTATGAGTCAATTCCAGATAAAGTCATCAATTCTTTTTTATCTGCAGAGGATAAAAATTTCTTCAATCACCCTGGTGTTGATGCTAAAGGAATTTTAAGAGCATTTATCAAAAATCTTAAGAATATTAGTGGAAACAAAAGGTTAGAGGGAGCTTCAACAATAACACAACAAGTAGCAAAAAATTTTTTGTTAACAAACGAGGTATCATTCAAAAGAAAAATCAAGGAAGCTATATTAGCATTTAGAATAGAAAGAGCTTATTCAAAAGAAAGAATACTAGAATTGTATTTGAACCAAATATATTTAGGACAAGGAACTTATGGAATAGCTGCAGCTAGTTTAGAGTATTTTGACAAATCAGTTAAAGATTTAACCTATGTAGAAACCGCATTACTTGCTGCTCTGCCAAAAGCTCCAAGTAAGTATGATCCATACAGGTATCCTGACGTAGCAAAATTTAGAAGAAATTTAGTTATAAAAAATCTTGAAGACAATGGCTACATAAATAAAAAACAACTTAAGATTTTTAAACAAACTAAAATTACTTTAAAAAGAAGAAAAATAGAAATAATTAATGAAGCTAATTCATATACTGAAGAAGTTAGAAGATCTATTAAAGAAAAATATGGATTTAAAAAATTATATTCAGAAGGACTATCGATAAGAACACCGCTGAATATAGATTATCAAACAAATGCTTTAGAGTCTTTACGAAAGGGTCTAGAATTATATGACAGACGACATGGTTGGAGAGGTGCTATAACTAATAAATTACAAGATAGCAATTGGCAAAAAAAAATTGAAGATTTTAAAATTGATCCTACATTAAATTGGGAAATAGCTGAAATTACAAATATAGATGATAATGGTTTTAAGTTTAAAACAATAAAAGGATTAATAGAAAATAATATTTCAACTCAGAGTCTTAAATGGGCTATACGCAATAAACAAACAATATTTGATAAATTTAAAGTAGGAGATATTATTTTTGTTTCAAATACAAATAATAAATGGAGCTTAAAACAATATCCTAAAGTTAATGGAGGTATAGTTGCAATAGATGTGTACACAGGTGATGTAAAAGCGCTGGTTGGTGGATTTAATTTCAAATCAAGTGAATTTAATAGAGTCACCCAAGCAAAAAGACAACCAGGATCAGCGTTTAAACCAATAGTTTATGCAGCAGCATTAGAAAATGGATATTCACCTAATTCTATTGTTTTAGATGCACCCTTTGTAGAAAGTCAGGGCGTAGGATTAAAAGATTGGAAACCTGAAAATTATGGTAAAAAATTTTATGGGCCATCTACTTTAAGGAAAGGTATTGAGTACTCACGAAACCTAATGACAGTTAGAATTGCAAAAACTTTAGGTCTGGACAAAATTCTTAAATTATCTAATGAATTAGATATATACGAGGACATACCTGAACTTTTATCTGTTTCCCTTGGGGCAGCAGAAACCTCTCTTATTAGTTTAACAGCAGCATACGGCTCTTTTGCCAACGGTGGAAAAAAAATTAAGCCAAATTTGATTACAAGAATTCAAGATAGAAGAGGAAAAACAATATTCAATATTAAAAATAAAGAATGTTTAGGATGTGATAAATTTTTAAGTCAGTCAGAAAAATATCCCAAAATTAAAGATAGTAATAATAGGATATTTAGCGAGGAAACTGCTTATCAAATGACTTCGATACTTGAAGGAGCAGTCAAAAGAGGAACCGCAAAAAAATTAAGAGACTTAAAAGTTCCAGTAGCTGGCAAAACAGGCACAACCAATAATAATTATGATGCCTGGTTCATCGGATTTACGTCAAATTTAGTAATTGGTGTTTATGTCGGTTTTGATAATCCAAGAACGTTAGGAAAATATGAAACCGGCTCAAAAGCTGCATTACCGATTTTCAAGGATTTCATACAAAATTCACTTTATAAAGAGGATTTTAAAGAATTTAAAATACCAAATGGAATATTTTTGACCTCACTTAATTACGACACTGGAATAAAATCAACAATAGGAAATAAAAATACAATTATTGAAGCTTTAAAAGGAAAAGATATTAACAATATTAATAATAACAAATTAATATCAATCGGTAGTTATGATAAACTAATTAAATACAGACAATTCTATTAATGGAAAATTTTGAAAATAAATTAAATAAAGCAGAAAAGACCCTTGGCAATATAAGGGGGTATCTTTGAAAAAAATAAAGTAAGTCTTAAATTAAAAGATATCGAAAAAACACTATTAGAAGAAAACTTTTGGAAAGATAAAAATAAAGTTAAAAAAACAGTAAAAGAAAAAAAATTTTTTGAGGATATTCTTAATTCTTTTAATAATTCTTACAAAGAAATTGAAAATCTAAAAGATTTATACAGCCTAGCTTTAGAGGAAAAGAATGAAGATATTCTAAAGGATTGTGATGAAAAAATAATAGAGTTAATTGAAAAATTAAAAAAAAATGAAATTACATGCTTTCTCTCTGGAGAGAGTGACGACAACGATATTTATCTTGAAATTCATGCTGGAGCCGGAGGAACAGAAAGTCAAGATTGGGCAGACATGCTAAGAAGGATGTATTTGAAGTGGTTTGATAAAAAAAAGTTTAAATATGTAGTTATTAGTGAACATCGCGGAGATGAGGCAGGTATTAAGTCATCAACACTTAAGGTGAATGGTGATTTTCTTTATGGATTAATGAAAGCAGAGTCAGGAGTTCACAGATTAGTGAGAATATCACCTTTTGATAGTGGTGCTCGAAGGCATACTAGTTTCGCTAGTGTTTGGGTTTATCCAGCTGTAGCTGATGATATTAATATTAAAATTGATGATAAAGATTTGAGAATTGATACCTATAGGTCTAGTGGAGCGGGTGGACAACACGTTAATACGACTGACAGCGCAGTAAGAATAACACATTTACCAACAAAAATTGTTGTTCAATGTCAAAATGAAAGATCTCAGCACAAAAATAAAGAAACTTGCTTTAAAATGTTAAGGGCTCGTCTTTTCGAATACGAGATGCAAAAAAGAGAAATTGAAAACGAAAAAGAAATTAGTTCAAAAACAGATATAGGATGGGGTCATCAAATTAGATCATATGTATTACAACCTTATCAGCTGGTAAAAGATTTAAGATTTAAAATCGAAAATACAAATCCAATTGATGTTTTGGATGGTAATATTGATCAATTTATTGAAGCAGGAATAATTAACAAAACATGAAAAAGATAAGTATCATTCTTATTATAGTTGTAGGAATTTTTATTACAATTTTGTCAATTACAGGATTGGAAACTGATAGGTTTAATGAAATAATTTCACAAAAAATTGTAGAAAATAACAATAAGGTTTCTGTAAAATTACAAAAAATCAAATTTAAGATTGATATAAAAAAGTTAAGTCTTTTTGTGGAGACTAATGGACCTACTGTTATTTACAAAAATATAGAAATCCCAATAAAAAACATTAAGGCATATTTAGACCTTGCCTCATTCTTCAGTTCGAAAGTAAATGTTAATAAAATTGTCATTTTATCAAATGAATTGAATATTCAAAAATTAAAAAGGATCTTAATTAAAGTAAAACCATCTAATTTAAATAGTTTAATAGTTAATAAAGTTAACAAAGGTAAATTGTTCACAGAGATTGAATTGTACCTTAATAAAAAACAAGAAATCTCAAATATTATTACACGAGGAAAAGTAAGAGAGTTAGAAATAGTTTTGCATGATGAATTAAAATTTAAGAATTCAAATTTTGATTTTTTCGCTGACAATACGGATATCTTAATTAAAAATATAAATGGAAATAGTGATGGAATTTTCGTTGAAAATGGAAACTTACAAATCAACAAAGGTAATGAAATAAATATTAAATCTGATTTTGATACGAAATTATCTTTAAGTGAGAAAAATATCTCTAATTATTTATTATACTTAAATATAAAAGAAATATTACAAAAAAAAATTATTATAAACGCTAATATTAAACATTTCTTAGATTTAAGTTTAGACAAAACATTCAAATTAAAAAAATATGATTATAAGAATAAAGGAGAAGCAAATCAGCTATTTTTTATTTTAAACAATTCTATAAAAAACATTATTTTAGAAAAGGATATTAATCAATTATATTTTAAAAATATTACTTTTGATACAAATTTGAACTCAAAAGATCAAAATGAGTTATTAGTAAATGGTCTTTATAGTTTTGAAAATAAAGAATTTAAAAATTTTGATATAATAAATAAATTTTCTAAAAAAATTCACAATATAATTTTAGATGTAGACTTTAATCCTAGTTTAAATTTTGAATTTTTGAATTATAAAAAAAAAAATGACGAAGATTCAAAGATTTATTTAAATTTACAAAAAAAGGGATTAGTAAATATAGTTAATGAGCTTAAGTATACTGAGAAAAATAATTTGATTTCTATCAAAAAATTAAAATTAGATAAGAAAAAATTTGTATCTTTAGAAAAAATTAAAGTTAAAACTTTTAAAGATAATAAAATAAATAATAACTTTGAGATTGATTTTGGAAAAGAAATTAAAATTTTTGGAGACAAATTTGATGCAACTAATTTAAATAGATATTTAAATCAATCCTCAAATAACAATAATTTAAGAAAAATAAACAAAAAAATAGATATTGATTTAAAAACTATAAATACCCCTTTATCAAAAAAACTTAAGAATTTTAAATTGATAGGCAAAATTGAAAAAGGTAAATTTATTAAAATTTCTTCCAAAGGAGATTTTGGAAACGATAAATTTTTAGATATTTCACTTAGAAAGGATAAGAATAGCAATAAAAAATATTTGGAGATCTATTCCGATTTACCACAACCCTTGCTGTCTGAATATAATTTTTTTAAAGGTTTGTCTGATGGGACATTGACTTTTACATCAATTATCGATGACAATTCTTCAACATCTAAATTGATAATTGAAAATTTCAAAGTTAAAGACGCACCAGGTTTAATTAAACTTTTATCATTAGCTGATTTTGGTGGATTGGCTGATTTAACAAAAGGAGAAGGACTATCTTTTTCAAGAATGGAGATCAAAATGAGTAATGATAAAAATTTATTAAAATTAAATGAACTTTATGCTGTTGGACCAAGCATTTCTGTTTTAATGGAGGGTTACAAAGATAAAAAAGGATTAATAAGTTTACGTGGTACTTTGGTTCCTGCAAAAAACTTAAATAGATTTTTGTCAAAAATACCTGTGATAGGGGATATCATAATACCAAAACAAATTGGTGAAGGTCTATTTGGTATAAGTTTTAAAATAAAAGGGCTACCAGGTAAAACAAAAACTACGATTAATCCTATTAAAACTTTAACTCCTAGATTTATCACTAAAGCTTTAGAAAAATCAAAATCTTCTAAGTAATTTTAATAATATAATGTTTTTTTTTACCAAATGAAATTTTTAAATTTTTACCATTTTTAAAATCGTTTTTTGTTAATATTTTTTCTTCCTCTTTTAAAATTTCGTTATCGATCTTAATAGCACTACCTTTTATTGCTCTTCTCGCTTCACTTTTCGATGTAGTAATTTTATTTTCAGAAATTAAATCTAATATTCTTATACCTGTTTTTAAATCATTAGCTCCAATAATGATTTCAGGTAATCCTTGGCCCGAGCCACCAGATGTGAAAGTTTGCCTAGCTGTTTTTTCTGCTTTTTTAGATGCAACGTTCCCATGTAGTGTTTTTGTAGCTTCATTAGCTAAAATTATTTTTAAGTTGTTAATGTTGTTTTCTTTTTCACAAAGTTCGTTGATTTTTTTAGTTTCAATTTCAGTAAAAAAATTTAAAAACTTTTTTACATCCTTATCATCAGTATTTCTCCAAAATTGCCAATAATCATAAGATGAAAATAATTTTTCGTTTAACCAAACGGCTCCTTTTTCAGTTTTACCCATTTTAGTCCCAGATGATAAAGTTATTAAAGGAGTAGTTAGACCATAAGCTTCTTTTTTTTGTATACGTCTTATAAGGTCAACACCATTTACAATATTTCCCCACTGGTCAGAACCACCTATCTGTAAAATACATTTATTTTTTTTGAATAATTGATAAAAATCATAAGCTTGTAGAATCATGTAATTAAATTCCATGTAACTTAAAGACTGTTCTCTTTCTAACCTTAATTTGACACTATCAAAAGTTAACATTTTATTAATTGTAAAGTTACTTCCAATATTTCTTAGAAATTCAATATAGTTTAATTTCGCCAACCAATTTAAATTATTTACAAATAAAGGTTTTGTTTTTTTGTCTTTTGTATTTAAAATTTTAGTAAAGACTTTTTTTATGCTTATAATATTTTTATTAATTTCTGCATGTTTTAAAATTTTTCTAGTTGCATCTTTTCCTGAAGGGTCTCCTATTAGTGTAGTACCTCCACCCAATAAAATAATTGGCTTGTGACCATGCTTTTGCATTAATTTTAAAATCATTATTTGAACTAGACTTCCCACATGCAGACTATTGGCAGTGCAATCAAAACCGATATAGGCAGTTATCGACCCTTTATTACAGACATCATCTAATTTATCTAAATCAGTACACTGATTTAAATAACCACGAGACTGCATTTCTAATAAAAAAGCATTTTTCATAGAACAATTTGTGTAATCCACTATTATACATAAATTATTATAAATAAATAAAAATATGAACAAACAATACACATCTTTAGGATTAATGAGCGGCACTTCTGGAGACGGTATAGACGCCTCAATAATTAGATCGGATGGAAACAATAGCTATAATCTCATTAAAGATAAGTACTATCAATATGACAGGCATATTCAAAAAGACATACATTCGCTTAAGGAAAGAATACAAAATATTAACGATTTGAAAAAACTAAGTGATCAATTGAATGTTTTAGAGAGAAAAATTACTTTATTTCACGCTGAGGTAACTCAAAAAATTACTAAAGGTATTTCAGTTGATATAATTGGATTTCATGGACAAACTTTTTATCATAGTCCTTCAGAAAAAATTTCAAAACAATTAGGTGATGCTAGATTATTATCTCAACTTGTTAAAAAAGATATAATTTACGACTTTAGATCAAACGATATTGCTAATGGAGGTGAAGGAGCTCCATTAACGGCAATATTTCATAAATTAATTGCTACACATTACAGTATAAAACTTCCTTTATGTATTTTAAACATTGGAGGTATATCAAATATTACAATTATAGATGATCCTATTAATTTAAATTATTTACTTAGCAGAGATATCGGTCCAGGAAATTGTTTGATAGATAGTTGGGTAAGAAATAATTCTAATGAATTTTTTGATAAAGACGGTATGTTTGCTTTAAGAGGAACCAAAAACGAAATAATTTTTGAACAAGCTCAAGAATTATTTGCCAATAGGCCTAAACCGAAAAAAAAATCGTTAGACATAAGTGATTTCGATATTTCTTTTGCTAGAGGTCTTTCACTGGAAGATGGAGCGGCAACTCTAACAGATTTTACCGCTAGCATAATTGGTTCAGAGTTATCTTATGAAATATCCAATTTAAAGAAAAGATGTAAAATACTTGTTTGTGGGGGAGGTAGAAAAAATAAAAACTTAATTAAAAAAATAAAACTTAATTCTTCAAAAAGTTTAATCATAGACCCCATAGATACTCATGGAATTAATGGTGATTTTATAGAGTCCCAAGCTTTTGCATATCTTGCTATAAGATCAATGTTGAAGTTACCAATATCTTTTCCCAAGACAACTGGTTGTAAAACGCCTTGTTCTGGAGGAAAATTAATAAAATTTAAATGAGTGCAGTTTTTTCTTTAATATATTTTTCAATTTCAGATGTTAATTCTTTTTCTTTGTTCTTAAAAAAATGATTAGAGTTTCTAATTTTAGCAAAAAGCACCTCAACACCTTTTTGACTTTTAATTCTATTATCTAATTCAGTTATACTTTCTTTGGTTACTAATTCATCATTCTCACTATAGATTACTTGACCAGAAGTTGGACATGGAGCTAAGAAAGAGAAATCGTAAACATTAGGTTGAGGTGAAATTGCGATAAAATTATTTACCTCTGGTCTTCTCATAATTAGTTGCATACAAATTAATGATCCAAATGAAAAACCTGATATCCAACATTGACTGTAGTCTAAATTTTGTCTTTCAATCCAATCTAAAGCCGCCGCAGCATCTGACAGTTCTCCTTGACCGTTGTCAAAAACTCCATCACTTTTTCCAACGCCTCTAAAATTGACTTTAATTACTGAAAATCCATTCTCAAGAAAGATATTATACATTAGCTGCACAACTCGATTATTCATTGTTCCACCGTACTGTGGATGAGGGTGTAAAACGATTGCAACTGGTGAACCAAATTTAGGGTTTTTATAGTATTTAGCTTCAAGTCTTCCGGCCGGACCTGGAATAAAAATCTCTAAACTTTTTGGTTTCATATTAGTAATGATTATTATTTTCAAAAAAAAGATAATCTTTATAACACGTTTTTATGCGTCAAATAATTTTTTTTAATTCCGACAATTTTTGTAGGAAATCGTCTATAATTATTGTATTACAACAACAATTTATGAAACTTACAACAAAAGGTAGATACGCAGTAATGGCTATGGCCGATCTAGCCTCATACAGCAATGCTAAGCCCATTAGTTTGAAAGAAATTTCTATAAGGCAAAATATATCTTTAGCTTATTTAGAGCAAATCTTTTTGAAACTAAAAAATAAAAAACTTGTAATAAGTTCTAGAGGTGCTTCAGGAGGTTATGTTTTAGATAAATCACCTTCAGATATAAAACTTTCAGAAATTATTTCTGCAGTAGATGAAGAAATTAAAGTATTGAGTTGTAAAAAAAATTCTAAAAGAGGGTGCAATAACAAGTCGACCAAATGTATTACACATAATTTATGGGACGAGTTAGATCAACATATTAATAATTTTTTTGAAAGGGTAAAATTACAAGACTTAATAAAACATATTTAAAAAACTATGAAAAATCAAAATTTTGATCAACAAAAAGAATATAAATACGGTTTCACAACTGATATTGAAAATGTCAAAGCTCCAAAAGGATTATCAGAAGATACAATCAAATTTATTTCAAAAGTAAAAAAAGAGCCAAAATGGATGTTAGAATGGAGATTAAAAGCTTATGAAAGATTAAAAGTTTCAAAAGAACCTAATTGGCAAAAGCCAAAGTTTTCTAAAATTGATTATCAAGATTTATACTACTATTCAGCCCCTAAAAGCATGAAGGATAAACCTAAAAGTCTTGATGAAATTGATCCCAAGTTAATTGAAACTTACAACAAATTAGGCATACCCTTAAATGAACAAAAAAAATTGAGTGGTGTTGCAGTTGATGCAGTTTTTGACTCTGTATCTGTAGCTACAACTTATAAAGAGGAATTAACTAAAAAAGGTATTATTTTTTGCCCTATATCTGAAGCAATTCAAAAGCATCCAGATTTAGTAAAAAAATATTTAGGATCTGTAATCCCTGTTACTGATCACTATTTTGCTACTTTAAACTCTGCAGTTTTTACTGATGGATCATTTGTTTACATACCTCCTAATACAAAATGTCCAATGGAGCTATCTACATACTTCAGAATTAATGCATCTGAGACAGGACAATTTGAAAGAACATTAATTATTGCAGATAAAGGTAGTTACGTAAGCTATCTAGAAGGTTGTACTGCACCCATGAGAGACGAGAACCAATTACATGCAGCTAACGTAGAGTTAATTGCTTTGGACGATGCAGAAATAAAGTATTCAACAGTTCAAAATTGGTATCCTGGTGACTCAAATGGAGTAGGTGGAATATATAACTTTGTTACTAAACGAGGTGTATGCAGAGGCAAAAACTCAAAAATTTCTTGGACACAGGTTGAAACTGGATCAGCTATAACTTGGAAATATCCAAGTTGTATTTTACAGGGCGATAATTCTGTAGGAGAGTTTTATTCTATTGCAATCACAAATAATCACCAAAAAGCAGATACAGGAACTAAAATGATACATTTAGGAAAAAACACAAGAAGCAAAATTATTTCAAAAGGTATATCCGCAGGTAAAGCTGATAATACCTATAGAGGATTAGTGGATATTCATAGAAAAGCTACTAACTCAAGAAATTACACTCAGTGTGATTCACTATTAATGGGAAATAAATGTGGCGCGCATACGGTTCCATATATAAAAAATAAAAATTCATCTTCAACAATTGAACATGAAGCTACAACATCTAAGATCAATGAAGATCAATTATTTTATTGTAATCAAAGAGGATTAAATCAAGAAGAGGCAGTGAGTCTGATAGTAAACGGATTTTGTAAGGACGTTTTACAACAATTACCAATGGAATTTGCTGTAGAAGCTCAAAAATTAGTTGGAATTAGTTTAGAAGGAAGCGTTGGATAATGCTCGAAATTAAAAACTTAACCGCCTCAATCAATGAGAAACAAATCCTTAATGGATTAAACATTAGAATTAAGCCAGGGGAACTTCATGCTATTATGGGCCCCAATGGCTCTGGAAAAAGCACCTTGGCAAATGTTTTGTCAGGAAAAAATGGATACAAAACAAGCGGTGAATTAAAATACAAAGGAAAAGATTTAAACGATATTTCAATAGATGAAAGAGCACAACAAGGAATATTTTTAGCATTTCAATATCCAACTGAAATTCCAGGTGTAAAAACAAACAATTTTTTAAGAACATCTCTTAATAAAATAAGAAAAGCTAGAGGAGAAAAAGAAGTAGATGCTCTTTCATTTTTAAAAATAATCAAAGAAAAGTCTAACGAATTAGGTATGGATGAAAAAATGCTTTCTAGACAACTTAATGTAGGATTTTCAGGTGGTGAAAAGAAAAAAAATGAAATACTTCAAATGAAAATATTAAATCCTAACCTAGTAATTTTAGATGAAACTGACTCAGGTTTAGACATAGATGCTTTAAAGATAGTTGCAAATGGAGTCAATACATCTAGAGACAAGACAAATTCATTTTTGGTTATTACACATTATCAGAGGTTATTAAATTTTATTAGACCAGATTTTGTTCACGTTCTTTCAAAAGGCAAAATTATAAAATCTGGAGATATGAAATTAGCAGAGCAATTAGAGAAAACAGGTTACACTGGGATCATATAAGATGATAAATAAAATAATAGATAGATTTGAGATTAAGAGATTGAAAACATTAACAAAATCTGAAGAAACCTATAGAAAAAATTGTTTAGACATTTTCAATAGATTAGGGTTACCTTCAAAAAGAGATGAGGACTGGAAGTTTTCTGACGTAAATGAAATATTTTCAAAAAATTTTAACAAATTTAATTTTGAGAGTGTAAAGTCTAAAAATCAAAACGTTGAATTTATAAAAGATTTAGAACACAACTATATATTAGTAAGTAATGGTGAAGTTGTATCAAGTGATTTTAAATATGAAGACAAAGATAAAATTAATCTAACGCAATTTAAAAATGAGGACTTTTCAAAAAAAAATGAAAACAACTCTTTAATTTATCTCAATCATGCTTTATCGGAAAAAGGTTATTCCCTAAATATAAATAAAGATTATAAATTTAAAAAAGTTCTCGTAATTTATAATTATTTTAGTAGTGAACTTAATGAAAATTTTTTAAATATTAGAAATAAAATTAAATTATCTAAAAATTCAGAATTACATATAATTAATTTTATAATAGTAAGTTCAAGTAAAAAATTCTTTTCTAATACATACGAAGAAACAGTGCTTGAGGAATCCGCAGTATTAAAAAATATTTACTTACAGGATAACGTAAATGATGGTTATTTTCATAAATTTGCAAGGTATAAACTATCAAAAAGATCCAACTATTCATCACATATATTTCCGTCTGGGCCAAAATTTAATAAATTTGATCTAGAATATGACTTATCAGGAGATGAAAGTGAATGTAAAATAATTGCTGCAACGTTCCTTGATCAAAATGACCATCAAGAAATCAAAACTAAAGTTAATCACTTAGCTCCAAATTGTAAAAGCTATCAAAAGGTTAAAAAAGTAGTGAGCGGTGAAAGCAAAGGAGTTTATCAAGGAAAAATTTACGTTAAAGACATCGCACAAAAGACTGATGCATACCAATTAAGTAAAGCCATTTTGTTAAGTGAAAACTCAGAATTTGATTCCAAACCAGAATTAGAAATTTATGCTGATGATGTTAAATGTTCTCATGGGTCTTCTTCAGGAAGTATAGATGAAGAATCAATTTATTATTTAATGTCCAGAGGTTTAAATAAGATAGAGTCCACGAAACTTTTAGTAGAGGGGTTTTTAAGTGAATCTATTGATACTATTAAAAGCACCGCTATTAAGAAATTTTTACAAACTAAGCTCACAAGTCAAATAAAATGATAATTAAAGATATAAAGACAGAATTTCCTATATTTAAGCAAAAGATTAAAGGTAAACCATTAGTTTATTTAGACAGTGCAAATTCTTCTCAAAAACCAAAGGTTGTTATAGATGAAATTTCAAAATTCTATGAAACAGAATTTTCTAACGTTGGAAGAAGCGTTCATACTCTTGCTGTTAAAGCAACAAATAAATTTGAAGAAACACGAGATAAAGTCAAAAACTATATAAACGCCAAATATAGAGAAGAAATTATTTTTACTAAAGGAGCAACGGAGGCAATTAATTTAGTTGCTACTGCATTCGGAGAATCATTTATAAACTCTGGAGATGAAATTTTGTTAACAGAACTTGAACATCATTCAAACTATGTGCCATGGCATTACTTAAAAAAAAAAGGAGCTATTATCAAATTTGCTTCTGTAGATGAAAATGGAGACGTAAATATAGATGAATTCAGAAATAAAATTTCTAACAAAACTAAGATGATCGCATTCACCCATATTTCAAACGTTACAGGAACTGTGATGCCTGTGAAAAAAATTATAGATCTGGCTAAATCAAAAAATATCCCAGTTTTGATAGATGGAACTCAAGGCGCCCCTCACACTTCTATTGATGTACAAGATCTTGATTGTGATTTTTATGCTATTTCTTGCCACAAAATGTATGGCCCAAATGGCCTAGGTATTCTATATGGTAAAAAAAAATGGTTAGATAAAATGCCACCATACCAAGGTGGTGGGGGAATGATTAGCGAGGTCAAGAAAGATAAAATTACTTATGCTGATTCTCCTACAAAATTTGAAGCTGGCACCATGCAAACAGCTGAAGTGGTTGCTTTTGCAAAATCAATTAGTTTTTTTAAAAATCTTGGAATAAAGAATATTGAAAGTCATGAAAATGAAATTCTCGAGTACGGCATTGAGCAGCTGAAGAAAAATAATTCTATTAAAATTATTGGAAACCCAAAAAAAAGAGCATCTATAATGTCTTTTACTATTGAAGGTATACATCCTCATGATATCGCAACTATTCTAGATGATGATGGTGTTGCAATAAGAGCTGGACATCATTGTTGCCAAATACTGCATGACAAACTTGGAATTTCTGCATCAGCTAGAGCTTCAATTGGGATTTATAATAGTAAAGAAGATATTGATATATTATGTGAGTCAATAAATAAATGTAAGAAAGTTTTTGAAATTTAAATGGAATTAAAAGAATTATATCAAGAAATAATTTTAGATCATGCAAAAAATCCTCGTAACAAAGGAAAGTGTGAGGGATATAGCCACGATGCTAAAGCTCATAATCCTCTTTGTGGTGATAAAGTTCACATTTATTTAAAACTAGATAGTAATAAAAATATTTCAGGACTTTCTTTTGAAGGTGAGGGTTGCGCTATTTCACTTGCATCAGCGTCAATTTTGACAGATACGCTTAAAGGAAAAAATTTACAAATTTCAAAAAAAGTTGCTGATGATTTTTTAAATATGCTCAAAAATAAAACTAAAATAACTCTTAATAGTCTGTCAGAAGATCAGATTACAACAATCTCTTCATTGTCAGGAGTGCAAGAGTTTCCGATGAGAATAAAATGTGCAACTATGGCTTGGCATACACTTTTGTCAGCATTTGATAAAAAAAATTAAAGATGAACAATTTAAAAGAAAAAATTATAGCAGAAATAAAGAAGATTTACGATCCAGAGATTCCAGTAAATATTTACGAATTAGGTCTAATTTATAATATAGAGATAATTGATGGTCAAAAAGTTGTTATTGATATGACCCTTACAACACCCAACTGTCCAGTTGCAGACAGTTTGCCAAAGATGGTTAAAAATAATATATTAAGTCTTGAGGAAGTTAACGACGTTGATCTCAAACTTGTTTGGGATCCACCTTGGACTAAGGATAAAATGTCTGAAGCTGCAAAACTTGAACTAAATTTATGAGTAAAGAAATAATTAAGATTAGCGAAAACGCTGCAAATAGAATTAAAAAAATTATGGCTCAAGCTCAGAAGACTACAATAGGTGTTAGAGTCGGAGTAAAATCAGGTGGCTGCGCTGGAATGTCCTATGTAATGGAATATGCCTCTGAAGTTAAACCAAATGAAGAAGTAATTGAAGATAAGGGAGTTAAAGTATTAATAGACCCTAAAGCAATAATATATTTGCTTGGAACAGAAATGGACTACAAAAAAGAAAATTTTTCATCACAATTTGTTTTTAATAATCCGAATGAAACAGAGCGATGTGGATGTGGAGAATCTTTTAAGATTTAATGTGTTTTAAATTTAACCACTATAATACATCTCAAACTCAATGGGATGAGGTGTATGTTCAAATTTATAGATTTCTTGAAATTTTAAATCAATATAGGCATCAATTTGATCGTCTGTGAATACCCCTCCAGCTGTTAAAAACTTTCTATCTTTATCTAAATTTTCCATAGCTTCTCTTAGAGAGCCACATACTGTAGGTAACTTTTTAACTTCATCTTCAGACAAGGTATAAAGATCTTGATCAAACGATTTACCCGGATCAATTTTATTTTTTATGCCGTCTATTCCTGCCATAAGCATCGAGGCAAAAGTTAAATACGGGTTGCCCGCAGCATCGGGAAATCTAATCTCCATTCTGGCTGCTTTAGGATTCATAATAATAGGTATTCTGCATGACGCAGATCTATTTCTAGCTGAATATGCTAAAATTACTGGAGCTTCAAATCCTGGAATTAATCTTTTGTAGCTATTTGTAGTAGCGTTAGCAAATGCATTAATAGCTTTAGCGTGTTTTAAAATACCACCTATATAGTATAATGCTGCTTTAGATAATCCTGCATACTCTTTACCCATGAAAAGAGGAGTATTACCTTTCCATATAGATTGGTGACAGTGCATCCCTGAACCATTATCGCCTTTAACAGGCTTCGGCATAAATGTTGCAGTTTTACCGAAAGAATGAGTTACCATTTGAACGGCGTATTTATAAAGTTGAAGATTATCTGCCATATTTGTTAAAGTTCCGAAATACATGCCAAGTTCATGTTGACTAGGCGCTACCTCATGATGATGTTTTTCAACCTTTACACCCATATCTTTTAAAGCTTTTAAATATTCACCTCTCATGTCTTGAGCGCTGTCAACTGGTGGCACTGGAAAGTAACCTCCTTTAATTGTCGGCCTATGACCCATATTGCCGTTCTCATATTTTTTTCCTGTATTATAAGGTCCCTCTGAACTATCAATGCTAAAACTAGTTTCGTTCATATCATTTTTAAATCTAACGTCATCAAAAACAAAAAATTCTGGTTCTGGACCAAAAAAAGATTTATCACCTATTCCTGTTTTTTTTAAATAAGCTTCAGCTTTTTTTGCAGTTCCTCTTGGGTCTCTTTCATAAGGCGTCTTTTTTACAGCGTCTAAAATATCACAAAATAAATTTAGTGTTGTATGCGAATTAAAAGGATCAATTATAGGTCTATCAAGATCTGGCTTTAATATCATGTCGGACTCATTGATTGCCTTCCAACCAGCAATTGATGAGCCATCAAAAAAAACACCATTGTTTAGCAAATCTTCGTCTACAACGGTAGTGTCCATCGTTAAATGTTGAAGCTTCCCTTTTGGATCTGTAAATCTTAGGTCTAAAAATTCGACCTGTTTTTCTTTAATCAGTTTTAGGATATTTTTAGAGCTCATTGTTTTGTATTTAAAAGTTTATAATTGCTATCTAGCACACAAGAACATATATACTCTAGTTTTTTTAAATATATAATTAAAATTATATACCTGATATGCGTTTTATACATAGATACAATCACCGCTTGAAATGAGAGAAGCTAAATCAATTGATGTGATTTTACTTACCATTTTAGGGATAATTTGGGGATCGTCTTTTTTCAATATTAAAATTGCAACTTACTCATATGACCCATTCACATTAGCGTTGGTAAGAGTATTTTTCGCTAGCATACCTCTTTACTTACTTTGCAAGTACAAAAAAATTAAGATCCAAGCATTTACTAAAAACTGGAAACCTTATGCAATTATAGGTCTTTGCAATATAACAATTCCATTTACCTTAATTGCTGTTGGGACTAGTCAAATAAATAGTTATCTTGCAGCAATTTTAATGAGCACTACGCCCTTGAGTGGATCTTTACTTGCTCACTTTTTTACTAATGACGAAAAAATTACATTTTTAAAATCTATTGGTATTTTGGTTGGTTTTTCAGGAATAGTGTTTTTATTTTTTGACAAATTGATTATTAACGAAAATAATTATTTGTATGCTTTGATAACTATTCTTGGATCAACTTTTTATTCAATTGGGGGAATTTTAACTTTAAAACTTAAAACCAAAGGAAATGAGAATGTTACGACTTCAACTACACTTTGGTCAGTTATTTTTTTACTTCCTTTATCAATTGTTTTTGAAACACCTTGGACAACAACACCATCTGTAGAGTCTACATTAGCATTGTTTTATCTAGGTGTTGTCGCAACAGGTTTAGCTTGGCTTATAAGGTTTAGAATTTTAACTGTAAATGGTTTAGTCTTTCAAACTCAGGTTGCTTATTTAATTCCTATTTTTGGTGTAATATTTGGATATTTTCTTATGGATGAAATAATAACTTGGCGAGTTTTAATATCATTGATTATAATAATATTAGGGATTTATATAGTAAAAAAAAATAATAAAGGTTATAAAAAATAAAATGCAAACTGATATGATTGAAACAAGTTTTTTATCTGTTTTTGCATTCCTAACATTTTTCATATTTTTAATTACAAACAAGTTTTCAGAGAGTTTTTTTAGCAATGTTCTTTTAGATAAAGACTTTGTGAAGCCTCAAGCATTTCATGATGAACCAATTTCTAGATGTGGAGGCATTGCTAGTGTAATTAGCTTAATTTTATTTTTTATTATTTATTATATTCTTTATTCTACTTTACTTTATGAATATATATTTGTTTGTCTAAGTTTGTTTTTATTAGGTTATTTGGATGATGTAAAAATTCAAATCAATCCAAAAAAGAGACTTGCTTTAATGGCAGTTTTCTTGACAGTGTATATACTTACGCTTTCAATTGAAATTGAACACATAGATTTAGTTTTTTTAAATTACATACTAGAAAATAAAATATTTTCGACAATTTTTGTTTTACTATGTTTTTTATTTATAATAAATGGTGCAAATTTAGTTGATGGTTTTAATGGCCTCTTAGTTATTAATTTAATTATAATAAACTCACTTTTGTTAGCGATTAATCTTAAAAATAATCAAATAGAATTTTCATTTTTGATAACTGCTCAAATTATTATATTAATCTCATTTCTTTTGTTTAATTTTCCAAAAGCTAAAATGTTTTTAGGTGACAGCGGTTCTTATCTTTATGGATCTTTAGTTGCGTTAAACACCATCATTACTAACAATTTGAATCCACAAATATCATCTTTCTTTTTTTGTATTTTATTATTTTATTTATTTTTTGAGGTCTTTTTCTCTTTTTTAAGAAAAATTCAACAAAATAAGTCACCCTTTCATCCAGACCAAGAACATCTACACATGCTAGTTTATAAATTTTTCTTCAAAAAATTTGGCGCTTATAAAAGTAATTACCTAGTATCTCTAAGCATAAATCTGATATTCTTCATATTTGTTGGACCAAGCATTATTTTTGCTGACAATGGATTAATTTGCAAGTACTGGTTTTTTTCATTGATTACAATTTATAGTATTATCTATATTAGACTTTATCGTTTAACAAAAAATTAAATTGATATATAAAAACTTTACTAATTGGGCAAGTGGCGGAATTGGTATACGCGCTGGTCTTAGAAACCAGTGCCGCAAGGCTTAAGAGTTCGAGTCTCTTCTTGCCCACCAAAAAATTATGAAAACAGTAATTCAATCAAAAAAAGGTTTAAGAACTACTTTATCAATAATTGTAGATAAAAAATCTATAGAGAAGAAATTGGAAGAAAGATTAAGTGAGATACAAAAAGAGGTTTCTTTAAAAGGTTTCAGAGTCGGCAAGGTTCCTATCTCAGTAATAAAAAGTCAATTTGGCAAATCAATTTATGGTGAAGTTATAGACAAAATACTTCGCGAAACATCTAGACAAGCAATTGAAGAAAAAAAAATTAAAATTGCTGGTCAACCAAAAATAGACTTAAAAACTTTTGGAGAAGGCAAAGATTTAAACTATGAATTACAAATTGATTCTCTTCCAGAAATTAAATTAAACTCTTTTGAAAAATATAAAGCGACAGAATACAAAGTTAAAGTTGAGAGTAAATTAGTTGACGAAAAGATAAAAGAAATTTCAATTCAGAATAAGCAGTTTAAAGAAAAAAAAGACAATGAAAAAGCAAAAAAAGGAGATCAGGTAACTTTTGATTATTCAGCTACAGTTGATGGAAAGATATTTGAAGGCAGTGAAGGCAAAGGTGTGCAAATTGAGCTTGGGAAAGATTTATTTCTTAAAGGATTTGACGAACAGTTAATTGACGTAAAGAAAAACGATGTTAAAGAAGTAAGAGCAACTTTGCCTCCTAATCATCCAAAAAAAGAATTAGCAAACAAAAAAACAATATTTAAATGTAGCATTAAAAATATAAAAGAGTCTAAAGATAATAAAATTGATGATGACTTTGCTAAAATGATGGG
>QBYL01000006.1 GCA_003282835.1 Pelagibacteraceae bacterium AG-325-J13 | reverse complement strand
TTCTAGAAGGCCAAAATAACTTTTTGTCGAGTTTGTCCATCACTTCGTTAAAAAACTCATAGTTAGAGGCAGACATGGCTGTTGTTCTTTTATCTTTATAAAGCTTGTTTTTTTTAGATATTAAATGGACTTCCAGGCTTTCTAATTTATTTAAAGCCAAAGCTGCCATTAAACCTGAAAGGCCGTCTCCAACTATACATATTCTCTGTTTTTTCATATAAAAATTTTTAACAATTTCATAAAAATGGTAAAAAGTACGTAAAACGATTCGTAATGAATACAAACTTTTTAGATAGTGTAACAAATTTTTTGAAAAAGCGAACCTTTGAATTGCTAGGTTTAACCTTAGTTTTATTAAGCGTCGTCCTTGCGATTGCCTTTACAACATATTCTCCTGAAGATCCCTCTTTTATTTACGGAGATAGCAGTTTTAAAATACAGAACTTTTTTGGAATTTATGGTAGCAGTATTGCTGATTTTTTATTACAAAGTTTAGGTTTAGCCTCTTTTTTATTATTACTTAATTTTTTATTTTGGGGCTTAGATTTAATTATAAAAAAAGAACTTAAAAGAATAGTCTTAAAATTATTTTTAGTTGTAGCTTATTTAACTGTGGGTACAGTTTTTATCTATCTTACCTTCGATAATTCTTTCTGGTTAATTGATAATGGTAATTCTGGTTTTGTAGGGAAAATAACATATAATTTTATTAATACTTGGGCACCATGGATTAACAATACTTATTCAATTTATGGATTATTTTTATTAACTATAATATTATTCTCTTTTTCTGCAGATATTAGTTATAAAAAAATATTCGGAACAATTGTTTCATTGTTTAGAAGAAAACCTATAGAAAATATTGAGTTTGAATTTAATAAAATTAATATTGAAGATCATCCTCAAACATTAGAAAAACCACAACAATCATTTTCATTTGATGCAGATACAATTCCTAAAACAGAGCAAATGTCTACTAAAACTAAGTACAAATTACCAAACATAAATTATTTAGAAAAAAATCTAATAAAACTTACTTCGGGTGGAAATAAAGATCGTCCTGATGCAGTTTTTATGGAAAAAATATTGTTAGACTTTGGTATAGACGGAAAAATTAAAGCAATTAACAATGGGCCAGTGGTAAGTCTTTATGAATTTGAGCCAGCACCTGGGGTAAAAGTATCTAAAATAATAAATTTATCTGAAGATTTAGCGAGAAATACGAGTTCAACCTCTGCAAGAGTTTCTGTAATTCCAGGAAAGAACACTGTTGGAATAGAAATCCCAAATGATGAAAGAGAGAGCGTAACTTTAAGAGAAATAATATCTTATGAAAAATTTCAAAAAAAAGATGTAAGACTTCCAATAGCTTTAGGAAAAAGTATTTCTGGAATGCCAATAGTAGGGGATTTAACTTCAATGCCACATCTTTTAATAGCTGGTACTACCGGCTCTGGAAAGTCTGTTTGTATTAATACAATTATCGTGTCATTGCTGTACAAACTAAGTCCTGATCTTTGTAAATTTATTTTAATTGATCCAAAAATGTTAGAATTATCTACCTACGAAGGTATACCTCATTTGTTAACACCAGTAATAACTGATGCAAAAAAAGCAACATCAGCTTTGTCTTGGACAGTTAAGGAAATGAACAGTAGATACAAGTTGATGAGCAAGGTGGGTGTGAGAAATATTGATGGTTATAACGCCAAACATAAATTGAAAATGCCTTACATCGTTGTTGTCGTAGACGAAATGTCAGACTTGATGCTTGTAGCAGGAAAAGAAATTGAAAATTATATTCAAAAATTATCTCAAATGGCTAGAGCAGCTGGGATTCATATAATCATGGCAACGCAAAGACCAAGTGTTGACGTGATCACAGGTACAATAAAAGCAAACTTTCCAACTAGAATATCATTTCAAGTTAGTTCTAAAATAGATAGTAGAACTATTTTGGGAGAACAAGGCGCAGAGCAATTGCTCGGGAAAGGAGACATGTTATTCATGTCATCAGCAAATAGAATTGTAAGGATACATGGTCCTTATGTTTCAGAACAAGAAATTGAGAAAATTACTAATTCACTTAAAGCACAAGGTGAACCTGATTATATGGAAGAAATTACTTCGCAGGAAACTACGGAAAGCTCGTTAACTTCTGGAACTGAAGGTGAAGAAGACGAATTATTTAATCGAGCAGTTGAAATTATTAAAGTAGAGGGGAAAGCTTCCACGAGCTTTTTACAAAGAAAATTACAAATCGGATACAATAGAGCAGCTAGAATTATTGATATGATGGAGGAAAAAGGTATTATCAGTAAAGCAAATCATGTTGGTAAACGTGAAGTTCTTTAAAAAAAACTTCTGTATTTTGGTTTTTCTCTTAATATCAACAAGTCTATTTGCTGATAAAAAAGATCAGATTATTTCCCAATTAAATAAAATAAATTCATTAGAATTTATATTTGATCAATTGGTTAATGAAAAGTTGGAAAAAGGTAGTTGTCTTTTAGAATTTCCAGGAAAATTAAAATGCAGCTATTTTGATGATAAAAAAAAAGAATTAGTAATAAACAATAAACGACTAGCAATAACTCAAAAGAGATATAATAAAACTTATCATTATCCAATTTCTAAATCTCCATTCTTGAATATTTTGTATAAAGATAAACTTTTAACAATTGTGCAATCAGGTAAGTTAGAATTAACTGATAAAATAATTAAGCTTATTTATTTTGGTGATAACGAAATAATAGTTTTTTTTGATAGAAAAAGTCTAGACTTAAAAGGTTGGCAAATTAAAGATCAATATAACAATAACATTAGTTTCTCTTTAAATATTATTTCTAAAAATGATATTTATAAAAAAGATACTTTTAAATTTCCTGAAATTAATTAGGCTACAAAATCTATTTCCTCTTCTTTAAAAATTTCAAAACCTTTTGTTTTATAATTTCGTAAAGCGTGCTTGTGATCTAAGCTACAAGTGTGAACCCACATTCTTTCTGGATTTTTTCTTGATGCGCTAGCGATAGCATGACTTACAAGTATCGATCCCAGTTTTAAACCTCTAAATTCTTTTAATACACCTAAATTTATTAACTCTACTTCATTTGAGTCAGGATGATATTCTTGTTCATAATATCCTACCAGATCTTCACCTTTTTTAAGGAAATGTGTTTCTAAATTTTTATTCGTAACATATTTTACCCACTCGCTATCAGACCATAATAATCTATCTTTCCAGTAATGATCTACTCCTATTTGTTTGTAGAAAAACCTATTTAAGTGAAAATTGTCTTTGTCGTCTAAAATAATCTGAAAATTTTCTGGAAGATTTAAATTAATTGTTCTTGAAAAATCTTTTATTTCCAAGAAATATCTTTTTACTCTTGAGATCATTAGCTAACCATCTTTCCAATTTTTTCACCTGCAAATATATGAAAATGCAAGTGAGGGACTTCCTGTCCACCATCGTTACCAATATTAGTTAAAGATCGATAGCCTTTGTTTTTTGTACCCATTAAATTAGCAACATGTGTTACGGCCTTATTAAGTTCTAAAATCTCCTTATCTGAAGCTTTATTATTAAAGTCATCAAGATCAACGTACTCACCTTTAGGAATAACTAAAACGTGAACTTTTTTTTGAGGATTAATATCATGAAAAGCTAAGACATAATCGTTTTCATAAACTTTCTTACAGGGAATTTCTCCTCTAATAATTTTTGCAAAAATATTATTTTTATCGTAGCTCATTTTTGTCTTTTCTTAAGTTCATTCATCACGTCTTCGATTTTGATGTTGTTAGCCTCCAAATAAACCATCAAATGATACATCACATCAGTAGCTTCGTGTATTTTGTTTGAATCTTTCTCCACTGACTCAATTAATTCACCTATTTCCTCTTTTACTTTTGAAACACTTAAGTTTTTATCGTTTAGAAGTTTATTTGTATAAGATTTGTCAGGAGAGGAATTTTTTCTCTCTCTAATTGTTTTTATCAAATGTTCTAAGTTTTCAAACATGTTACAACCTTACAGATACATTTTTAGAATTCAAATATTCTTTAGCATCTTTTATTTTAAATTCACCATAGTGAAATATAGAAGCAGCTAAAACTGCACTTGCCCCACCTTTTACTATACCGTCGTATAAATGATCTAATTTTCCAACTCCACCAGATGCTATAACGGGAATATTAGTATTTCTGGTAATTGCTTTTAATAGCTCAACATCATAACCAGATTTAGTTCCATCTTTATCCATTGAAGTTAGTAAAATTTCCCCTGCTCCATTTAGTTCGTTCTTTTTAGCAAATTCTACGGCATCAATACCTGTCTTGTTTCTTCCTCCATGCGTGAATACTTCCCATTTATTTTCTGAAACTTTTTTAGCGTCTATAGCAACTACAATACATTGAGATCCAAATTTTTTAGAGGCTTCTGTAACAAAATCAACATTTTTCACTGCTGCCGTATTAATTGAAACTTTATCTGCTCCAGCTAATAATAGATCAGTGATATTTTTAATAGTTCTAACCCCTCCACCAACCGTAAGAGGAACAAAACATTCTTTAGCTGTATTTTTTACAATATCAATAATTGTATCCCTATTTTCATTTGATGCAGTAATGTCTAAGAAACAAATTTCATCTGCTCCTCCGTCACTGTAAATCTTTGCTTGTTCTACTGGATCACCAGCATCTTTTAACTCAACAAAGTTAATGCCTTTGACAACTCTTCCATTTTTAACATCCAAGCAAGGTATAATTCTATTTTTTAACATTTTTTCTTTTTTTTGCTTTGCTTGGTAGCAATCCTTTGTTTACAGCTCTAGCTCTTTCTGAAAAACCAAGTTTTTCTCCATTTCTTATTTTACGTCTAATAGTAGATAATTTTGCAACCATTTTAATCTATTTCCTTTGCCAGTTTATCAAGCTTAATATCACCATCATAAATAGCTTTGCCAACAATTATACCTTCAATTTTTTTGTTATCTAAATCTTTTGCTTTCTTAATATCATTTATAGATGAAACGCCCCCTGAAATAACTACAGGACAATTAGAAATTTCAGCAATTTTAACTGTCTCTTCGAAATTAGGGCTAGTTTTCATACCATCTCTATTTATATCTGTATAAATAATTCTGCTAACTCCAAAATTATTAACTTCTTTTAAAAAATCTATAGTTTTAATATTAAAATTTTCTTTCCAACCAGAGACAAAAAGATTTCCTTCCTTGGCGTCTAATCCCAATGCAATTTTGTTTTTAAATTTATCACAAGCTTCTTTTAAAAATTCTTTATTTTTTATCGCTCCACTGCCTAAAATAACTTTCTCAACACCTGCATCGATATATTGAATAATACTTTCTTTATTTCTCACACCTCCACCTATCTCAACTTTAAAATCATATTTACTTACTATTTCTTTAATAATATCTAAATTAACTGTTTTACCTGTTAAAGCACCATCTAGATCAACAATGTGTAAATTTTCAAAACCATGATCTTTATATTTTGCTGCTTGATTAACTGGTGAAACTTCATATTCAGTTTTATTCTCAAAGTCTCCTTTAACCAACCTTACACATTTTTTATCTTTAATATCTATAGCAGGAAAAATTTTCATTATAATCTCAAAAAGTTATCAATTATTTTTAATCCATATTTGTCACTCTTTTCTGGATGAAATTGAGTACCAAATAAATTATCTTTTTCGACTGAACAAACAATTTTTGATGAATAATCAGTTGTAGCTGAAATGACTGACTTATCTTCAGGAATAAACTCATAACTGTGTACAAAATACATGTGAGATTTATTTTTTATATCTTTAAATATTTTACTTTCTTTTTCAATTTCAATTTCGTTCCAACCTATGTGTGGAAGTTTAAATTTTCCGTTTTGACTATCGATTCTAGAAACTTTTCCAGGTATCCAACCTAGTCCTTTAGTTTCTACCTCTTCATAACCGAGGTCTGCAAACATTTGTAACCCAACACAAATTCCTAATAGAGGTTTATTGTTTATAATTGCAAATTCTTTAAGTGTATCAACTAATCCATTAATGCTGTTTAAAGAGTCCACACAGCTTTTGAAAGATCCCTGACCTGGTAAAACTATCTTGTCACTGGCTTTAATTTTATTAATATCTGAGGTTACCTCTAGATTTACTTTACCTTTAGCAACCTCTGTGAAAGAGTTAATGACTGAGCTTATATTGCCCGATTGATAGTCGACAATTGAAACGTTCATCAAATTTAAATGGAGCCTTTTGTCGAAGGTATTGAGTTTTTAATTCTTTTATCAATAGCTAAAGCATCCTTTAATGATCTAGCTAATCCCTTATAACAAGACTCAACTTTGTGGTGGCTATTATCACCGTAAATATTCTCAATATGCAAAGTTATTCCCGCAGATTGTGAAAATGCTTGGAACCACTCTTTAAAAAGTTCAGTATCCATTTCTCCTAATTTCTCCACAGCCAGGTTAACTTTCCAAATTAGATAAGGTCTATTCGACACATCAATTGAAACTCTGCTTAAAGTTTCATCCATTGGTATCATTGTAGAAGCATATCTTGTAATTCCTTTTCGATCTCCTGCGGCTTTTTTTATAGCTTCGCCAATAGCTATACCTGTATCCTCGGTGGTATGGTGTAGATCAATATGTGTGTCGCCTTTGGCTTTAACTTCAAGATCAATCAGAGAATGTTTTGATAGTTGCTCTAACATATGATCCAAAAAACCTATTCCAGTTTTAATTTTATACTTTCCTTTGCCATCTAAATTAACCGCGACAGAAATACTGGTTTCTTTTGTTTTTCTTGTAATTTTTGCTTTTCTTTTCATAAACTTAGCTGATTTACCTTTGATATATATTTAAATGGTCATTTTATCAATAAATCACTATTGAAGATCTAAAATTAATCTCCACATATAATATCATGAATACAGCTGAAAAATGGCACGGAACGACGATTGTCTTGCTAAGAAAAAATGGTGAAACAGTAGTAGCTGGGGATGGACAAGTAAGTCTTGGAAATACAGTTCTAAAGAGTACAGCAAGGAAAGTTCGAAAAATAGAAAGTAGGGGAGTAATTGCAGGTTTCGCAGGATCAACAGCTGACGCACTCACACTATTTGAAAGATTAGAGGCAAAGCTTGAAAAACATGCAGGTAATCTTCAAAGAGCAGCAGTTGAGTTAGCTAAAGATTGGAGAAGTGACAAATTTTTAAGAAGACTTGAAGCACTTATGGCTGTGGCGGATAAGGAGCACAGTTTTATAATTTCAGGAACCGGAGATGTGCTTGAACCAGAAGACGGAATTATTGGAATTGGTTCTGGTGGTAATTATGCTTTAGCAGCAGCAAAAGTTTTAATTGAAACAGATTTAAAAGCTGAAGAAATAGCTAGGAAATCAATTAAAGTTGCCTCTGACATATGCGTTTTTACAAATAATAATATAACTATTGAGAAAGTTTAATATGAAAAATACTAAAAATGTTACAAACCTTAATCTTGTGAAAAATAATAAAAAAGAAAATTCAAAGGTTAGTGCATTATCACCTAGAGAAATAGTTTCGGAGCTGGATAGATATGTTATTGGACAGAAAGAAGCAAAAAAAGCTGTTGCAGTCGCTTTAAGAAATAGATGGAGAAGACAAGCTTTATCTGATGAAATGAAAGATGAAGTTTTACCAAAAAATATTTTAATGATTGGCCCAACAGGTGTTGGAAAAACAGAAATATCAAGAAGATTATCAAGATTAGCCGAAGCGCCATTTATAAAAGTTGAAGCTACAAGGTTTACAGAAGTTGGTTATGTTGGAAGGGACGTAGAGCAAATAGTAAGAGACTTAATCGAAATTGCCATTGCCATGGAAAGAGAGAAAAAAAGAAAAGAAGTAAAAGCTAAAGCTGAACTGAAAGCTGAAGATAAAGTTTTAGATGCACTTGTTGGGAACAAAGCAAGTGTAGCAACCAAAGAAAGTTTTAGAAAAAGATTAAGAAATGGTGATTTAGATAATAATGAAATAGAGATAGAAGTACAAGATAATAGCTCTGGAATGCAAAGTTTTGAAATCCCAGGTATGCCAGGTGGAAACGTAGGAATGGTTAATCTCGGTGATATACTAGGAAAATCTATGGGTAATAAAAAAGGCAAGAAGAAGAAAATGACTGTGAAGGAGTCTCACGATATTTTAGTTGCTCAAGAATCAGATAAAATGATTGAAGAAGATAAAATTATTAAAGAAGCTAAAAAAACAACTGAAGAAAATGGAATTGTTTTTCTAGACGAAATAGATAAAGTATCTGCTAGAAGCGATAGGGTTGGAGGAGATGTTTCTAGAGAAGGTGTGCAAAGAGATTTGCTTCCATTAATTGAAGGTACAACGGTAAGCACAAAACACGGTCCAATAAAAACTGATCATATATTATTTATTGCTTCAGGAGCATTTCAGCTTGCAAAGCCCTCTGATCTTTTGCCAGAACTGCAAGGTAGACTTCCAATTAGAGTTGAATTGAACGCATTAAATGAGGATGATTTCAAAAGAATTTTAAAGGAGCCGGATAATAGCTTAATAAAACAATATAAAGAACTTTTGAAAACTGAAAATGTAAACCTTGTTTTTACTGATGATGGAATTGACATGTTGGCTAAAATTTCTGCAGAGGTCAATTCATCAGTTGAAAATATTGGTGCAAGAAGACTCCACACAATAATTGAAAAAGTTTTAGACGACATTAGCTTTAACGCAACTGATAAAGCTGGAGAAACTATTACCGTGGATAAAGATTATGTAAATAATAATTTAGGAAATTTAGTAAAAGATACTGATTTATCAAAATTTATCTTATAGGTTCTTAAGTTTTATTACTATTGCCCCGTCACCACCTTCATTTTTTTTAGCATCAAATATTTTGAAAACAATGTTTGATAACTCTGCGTTAGATTTAATAAATTCAGGTACAGAGTATTTAAGTTTACTCAAATCTTTTGATGAATATACATCTGTTTCAGTATTGGAATGAATACCTTTTCCAGTAATCAAAAGAATTTCTTTATAACCTTTATTTACACAATAAAAAATCAGTTCCTCAACTTTTTTATTCGCATCTAATAAAGAAAAACCATGTAAATCAAATTTATAACGTTTATTATTTTGTTCTCTTTCAGTATTATTTTCTTTATCATAAACACCTGAAGGATTGTTTATGTATTCTTTCCAAGTCTCTAAGTCTGTTTTAGAATTTTTTTGTTTTTTTATCACTTGCTGATAATTTCAGACAAATACCAATTCGGGCCTTTTTTTAATATATTTTTTGAGAACTTCCAATAATCTGTAACTAACTTTATTTTATCAGGATTTCCTTCGATTACTTTTCCATCTTTATCTTTTTTAATTGAAATAACTTCAGATACAAATTTTACAGATGCAAACAGTTCATTCTTAATTTTTTCGTATTTTTCTACGCTAGCTTCCTTCATTCCAATAAAGGTAAATTCAGATTTAATGTTTTGTTTATTTCTTTCACTTATAGCTAGTTCAAAATTATCAGCCATATCAGAAGTAAGCAAAGTTTTTAATTTTTTTGTGTCCCCTTTGGCAAACGATGTGAGAATGGTCTCATAAGCTATCTCCGCACCCTTAAGAAAATCTTTTTTTTCTTGCCCTTCCAGAATTTCAAGGTTAGGCCTTGAAGTATTAATTTCGTTATTTTCCGGTGTACTAAATTTTTTTTCAGAAAAAGCAGGATAAATTTTTGGTTCATGACCCGTTTTTCTTCCTAAAATGCTTCTTAGTCTAAGAATAATAAAACCAGCTATCATACCAAGCAGTATTATATCTATATATCCAAAGTTGTTACTCATAATTTGATAAATATACATTAATAATATAATTTTGTATCAGACAAATGAACTCATTTTTTTTATTATTTATTGGCATACCGATAGTTGAGGTTTATCTAATGATTAAAATTGGCGGTAAAATTGGTGCTCTTACTACAATTTCGCTCATTTTCCTCACTGCAGTGGTAGGAATTTATTACGCAAAAGTAGAAGGCATAAAAACTATTCAATCTGGCCTAATCAATATGTATCAAAACAAAGTTCCAATTTATGAAATGATGTCAGGTGCTTCTATAGCGATTGCGGCGTTACTCCTAATAATGCCAGGCTTTGTAACAGACGCTGTAGGTTTCTTATTGTTAATACCATTTACAAGAAAAATAATAATAAAACTTTTTATTGGTAAAAAGAAAATTCAAGATGAGAAGGATACTTTAGATGGTGAGATTATTGAAGATAAAAAAGATGAACTATAAAATAATTGGAAAATACATAAAAAAACTTAATTTTGAAATACCTAACCCTAAAACTTTTTTTTTACTATCAAAAAATATATCTAATTATAAAATAAATATTGATATTAAAAGCAGTCAAATAAAAGAAAAAATTATAGAAATTCAAATTACTTTAGGCTTAATTCCTAATGAAGGTAATTTTGATAAAATTAGTATTAAAATTGTATATTCATCACTAATTGAAATAGAAAAAAATAACAATAAAAAAGAGGAAATTGAAAAAATTATTTTAATAGATGTGCCTACAAAAGTTTATCCTGAGATAAGAAGAATATTTATATTTATGTTTGAGAACTCAGGTTTTAAAGATATTAAAATTAGTGAGAATGTTGATTTTCAAAAACTTTATAATTTAAAAAAAGTTCAATAAAAATTTTTTTTAAGCTCAGATTTCAAAAATTTTTGATGTTTTTCAATTTCTATCTCAGAAATTTTTACAATTTTTCTGTTATATTTTTTTTCTCCACCTAAAAAAGTATTTACATCTGGGGCGCTTATTGAAAGATTAAATTTGGGTTCTTTTACATCTAAAAGATTTACATAAACCTCTCTTAAAAGTTCACAATCTAACAGCGCGTTATGTTTAGTTCGTTTAGATAAATCAATATTAAATCTTTTGCATAATGAATCCAAAGAATTGGAAGTTCCTGGAAACTTATTTCTAGCTATTTCTAATGAATCAACTACGATTTCTTTTTTTATAAATTCTTTTTTTATTTTTTGAAACTCCCCGTTTAAAAATCCTAAATCGAATGTTGCATTATGAATTATAATTTTTTTTCCTTTTAAAAAACTCAGTAGTTCATCTGCTATTTGATCAAATGTTTCCTTATTACTCAAAAAATTTGTTGAAAACCCGTGAATTTTAAATGCTTCTTCAGGTACGTCCCTTTGAGGATTAATTAATTTATGAAAAATTCTATTAGTTGGCACTAAGTCTTTGGTTTCTATACAAGCTATTTCTACAATTCTATGACCATCATTAAATGAAAGTCCTGTTGTTTCAGTATCAAGAAATATTTCACTCATAACGTTTGATTATATTTGTTAAATTTTTTTTTAAAATACTTAATGACTTGTTATTAACAACTATATGATCACAATACTTCATTTTTATATTATCTTTTATCTGTTGTTTATCTAGAAAGTTAAAAGTATCAATATTGCCTTTTTTTAATTTAAATCTTTTAATTCGTGTTTTTCTACTAGACTTTACAAATATAGTTATATCAAAATATTTTTTTAGTCTACTTTCTATCAACAAAGGAATTTCACAAAAGGAAAGTTTTTTGTTTTTATTTTTTTTTATAAAAATAATCATTTGTTTTCTTACTAAAGGATGAATGATTTTTTCTAGTTTCTTTAAATCTTTTTTTTTATTTATAATTTTATCTTTTAAATCTTTTTTAAAACTATGTTCTTTTTTTAATGAAAATTTTCTCATGATCATTTTTTTAAACCTCTTATTAAAATATAGTTTTTTAACTACCTGATCAGCGCTAAACAACGGTCCCCTTCTATTAGATAAAAATTTGCTTGCTGTTGTTTTTCCAGAAGCTATTGATCCTGTTACGGCAATTTTTGTCATTTTAATTTTGATATAAGTAAATCTATTAACTCGTTGTCTATTTCTGGATTGATCTTATTCCATAAGTAAAAAGATTTTTGCCCTTGATATATAAACATTTCTAAACCATTAAATGTGTCGACACCTTTATCTTTCATAAATTTAAGTGTTTTAGTTTCTAGTGGATTATAAATTGTGTCAATGAAAACTGAGTTGTTTTTAACATTACTAAAATCGATTTGAAAATCTGCATTATTTCTTAATCCTAAACTTGTTGCGTTAACAATAATATCAAACTTAGCTATTTCATTCTCTAAATTCTCCCATTTGATTGTATCAATAAAATTAAATTTTTTTTTTAAAAAAACCGATTTTTCATAAGTCCTATTAGTTAATGATATTCTTTGTAGTTTTGATTTTTTAAGGGCGTATATTACTGATGAAGAAACTCCTCCAGCGCCCATTACGATTGCTTTTTTATTCTCAGCATCAGTGATTTCTTTTAGATAGGCTGCTTGCAACCCGTAGCAATCGGTATTTTCGCCTATTAAAACATTTGAGCTGTCTAAAAATACTGTGTTTACTGAATTAGTTAATTTAGCGTCGTTAATTAATTGATCAAGGTAAGGTATAATTTTTTGTTTGTATGGAAGGGTGATATTTATACCATCAAGTTCTTTGTTTCTTATTTTTTCAGTTACTGACTTCAAATCTCTTTCTTCTATATTCATTAAGGAATAATCAGCTTCAATTTTATACTTTTTATACCAATAATTATGTAGAGTTGGGGACAGCGAGTGTGAAATAGGATTTCCAATTATAGCAAATTTTTTTTTCATAAATTCAATTTTTTAACATATTCTATTATTTGTTTAATAGGCAAACCCATTATTGAGTCTTGGTCCCCTTTAATATATTCAAAAAGATTCAAGCCATCGGCTTCAACTTGATATACACCATATGATAACAAAGTTTCAGTTTTAATTTTGTTTAAATATTCAATCAACTGATACTCTTTAAAATCTTTCATCTTTAATTCTGATTGATCAGAGTGATTCCAGATCATGCTACCATTTTTAGAAATACATACTGAACTAATCAAATAATGTTTTGAATTATTTAGAGCTTTCAAAATTTCTAGGGCTTCTTGTCTGCTCTTTGGTTTATTAATTAATTTATTATTAAGAGAAATTACGCTATCTGCGCCTAGGACTATTCTATTCGGATGTTTAGTAGATACTTTATTTGATTTTAGTTCAGCTAAATTTTTCGATATGATAAGCGGAGTAGCCTTTTCTGCAAGCAAAGCTTCTTTTATTTGGTCTTCATCTACATTAGAAACTACTACTTCTGAATCAATTTTGTACTTATCTAAAATTTTTTTTCTAACCCCGCTAGAGGACGCCAAAATAATTTTCATTTTCTTTTTTTTATTTCATAAATTTTCAAAATTGATGCTGCTGTTTCTTCAACTGATTTTCTTGTTACATCAATTATTGGCCAATTATATTTTTTGAATAATTGCTTTGACCTATCAACCTCTTCGCTAATATGCTTGAGGTTTGTATATTCTTTTATATTATTTTCTCTCATTATCGCTACACGATTTCTCCTAATATCAGCAAGTCTTTCTGGATCAGCAATAAAACCAACTACACATGTTTTGATTTCTTTTTTTTTTAAATATTCTGGTATTTTGTGATTTAACACTAAAGGAATATTTATAGTTTTGTAACCTCTGTTAGCCAAGTAAATAGATGTTGGAGTTTTACTAGTTCTACTAACACCTAATAAGACAATATCAGCCGAAGTTATATCATCTAACTTCCTTCCATCGTCGTGTGACATTGTAAATTGTATTGCTTCAATTCTTTTGTAATAATCATCATCAAGAACGTGTTGTGCGCTTGGTTTGTGTATTGCCTTTTGATTTAAAAGTTTAGAAAAACTTAAAATCAAGTTTCCAAGAACGCCAAAACAAGGGATATTACCTAAAGTGCTTTTATTGGACAGGTATTTTGCAAGTTTAGATTCCACGATAGTATATAAAATTATAGAGTTTTTTATATTAAACGCCTCTTTAATAATTTTATCAATTTGCTGTTCTGTTCTTACAAATGCGAACTCTTTTTTTTCATATTCAAAATTTGCAAATTGAGATTTCAAAGATAAAAAAATTCTATCTAGGGTTTCACCTGTAGAGTCAGACACAAGATATACATTGTATTTTTCGGTCATATCTTTGTTAATATCTATTTAATAAGTTTGCGTTATTCATCTTTTATTAAAATTTCAAAAATTAATTAACAATAATTAACATTATTCTAACAATTTGTTAGATGTTGATATTCTTATTCTATATTTGTTTATAAAGACTGTAATATGTCTTATTTTAAGCCAAAACTAAGTAATTTTTAAAATTCAAATTGTATAAATTATGTATAAATAGTTATATTAGTAACTAACAGGACCTACTAATTAACCATTAGTTTAAAACTTAATTTATATAAAATGAATGTGTTAAGGAAAATTTTAGTCGATAAAGATGTTTCTTGTAAATCTGTTTGGTTTATGAGACAAGCAGGAAGATATTTACCAGAATTCAGGGAAATAAGACTCAAAAACAGAGATTTCATAAAATTATGCTTAAATAGTGAATTAAGTGCAGAAATAACTTTACAACCAATTAAAAGATTTGATTTAGATGCTGCAATAATTTTTTCCGACATACTGTTGGTCCCACACATTCTTGGCCAAAATGTGGATTTTAAAACAGAAGGTGGTCCAAAACTTAAAAATTTTAGATTTGAAAAACTAAAAGACAATAAACCTAAGGATTTTCTAAACAAGATGAAACCCGTTTATGATGCTATAAAAATTACAAGAGAAAAATTGGACAATACTAAATCTTTAATAGGATTTGTTGGTGCGCCATGGACTTTGTTAATATATATGCTCAATTTATCAAAGGATAAATCTCCACGCATAGAAAGTTTGTTAAGCTCAGAAACAATGGATGATGTTTTAGATATTCTACATGAATACTTGTGCTTGCATATTAAAAATCAGATTAATGCTGGAGCAGAAATAATACAAATTTTTGACTCCTGGGCTGGATTATTGTCTGAAAGCGATCTAGTAAAATTTTGTTACGAACCAAACTTAAAATTAGTGGAATATTGTAAAAAGATGAGAACACCCGTCATTTGTTTTCCTAAAGGTATTAAAGAAAAATATTCAGATTTTAATAAGTTCGTTAAACCCGATGCGCTAAATTTAGATTATGACTTAGACCCTCGTTGGTGTAAAGACAATTTAAAAAATGTTACATTGCAAGGAGGGTTACACCCTAAGACTTTACTAGAAACGGAAAGTATAATGCTCGAAGCAGCGGCGAAATATGTTAAAATTTTTCAAGATATTCCTTATATTTTTAATTTAGGACACGGTTTACTTCCGGAAACAGATCCTGTTAGATTAGATAAATTGATTAAATTTTATAGGCAACATTCATGAAATCTAACCACCCAAAAGTAAAATATGGTAAAACAGGAATTCTTCTTGTAAATTTAGGAACTCCAGACTCTACCAATTGGTGGGACATAAGACGTTATTTGAAAGAATTTCTTTCAGATAGACGAGTTATAGAACTAAATCCAATTGTTTGGCAAATTATTCTAAATTTATTTATTCTAACTTTCAGACCGTCAAAAACAGCGCATGCTTATAAAAAAATTTGGCGAAAAGAGTCTAATGAGTCCCCATTATTATATTTCACTCGCATGCAAACAACAAAACTTAGAAATAAAATAGGTAATGAAAATTTAATTGTAGACTTCGCAATGAGATATGGAAATCCAAGCATAAATTCAAAACTTGATAAATTAAAAGAGGAAGGATGTGAAAATATTGTAATACTTCCATTATATCCTCAATATGCGGCAGCAACCACTGCAACTGTCTGTGACGAGGTATACAGATCATTGATGAAAATGAGATGGCAACCAAGTTTACAAATTATACCCCATTATGAAAGTAATCCGTTTTATATTGAATGTTTGATTAATTCAATACAAAAAAAAATTAAGGAAATAAATTGGAAGCCTGATTTGATAATATCTTCCTATCATGGTATTCCCAAATCTTATTTTGATAGAGGTGATCCTTATCATTGTTATTGCCAGAAAACTACAAGACTCATTAAAGAAAAGTTTAACGAAATTGAAATTGCAACGACTTTTCAATCCAGATTTGGACCTCAAGAATGGCTTACACCTTATACTGATAAAACTTTAGAGGAATTACCCTCCAAAGGAGTAAGAAATCTACTTGTTATTTGCCCAGGTTTTGCTTCAGACTGCGTTGAAACTTTAGAAGAAATAAACATCCAAGGAAAAGAAGTTTTTTTAGATAATGGTGGAAAAAATTTTGATTTAATACCTTGTCTTAACGATAATTCCGATCATATAGAGCTTTTTCGAAAATTAGTAACAAAATATTTATAAGAAAAATATGAATTCATACTTGCTCTTCAAATCTCTTCATTTAATTGCTGTAATCTCTTGGTTTGCAGGACTTTTGTATCTGCCAAGAATTTTTGTTTATCACTCAGAAGCTGTGCATGAGTCTCAAAGAACAGTTTTTAAAACAATGGAACGAAAGCTTTACAATTATATCATGATGCCGGCAATGATATTGTCTTGGTTATTTGGTTTTCTGTTAATTCACAGTTTAGGATTTACTGTTTTTTCTCAATTATGGATGCAAATAAAAATTGTTGCTGTATTACTTCTGACACACTACCATTTTTACCTTGGTAAACACCTTCGCTTATTTGCCAAAGATAATAATACTAAAAAATCTAAATTTTTCAGAATTATTAATGAAATACCAACAATATTGCTTATAGTTATCGTGTTTCTTGTTGTTTTTAAACCCTTATAAAAGGGGTTGAAAAATGTTTTAAAAGACATATATTTAAGCTACTTACCTATAGAGACATAAACAATCACATGAATTTACAAGAGTTAAAGCAAAAAAATCCTGCAGAATTAATCAGTGAAGCAGAGAAACTCGGCATTGAAAATCCAAGCACTTTAAGAAAGCAAGAGATACTTTTTGCAATATTAAAAAAATTAGCAGAAAAAAATGAGCAAATTACTGCTACGGGGGTGCTTGAAGTGCTACAAGACGGTTTTGGTTTTTTAAGAGCTATTGAGTCGAATTATTTACCCGGCCCCGACGATATTTATGTGAGTCCAAGTCAAATAAGAAGATTTGGATTAAGAACAGGAGATTCAGTAGAAGGGGAAATAAGAGGACCCAAAGATGCAGAAAGGTATTTTGCTTTATTAAAAGTTAATAAAATAAATTTTGATGATCCAGAAAAAGGAAAAAATAAAATTGCATTTGATAATTTAACCCCATTGTATCCTAATGAGAGAATAAAATTAGAAGTTGAAAGTTCCAAAGTAGAAAAAAAACCTGACAATACAGCTCGTTTAATTGATTTAGTAAGTCCAATAGGTAAAGGTCAGCGATCTTTAATAGTATCTCCTCCTAGGGCGGGAAAAACAATTATCTTACAAAACATAGCTCAGTCAATTACAGCCAATCATCCAGAATGCTATCTTATGGTGTTGCTAATTGATGAGAGACCAGAAGAAGTAACAGACATGCAAAGGTCTGTGAAAGGCGAAGTAGTGGCCTCAACTTTCGATGAACCTGCTTCAAGACACGTTGCAGTAGCAGAAATGGTAATAGAAAAAGCAAAAAGATTAGTTGAACATAAAAAAGATGTAGTGATACTTTTAGACTCTATAACTAGATTAGGAAGAGCTTACAATGCAGTTATACCAAGCTCTGGTAAAGTTCTAACTGGTGGTGTTGATGCAAACGCGCTTCAACGTCCAAAAAGATTTTTTGGTGCTGCAAGAAATGTAGAAGAAGGTGGTTCGTTGACTATAATTTCTACAGCGTTAATAGACACCGGCAGCAGAATGGATGAAGTAATTTTTGAAGAGTTTAAAGGTACGGGTAATTCAGAACTTATATTAGATAGAAAAGTTGCTGATAAGAGAATATATCCAGCATTAGATATAACTAGATCAGGCACAAGAAGAGAAGAGCTCCTTTTTGAAAAAGATGATCTTTCAAAAATGAATGTTCTTAGAAGAATTATTAGCCCTATGGGCACAATGGATGGCATAGAATTTTTAATCTCAAAACTTAAAAATACCAAAAACAATGCTGACTTTTTCGACTCAATGAATAAATCAGCAAATTAAATTTGAACTATTGTATTGTTTGGTTGTTGTAATTAGAATCATGTAAATAAAAGTTTATTATCTCTTCTAATATTTCATTCTTTTCTTTTAGAGTTATCGCTTCCAACAACTTTTGTTTTTCTTCATTGGTAATTGGAGATATCATTGCTAAGGTATTTATCTTTTCTAATTTATTAAGTTTATCAAACTCTTTCCAGTTAAGTACTAAACCACTTCTTTTAAAAAATATCTCAGCTTTTTCTGTCGTATTTTCAATATTCACTTCATCTGAGGAGGGATTTAAGTCTTGATTAAATTTGTCGTACGTTACTTTGAATTCTCGATAAAGCTTGGTATTGTCTATTTCTTCTATGACTTGAAATCTAGTAATACCTGTTAGATTAATTAAAATTCTACCATCATTACTTTTCTGGTAATCACTAATTTTTCCTAGACAACCTACTTTATATATTTCATTTAAATTTCCCTTAGACTGAATCATTCCCATAAGTTTATCTTTTCTAATTATATCTTCTACAAGTTCCAAGTATCTTTTCTCAAAAATATTTAAGGGTAGATTAGTTTTAGGAAAGTAAATAACACCACTTAACGGAAATATAGGAATTTGTTTGGGAAATTCTTTCATAACACAGCAAAGTATAATCGAATTTTGTGTTTCCTGATAGCGTCATTTTATTATGGTTGACCAAGTTGAAAACATTATATTATACTCGTTTTTGTTTGCGGGCATAGCTCAGTGGTAGAGCGTCTCGTTGCCAACGATATCTACAAAAAACTCATTTCTTGCAAATCCACTAGGTTTAACAACATTATTACTTAATATAAAATATTTACTATTTGTTGCAAGTGATAGCATAGGGATAGACTTTAGTTAATAAAAAATTTAAATTTAAATAAATTTTAACGCTTATTTTTTAAATGAAAAAATATATATTATCATTTTCATTAATTTGGCTTTTAGCCGTAGGCTACTTAACTTGGTATAATGGGCTTAAATCGCCTGGCAGGTATAAGGGTTTTAACTGGGAAGAATGGCTTTGGTTTGGGTTGATCCCATTAATTTCAATCTATTTATTTTATTTTATTTGGAACCCAGACTCATTTAAAAGATTAATAAAAGATATTAAAGAACTTTTTTAATGGAGCTGATTATTTACTCACCAAATTTAGAAGTATATATAAATGATAGCATTGTTTTTGTAGATTATTTTATAGATCAAGTACTACATATTTATTCTAGATTTAATATTAGTGAAATCTTTTAATTTTGATTGAAATATTTATAATATTATTAGGTTTAATTTTTGGAAGTTTTGCAAATGTTTGTATACATAGACTTCCATTAGATTTAGACATAGTAAAAGATAGATCTCATTGCCCAAAGTGTAAAAAAAAGATAGCTTGGCACGATAATATACCATTACTATCCTCTTTAATACTTAGTTTTAAATGTAGAACTTGCAAAAAAAAAATATCTAAACAGTATTTTATTGTTGAGCTTCTTACAGGTTTAGCTTTTATGTTTTTTTATAAAACACTAGGACCTAGTTTTGACTTTGTTTTAATTTGTATAATTTTTATAATTTTACTAATTATATTTTTTATAGATCTAAAACATTATATTATTCCAGATAGTTTAAATTTTTCCTTAATTTTGATAGGTATTACTAAAAATTTTACCACGCAAGACTTTTTAAAATTAAATTATAACTTACCTGATAGTTTATTAGGAGGTGCACTTGGATATCTAATAATCTGGTTAATTATTTTTATTTATAAGAAGATAAGAAATAAAGAAGCTATGGGATTAGGTGACGCTAAACTTTTATCAGCATTTGGATTTTTATTAGGTGTAAAACCAATCTTTATTATATTATTTGTAGCATCAGTTCTTGGATTGTTATTTGTACTACCATCTTTGTTATTTAAAAATAGATCAACAGGCTCAATTATTCCTTTTGGCCCATTTATAATATTAGCAGCGATATTAGAATATTTTTTTAATCTTCAGCAATATGTGGTCTTAAATTAGTCTAATTGTCTCCAGCCATCGATGATAATTTTATCATCAGTCTTTTTAGATTTTGACTTTAAAGATACTAAATTATCTTTGGATTTAAGATCGCTATCTTTAGAGGCTTCCCCTGAAATTCCAACTATAATATTATCTTTCTGAACAAGAACCTCAGATAATACACCTGAACCTATTTTTCTAAAGCTGGCATCTCCACAGGTTGAGCTGCTACTATATAAAAGAGCGTTACCTGCATCACAAATTTTTGCAGCATCCAATGGTTCATAAATCGGAAAATAAACTAAATCATTATCAATAGTTGGTTTTGCTGTAACTTTTTTAGAGTTATCTAAATCTTTGTACCAACCCAAGTCATTATCTGTAGGACAATTATTTTTACCTGTTTTACATTGACTTACATCACCAGCCGGTAAAACTGGTCTATGATTTGGAAAATCTTTATCCTTGATACCGTATAATCTATTTCTAACATTTGAATTTTTTGTTTGTAACCTATGTTTGTCACCTGTTCCAAAATATAACCATAACTTATCATTGTTTATTGTAGCTTCGAGTGAGTCATAAATATATCTTCCGTTCGATGAATTAGACTCTGCATTAAATAGAACTGTCTGATCAAACATATTCCCCTTGTCCGTGGCATTAATTTTCGTAATTTTTCCCTCTAGGTCAGCTGCATAAATCATAGCACCATGGTAGTTTGCTTTTTGCGTTTGGTCGGCTGTGATAATTGTTAAATCAGCGGGGATGGAATTGACAATGTTGCTACTACTAGTGTCGGTGATATTAATGGTTTTTAAAATTTCTCCTTCACCCTCAATGTCAATTATGTATACAACTGAACCATAGTTTGGGTTTGTGGCTCCGTTAAAGCCTCCCCCTACAGCTGCTACCCACTTATCTTTTCCATTGTGTTTAATTCTAAATATATAAGGCGCCGACCAAGCTTCACCAAGTTTTTGGTAATCGACCCCAGGATTTCCCATTGGTATGCCTGGTGTATAACCATATTCTTTTACTCTCTCAGAGCTATCCCAAATTTTGACGGTATTGTTAAAGGTATCATTTTCAATAGCGAATAAATGTTTCGGTGATTTAATATTAGTTATATCTATAGCGAAATAACCATGTCCACCAGCACCTAAGGCAGACATTAAAATTGTTCTCCATCTTGGATTATCTACATTGTCAGTCGTATCATCAAAAAATATGTCCTTTATTGTTGCTGTTCCATCTATCCCGTAGATAGGGTTCGAAGCGTTATCTTTATTAGTGATCATGGTTTTTAATTTTCCAATTACATTTGGCGGAATATATCCCCACAACTCATTTCCATCTTTAGAATCAAAAGCATGAAGTATTCCACTGTTTGCTCCAGCTATTACAACTTCACTTCGTGTGTTACATGCTTCCCCACAACTATTACCAGTTTTGAAATTTCCATAATTATTTAGATAGTTGTAGTAACTAGTTTTTTTATCGTAATTTACAGTGCCGTCATTAGAATTTGATACACCATCCACTGGACCTACAACATTTACATTTGCATGGTAAATATCTGCTAATTTATGTCGAGACTCAGAAGTATTACTATCACCATCCTCATCAAAAACATCATCTCCTCTGATAAAATTAATTAGACCATCAACTTGACTGCTTGTTGGAGCTGACTGCGTAGTCGGGTACAAATTATCTGGAAAAAGCAAATTTTTTAATTGATCTCTATAAGACGTTGTGAAATTGTTTGTTCCTTCTATACCGATACCAGCAGTCCATAAATTTCTACTAGAAGAACTTTTGCTATTTAATTTATCTGCAGCATCCCATTCTGTGGTCCCTATTTGACCAGTTGAAGAATTAAATTTATGCTTTTTTAAATGACCTTCCCATTGAGTATTTTTTGAATATTTAAAAGTAGATTGATAAATAAAGTCACCCTTTTGAACATCAGACATTATTGCTGGATTATTAAAAGTTAAAGATCCTGATACTACTTGTTTAATCGCATCTGTAAGTTTTGCTATCATTTCAGCTTCGTTATCCGCATAGAGCGGAGAAACAGTTCCACCGTCAACTGCAAGGTCTACGTATCTTTGTTTTGTGCTTGATGATAACGAAGACACTGCAAATCCCACTGAAAAAGTTTTAATTTCGTACTGACTTTTAAGATCTCTTGTTATACCTCTAACTTGATTGTGGCTTGCCCATACACCATCGGATATTACTATTAAATAATTTGACTGACATTTTGCTCCAGGAATTCTTGGAGATGAAAAACCGCTGTGGCCATTAGCGAAATAATTTTTGGCAATATTTAAAGCAGGCGCAAGGTAAGTTCCTCCCCCAGCAAATACATTATCTACATCTGTAAATATTTTTTTTGCTCCATCGGCAGACACGGGAACCCTGATCCTTGTTCCATAATAATTGTATCGCCAGGTATCATATCGATAAGCTGCGTTCCATCTTATACTTCTATAAGGATGTCCCCATTCCATTAAACCAAAGTTTGCAGAACTTGTTAATTCAGTATTAGAAACAATTCTTTTAATTACCTTTCTAGCGATATCCATTCTTGAAACAGGCTCGGTAGATAATGTTGCTACTTTAGAGCCTACATTCGAACTATTGAATGACACCTGTTTGACTAAATGATTGTATGAGTCCGCAACCCAAATATTATCACTACTGTCAATAAATACACCTCTTGGATGACAAAAATCTCCTCCGGCAGCCCAGCAATCTCTGCTTCCATATTTAGAAACATATGTGCCACTTGAATTAAATTTTTTGATCATATGTTTAGGGCCATCAACCACGTAAACATTATTAGAACTATCAAAGGCAACACCAAAAGGATCGTAATGCCAGTCAGGATATGACCCGCCGTAGTCCCACGCTTTCCACCAAGTTCTATCGTAATTTTGATTAGGTCTACCGTTTGGTCTTCCTCCAACCTTTGTGCAACTGTTACTTATAACAGTCCCGCCATTAGAAACATTATGTAAACAAACTGATGAAGCACCTTTACTTACTACAGCAAGTTTTGTGCCATCCGGACTTATAGCAATATCGGATTGATCTCCCCATAAGTTATGTTGGTAATAACTGCCTTGACCACCAAAACTAGTAATTTTATTTAGATTAGACCTTGTAAGGATCGTAATTGAACCGCCTCCTCGTTGACCATCTCTTTGATTAGTTGCGTTATTGTAACAATAGAAACTACACCTACCTGTACCTAAATATATATGATTATCTGTAACCTCAATGGTCATATAAGGAGTCATATAACTTCCGTAACGCTGATGCTCTATTTGCTTAGTCCGTATACAATTTCCATTTAAGTCAACCACATGCACAGAGGTCCTATAACCAGTATCTAAATAATAAATTTGATCATTATGAATATCAAATTTAGGATTGGATCCGTAAGATTTACCGCAGGTTTGATTAAAATATGCTTGCCCGCTTTGGTTATACTCAATCATTGCTTTTTTAAACGTTCCATCTGGATTAAAAACGAGCAATTTATAATTTTTTCCTTCAACGACGGTGTTACTCGAGGACCAGACATAAATATTCCCTTTACTGTCAATGTTAATATCTGTCGGATTATTTAAAAAACTATTACTGTTTAATTGATTTCCACTTAGGTCCCAGGCCATACTCCCTGAGTTATCTAACATTAGCATTATATTGGTTGGGATCAGAGCACCTGTTCCTAGAGGCGGTGATTTTGCAAACACATTAGAAATAAATAAACAGAATAGAAATCCAACAACAGTTATTTTTTTTTTCATTGTTTAGGCTCCTCTGATTTTAAAATAGCTTTTTCTAGTTCATCAATTTTAGTATCATCAATAATTTCTAAAAATTCTCTCTGATTATCATTTGCTTTAACATTTAAATAAAAATATGAGTTTTGCCCTTTGTCTAAAGAATAAGATTCAGGTTGTTTTTTTAAAACTTTTGTCTGATCTCTTTTAAAGTTTAATTTGTAAACATTATTAGCGATATCAAAAAGTATACTATTGTTAGGTATATTATTTTCATAATTCACTTTAATTAGATCATTTTTTTTAAAAAAAAGATTAATCGTTAAACCGTGAACTTTTGACAAATCTTCTTTGCAAATATCGAAAGAATTAATATTATAAATAAAAATACCGTTTTCTTCAGGCCCATAGGCATAAATATTTAATTCTTCTAATTGTTTTTTTGTTTTTCCAGGTACTAACTGATCAAAGCCGCATTCGTAAGCCATTAAAACTTTCGGAAAGAATAAAACTAAAATAATTAATAATTTTTTCATTTTAAAACCACGTTCTGAATTAGTCTTACAATAATATTTTTATTTTCTTTACATTCATTATAGCTTGCATTGCAGCCACAAGAAAAAATTGTAAATCGAGTACCTGAATTACCACCTTGAGATTTATAAGATGTGTCCATTGCTATGCTAGAGCCTGTATCTGAGGCAACAGTTATTTCTTGTTGATTTTGAGTTAAACCATTTTTATCGGGTGTGTAAGTAATAAAATATTCATAACTATAATTTGATAATTTATTTTTCTCATCCTGAGACATATTAGAAAATTTATCATCTAAATTATCTCTCGAGACTCTATCATTAATTACTTTAGCATCTGTAAGATTAGGAAAAAAATCAGTTTTACAGAACTTAGCCTGGTTATCAGGATTACCTCTTGGAGTTAAAGATGTTTCTGTTGAAAGCCAAACTCTTGCATCGCTTAATCCAGATTCAGCTGCATAAAAAACTTGTTGGCTTGTGTCTATATTAGAATTTCTTTTATGATCTCCGGCAGCAACTACCATTAATGTTGCACCCATTAATGACATTACAACAAGCATTAACAATGCTAAGGCTATTGCAAAGCCTTTCTGATTTTTAAATTTTTTACGTTTTAACAACATTTCTTAAGTACACGCTTATGTAAAAAGTTTCCCTTAAATATTTATCATTTTTTGTAAAATCTCTACCGGTAGATCCCGAATGGTTTGTAATTTTGAAAGCATGATCTTTTTTAAGCAATTCATTTGGTGATCTTACCGTTACATAAATTTCAGCTGTATGGACTTTGCTTTGATTTGCTTTCGCTGTATTAGATGTTAAACCAACCGGATTGATTTCATTTCCATTTTTATCTCTTAAAACCACTTGAAAATCAGAGGCTTTTGAGACAATGGTTATCGGTTTACAATTTTTTTGAGTATCAAATCTTTCGCAATTCATTTCTTTTCTATCACCTGTCTCAGGATTTTCTATCATTTCCCTGACCAAAGAGGTTTCTTGTGTATTTGCGTCTTTAGTTAAATAATATCTTATCTCTAGTCTATCTTGTGAAGATGTATTGTACCAAATTCTTAAATAGTCTCCGCCTGTGTTATTATAATTTTCTTTTTTTTCAATCCATCTGTCCCAGTTTTTTTTTGTGTAATGAACATCTTTAAAACCAGCGTTTCTTAAGTCTTTAGAAATTTGATGAAGAGAGGATCTTCCAGATTGACTCATATTGGCTTTGTCTAAAATATTTTGATAAGTATTGTTAAAATAAATATATGAATAAGCAATTGCTGCTACTGAAATAACACCAATCACCATAGCAATTAACGTCTCTATCAAAGTAAAAGCTTTTGTACTTTTCATTTAACCACTACCCCAATAAATTTCTTCTTTTTTCCTTCATCTGAGTTAAATGAAAATTTTGCAGAGGTTCTATTTGATCCAGTTGAAATTATTGCAGATTTATTATCTCCAGAATTACATCTTAGTTTTCTTTCCTTATTATTTATTTTCATCTGGTCTTCAGCTAAAAATAATTTTGCCCACTTAGCTTTTTTCTTTCCAGATAAATTTGAGGAATTATAAGAGCTTCTATTACAATTTTGGGAGAAATTATAATTTGATGCGTTATCAACATCTCCCATAATATCTTCCACTGCTGTTTCAGATAAAAAATTGATTTTATTACTTTCTAAAGCCCTATCCATTGAGCTTGTCGCGTAACTTATCATTTGGTTTACGCCTATAAAACCTATACCAACGATTACTATACAAACCAGAGCTTCAATTAAACTCAGGCCTTTATCTTTCATTTTTTTATCCATTTGTCTGAATTAGAATTATATTTGTATAAATCAAATGTTAAACTTGGATTTACTTTTATAACATATCTATAATCAGTTTTGGTTGACATATTATAATGACATCTTTTGTTTCCACTAGTTGTTGTGTTACTTTTGGAACAAATCATGATCCACGACCTTCCGGGAATTCCTCTTATAGGTTCTCCACTAGTTGGTAGGATAAGAGCGTTTTTTGAAATACAAACATTTGTATTTGGAGACCAATTAACTTTACCATCCCATTTATAAGGTGTGCTGTATTGAGTATATTTTTGAGTTCCTTCATTATTGTATCCAGGAGCACTTCCAGGACACATTTTATGATGATTAAGAATACTTTTATTATTGTAAGATGATAATCTGTTTTGTGCAGTTCTAGCCGGTGCAGGCACTTTCATTTGCTGAGCCCATTCGCCTTGGGACATCACCCAAGTTTGTGGATTAGGCGTGATGTGAACCCAAGCCATTGCAAATTTACCACTATCTACCTCTGATTTAATATCTTTAAGATAAGCAATAAGAGAATTAGTCTCTTTTTTTACTTCTCGATCTTTTATCCAATCATTTATTGCTGGAAGCGAGAAAAATGCAACCACACCAATCACGGCGATAATAACTAGTAGTTCAATTAGAGAAAAAGCTTTATTCTTTTGCATCACTAGGGCTTATTTTGCCTGAATTTACAAGGTTTTCAATCGATTTTTCCATTGTAATCATGCCATCTCTTTGGCCCGTTTGCATAATGCTTGGAATTTGATGAATTTTTTTCTCTCGGATCAAATTTTTTATTGGAGGGTTACAAAACATAACCTCAAAAGCTCCAATTCTAGATTTACCATCCACTGTCTTAAATAATTTTTGCGTTACGACCATTTGAAGAGACTCTGCTAATTGTGCCTGTATCTGGGTCTGTTGTTCATGAGGGAAAACATCTATAATTCTATTTATGGTATTAGGGGCACCGCTAGTGTGTAAAGTTCCGAAAACTAAATGACCAGTTTCAGCTGCTGTTAGAGCCATACCAATAGTTTCTATATCCCTTAATTCACCAACTAAAATTACATCAGGATCTTCTCTCAAGGCGCTTTTTAAAGCAGTTGTAAAACTCTCAGTTTGCTTTCCAACTTCTCTTTGAGAGACGATACTCTTTTTGTCTTTATGAATGAACTCTACTGGATCTTCGATAGTTATAATGTTCGCTTTACGAGTTTCATTAATTTGGTTTATGATTGCTGCTAATGTAGTAGATTTTCCGGATCCAGTTGGTCCAGTCACTAAGACAAGGCCTTTGTGCATGTCAACAATGCTAAACATTGCTGGTGGCAAATTAAGATTTTCCATTGATGAAATTGTTGTTTCAATCTTTCTTAAAACTAATGCTGGACCAGTAAGTGTTTTATAAAAATTAGCTCTAAATCTTATTTTTTCGACAGTAAATCCGCTATCAAGTTCATTTTTAGTATTAAAACGATCTACGTCATCTTTAGAGCAGTATTTATTGAGAATTTGCTCAATTTGCTCTTTTTTCACAATATTTTCAGCAATACTTTGAATTTCACCTAATAACCTATAAGAGAAGGCACATTCACTCCGCAAATGGAAATCTGATATTTTTGGATGTTTTTTTACTAATTCTACAACTTTTTCGAGCATTATTAAATAATCCTTGTTATACTTTCATTTTTTATAACGTCTTTGTGTTAGAATAACAGTTTTAAAGTTAATTTGTCAAAATTATTTTGTGTTAGAGTAATATTTTAAGCAAATATTTAAATTTTAAAATATTGTTTAAAAACATGAATAATTTGAATAATAATAGGATTTATGTCTGATTCGAGAAATTCTAACACAAAATTTCAAATTTCTAACACAAATATAATACTCAAAAATATTTCTAACACAAAAAATATAGGAACATTTTTCTAACAAATGTCGTACAATCGTGTGTAACACAATTATTATTGACTTAATTGTGTTAGAACTGTACTGTAACACAAGTTTCAAACAACTGGATTTGCTATGAGTGAAATTATCTCAAGTAAGAATGGCAGGCTTCATATCTATGTGAGGCAAGATAAATACAAGGGAAGATTGAAATCTGAAAATTGGGTCGGCAGAACCTTCCATAACGGCCGTCAAAAAGTCATTTCTTCAGGAACTACAAACTTAGAAGAGGCCAAGTTAATACTTGAAAAATGGTATGACGACTTAATTTCAGGATCAATTCCTGAAAGCGAAGAAAAAAAACAAAATGATACCCCAAGTTCGGATGTCAATAATGTATCCACTCAAACAACTACTCAAGCTCAAGGAGAGCCTGAAGTAACAAAAGCACAAGAAATTGAGAAAAAAAATGATAATTTATTAAGTCAAAGAACTGCGCCTAAATCAGAAGAAAAGAAAAAATTAAACTTTGATCTATCTTTCTTTAAAAAAATTTTTTCCAAAAAATCCAGTGAAAATAAGAAGAAAAAAGATAGCTTTTCAAACATAAAAAAAATATTCGGTGAAAGAATAAGTAAAGCCAACGTAGCTACTGAGGAAATAGCCGGTATAGATATAAGTGAAAATTCTATTAAAGTAGCACAATTAAGTAAATCGAAAGATAACAACTGGATACTTGAGAAAATATCTTTACGACTTTTAGATAAAGCAAAAACAACTGATGGAATTATAGCTTCTAAAGATTATGTAGCTGAAGAATTAAAATTAACCATGGCTAACGCCAAAATTACGACCTCTAACGTTGCAATTTCAATTCCAGTGACTAGCGCTATTATTAGAGTGGTTACTAGCCCGCTAATGACAGACGAAGAACTGCAAAAAGCTATCGAAACAGATTCTTTATGGGAAAATTTAGTACAATTAACAAATGATTTAAACGATTACTCTGTTTTTCATCAAATTATAAGTAGAAATCCAAAAAGTAATACAATGGAGATATTGTTTGTGGCTTCTAAGTTAAGCGACGTTAATTCTTACTCTTCGATTGTTAAAAAAGCTGGACTTAACCCTGTTATAATGGACGTTAAATGCTTTACATTGAAAAATGCTTTCGACAATGCACTCAAGATAGAAAATAAAATCAATAATGCTCTTTTAGAAATTGGGACTGAAGATAATTATCTGATAATAGTTCATGAAAATATTCCAATTATTACTGATATTTTTCTAAGAACTAATGAAAAAGAAGCGCTTGCTAATTATTCCAATAGTATTCAAAACGATGAGAATGATGCAACAAATGTTATACGAAGATATAGTTTGCAATTAAAACAAGCCCTCGGAGATTATGAGGGAAAATATGGAACAAAAATTAATAATATTAAAGTTATAAGCAATCTGAATAATATTGAAGAATTAATTCCAGCGTTTAAAAAAAATTTACTTACTACAGGATTACAAGTTTTTGATCCTCTGAATGAAGTTAGTATTCCAGAATACAATAAAGAAAAAACAAATTTAAGGAACACATCAATTTATACATCGGTAATAGGTTTAGCCTATAGAAAATTAGATGTTTTTGGTTATTACAAATTTGTTACAGCAGTAAAAAATATAAACTTACTTCCTAATAGAGAAGCTTTAAAAAGACAGAGTAAGATGAAGTTTCTATCAGGTTTTGCTTTGAAAGGCTTCGTAGGTGGTATTGCAGCTTTATATTTATTTTTAATGGGCTTTTCTATTATCCAAATTAATATGAACAAAGGAAAGCTTGAAAACTTTGATCAAATTGAAGCTGAATTTAATAAAATTAACTCGCAAAATATAAAATTAACTAAACAAGTTAATGATATGCAGAAGGCCTTAAAATTAGGTACACTGGTAAATTCTAATCAAATTGTTTCATATCGAGCTCTGGCTCAAATTACCAGAAGTGTGCCTCAACGAGTTCAATTTACCACACTAAACTTTAACGGAAAATCGGAAGTAATAATTTCAGGCTTAGCTTTTTCAGATCAAGACATCATCAATTTTATCTCCAATTTAAATAAAAAAGATTTAGTGGAGCAAGCATCTCTTCAAGCAATGAACGTTCCAAAGGGGGAGGGAGATCTACAATCTGCAAACAATAAAAAAGGATTTTCAATTCTTTGTAAATTAAAAATATGAATTTAGATGATTTAAAAAATATAGATTTAAAAAATATCGATATAAAAGAGCTAGTTCAAAAATTTAAAGAAAGTGAATATTTCAAAGACAAAAAGTTTTTGACTAAGTTTGTAGTGTATTTTGGTTCGATTTTATTGTTTCTTATAATTTATTATGCATTTGTAAACCCAAAAGTTCAGTTTCAAAAAGAAAGAATCAACATTATGTTAGAAAATGAAAAACAAATAACTGTCCTTGGCGATAATATTTTAAAGTTGAATAATAGAATTAAAGAAATTCAACCCGAATATGATAAAAAAAGTAAACTTTTTCACAGTCAAAAGGAAGTTGAAGGACTCTATCAAAATATAAGTAATTTTGCCTTAAAAAATAATTTAAACATTATTAATTTAAACAAAGAAGATGCGATTCCAATTTCTGGAGCTGCTGCTTCAAATCAGGGACAGAGTACCAACAATGATCAAAATACAGGAAATAATCAAAACCAAAATGTAGCTTATTTTAGAATACCAGTATCTTATGAGATAACTGGAAATTATTTGGGCTATTTAAAGTTTAGAAGAGCCTTAGCACAATCGAATAAAGTGATTAATTTTGATAGAGAAAAAATATCAGTAGTTAAGGATGCAGGAATTAATTCTGTTGGAACAATTTCTATAGTAGGATTACCAGATGAATATAAAAAATAAAATTTTAATGGTGTTAATTTTTGGTCTTCTAAGCATTAATTCAATTTTTGCAGATGAAAAAAAAGATGTTTTAGATGAAGAGCTTCCAGCAGTAAATCCTTTTTTAAGTGGGGCTGGAGCTTCTGGGAGTGGCCCAATAGGATCTGCAGGTGGTTCAGGAAAATCTATATCTTTGAATAACTTAAAATTATCAGGAATAATTTTTGGAGAAAGTAAAAGATATGCAATATTTAGTTTTCCCGATGGAACAACAGTTAAATATAAGGAAGACTCAATTATTCAAACTAATTTGATGCTATTAGATATTTTTATAGACCACGTTTACATTAAACTAGAAGAACAAGAATATTCAATTGATATGAAAAATAATATTGTAAAGGCAGAGGGATGAGATCATTAATTTTGAAATTTGTGTATCTTCTTTCAGTATTAGTTATCTTAACTAATTGCGCTGCTACAAAAAAAAAATCTGTTCATGGCGACGGGCCTTTAATTGACCCATCAAAAGTTGTTGTTGATGGTAGCAAATCAATGCAAGACAAAGTCAAATACGGACCTAAACCATATGATACTGAATTTGATCCAACAGCAAATAAAAGAAAAACAATAACTACTGAACAAGTAAGAAATTATGTCACAATAGATGAAGAATATACTAACTTAAAACAATTAGTTAGCTTTAATTTCATAGGTGTTGATTTTAGAGACGCCATGGATGCACTAGCCGAAATAGGCGATGTAAATATTATTGTTGGTGAAGAGGTAAGTGGAACAGTTACAGCAAAACTTCAAAATGTTGCTTGGGACTCAGCCTTTCAGACTTTATTAGATATGAAGACTTTGGGAGCAGATGTAGATGTACGAAGAGGAATTATTAGAGTGCATACTCCTGAAAAACTTACAGCTCAAGAAACTTTAAAATCAGCCAGAGCAGAAGTTTTAAAAAAGAAAATTCAATTAGAAGATACAGTTGAACCAATATTAGCAGATATTTTTAGATTATATTATATCAGTCCAACCGAAGCTAAAAAAACTATTGAAAATTTGTTTGCATCTCAAGGAGCCGATGGAACAAGTACTTTAAGTAATTTATCTATCACTGAAGAAAGCATGACAAGGTCAATAATTGTTAGAGGGCGAAAACCAGATTTAGATGTTATTGATGCAGTCTTAAAAGAAATTGATGTAAAAACAGACCAGGTTTTAATTGAAGCGTTTATAGTAGAGGCTACTTCTACATTTCAAAGAGATTTAGGAACGCGAATAGGAGCTATTACAAAAAGAGGTACTTCTGGAGAAAAAGGATCTGAAATAATTTCTGGTACAATTGGTGGTGCTGCAACCACTGGAGCTGGTATTGCATTAGGTGCAGCAGCCGGAACTGTAACGAATAACTCAATAACAGGTGCTACCAGTGGAATAGGAATAATTAAAACTTTGGGGACTGGTGCACTAAAACTTGAGATCGAAGCATTACAATCACAGGGTAAAACAAATATTTTATCCAACCCAAGTGTATTTACATTAAATAATCAGGAGGCAAAGATTACCCAAGGAACTCAAGTTGCTTATCAGGTAACTTCTGATGGAACTACTACAACAGAATTTAAAGATGCAGCTTTATCTCTAACAGCTACACCCAGTGTTATAGGAGATGGAAACGTATTATTAGATATTTTAGTAAATAATGACTCGCCTACACCAGTCGAAGGCTCTGACGAACCTGGAATTAAAAAGAATGAGATAAAAACAAAGTTACTGGTTAGTGATGGAGACATAGTAGTAATAGGTGGTATTAAGAAACAAGACACTAGCAATCTTAAAGGTCAAACACCAGGTTTAGGCAGCGTACCTGTGGTAGGAAATTTATTTAAAAGCAGACAGAAAAAAGACGAACTTACAGAATTACTTATATTCTTGGCACCAAGAGTTATTAGATAGTCATGATAAGATTAGATAACACAAGTGAACAAAGCATAATTACAATGCTAAGAGACAACAATGTTCTTGATCAAGATCAAGTTAAGCAAATAGAAACACTGAGCAAAGAGTCAGGTAAATCACAACTTGAAACAGCTTTTGAATTAAATATCACTAATGACAATAAGATTGCAAAATTATTATCAGAGAGTTTTTCTATACCATTAGTAAATCTTGATCAGATTAAAATTTCAAAAGAAGTCAAGAAATATTCTGAGTTAAGATACTTAAAAGATAATACTATTATACCTTTTGCCATCGAAGGGGGAACAATTAAAGTTGCGATACCTGATGCATCTAAATTAGGTCTATTAAAGAATATTCAAAGTTTAACCAAACTTGAACCAGAGCTTCATGCAGCTTCATTAAAAGAAATTGGTCAATTTCTTGTAAGGCTTGATAAAGGAGATAAAGCCAATATTCAAAAAACTGAAAAGATTCAGCCAGTAAAGAAAAAAGAAAGTGCGGTGCCTCTTGAAGTCGAGTCCGATGTGATTGTATTTGTAGACAAGATTTTGAACGAGGCTATTAAACTAGAGTCAAGCGATATTCACATAGAACCCTTTAAAGATACTGCGCATGTAAGATTTAGAGTTGATGGGGTTCTAAGAGTCATGGATGAATTTACAGATTTCTTAACCAAAGACCCTCTCAATTATAATTCAGTAGTAACAAGAATAAAAATATTAAGTAAACTAGATATTGCTGAACGAAGAGTACCACAAGATGGAGGAGCAACTTTTAAATATGGTGACAAAGAAATGGATCTCAGGATATCCATCATGCCTACCAAAAATAATGAACGAATTGTAATGAGGCTTTTAAATAAAGAAGCGGGAGATAAGTCACTAGATAAACTTGGTTTTGCTGATGAGGATTTAAAACTCTTAACAGAAGCCATAAATTCTCCTCAAGGTATGGTTTTGGTTACTGGTCCAACGGGAAGCGGTAAAACAACTACTCTTTATAGTATTTTAAAAACTATCAATAAACCCTCGATGAATATTTTAACAGCAGAAGATCCAGTTGAATATGAATTAGAAGGTGTTGGTCAAGTTCAGGTAAGGGATGATATTGGATATACATTTGAAAAGGCTCTAAGATCATTTTTAAGACAAGACCCAGAAGTTATTCTGGTTGGAGAGATTAGGGATAAAGCCACAGTGGACATTGCTCTTAAAGCAGCCCTTACGGGTCACCTTGTCTTTAGCACTTTGCACACTAATGATGCTCCAAGTTCAATTACTAGATTACAAAATATGGGAACCCCCGATTATTTAATTTCTGCGGCTTGTACACTTGTCATGGCTCAAAGACTAGCGAGAAAATCCTGCACAGAGTGTCGAGTTCCAGATGATAAAATTACTCCAAAAATTTTAAATACTATCGGTTTTACTGAAGCAGAAGCTACTAGAGTGAAACTAGTTATGGGTAAAGGGTGTGAAGCTTGCGCTAGCGGCGGTACTAGCGTTGGTACTGGTTACAAAGGTCGAATGGGTATTTATGAAATTTTAAAGATAACCAAAAATATTAAAGACGCAATTCTAAGAAAAGCTACAACACAAGAAATTAAAGATGTCGCTAAAAGAGATAATTTTAGAACTATGCAAGATATGGGAAAAGAACTTTTACTTACAGGTGATTTATCATTTGCAGAGTATCAAAGAATATTAGCAATGGATTAAAATGTTAAATTTTGAATATAAAGGTATTTCCGCAGGTAAATATGTTGAAGGTGAAATCGAAGCTCTCAATAATTCTGAGGCTGCTTATAAATTAAAAGAACAAAAAGTCATAATTACTAAGCTTGTCCAAGCAAAAAAGAAAAAAGAAGTTAAGGAGAAAAAAAAATCTGGAGGTTTTAGCTTTGGTAAAGGTGTTAAGGCACAAGATATTCTTATTTTTGCAAAACAATTTTCTACAATGTTAAGAGCTGGTCTACCAGTTCTTAATGCTCTTAATTTGTTAATTGATCAAACAATATCTCCAAATATGAAAGCAGTTATTGAAAAAATTAAAAAAGATTTAGAGTCTGGTAATCCATTATCAAAGTGCTTTGAAAATCATCCAAAAGTATTTGACATAGTTACCGTAAACCTTATTAAAGCCGGAGAGGCAAGTGGTAAACTTGATACTTTTCTTGAGAGAATTGTTTTATCATTAGAAAAAAGGGAAAAAATTAAATCCCAAATTAAAAGTGCTTTATTCTATCCAGGAGTTTTATTTTCTGTTGCAATACTAGTTACTATTTTTATGTTGATCAAAGTTGTGCCAGTATTTGTTAAAATGTATGAAGGCATGGGTGTAGAGATACCTGGCCCAACGGCAGCTATTATGTCAGCTAGTGCATTTATGCGCTCATTCTCTGGTGGAGGCTTGACATTAATTTTTATCGTGTCTTTTATTTTTGGCTTTAGATATTTAGTTAAAACTAATTATAAAGTTAGAAAAGCTTGGCATGCATCTGTTTTAAAATTACCTTTATTTGGAAATTTAATTAGAAAATCAATTTTGGCTCGGGTGTCTCTTGTAATGGGAAATCTAAATCAAGCTGGAGTAGATATTTTAGAAAGTTTGGATATTGCAAAATCTGTAACTACAAATACCATTGTGATCGAAGCTATAGAAAATATAAAAAAAGGAGTTTTTTCAGGTGAGTCACTAACTGTATTATTTTCTAAAGAAAAAATATTTCCTCCTACATTTAGCCAATTAATTTCTGTAGGTGAACAAACAGGAAGTCTAGACTCAATGTTTGCTTCTGTAGCAAAATACTATGAGGAAGAATTTGACACTGCCGTTAGTAATTTATCTAGTTTAATAGAGCCTATTATGATCGTTTTTATGGGAGCTACGATTGGGGGCTTAATGATCGCTCTTTATTCACCAATATTTAACGTTGGTGCAATAATTAATTGATAATTCTAGACCTTGAAAGTAGCTCTCATTTATGTAAGATTTTATCAAAGTTAAGTTTTCTTAACCAGGGGATATAAATGAATAAAACTAAACAAACAAAAGCTTTTACACTAATAGAATTATTAGTTGTAGTAGCTATAATTGGTATTTTGGCAGCAGTAGGAGTGGTTGCTTATAATGGTTACACTGCTTCAGCAAAAGCCAATGCAACTAAAACTATGCACTCAAATGCTGTAAAATATATCTCAGCAGAGATACAGAAGTGTTCTTTAGGTGAGTCAAAATTCATGGGTACGAATCAAGATTGTCCTGCAACAGCTGCAAAAGCAGTTTCAGGTGCAGTAGCGACAATGACTGATAAAAACCCTTACAGTACATCTAACAACGCAGTTGCAAGTAGTTCTAGTTTCGTAGCTGGTCAAGTTAGTGTTAATGCAAGCGGATCAAATGTATCAGTTAAAACTTGCACTAAAACTGGATGTGCGTCTGCAGACCAATTAACTGCGACAATATCAGTAGATTAAAATTATGAGTTATCACAACCGAGGCTTTACTTTGATAGAGCTCTTGGTTGTGGTGGCCTTAATTGGTATACTATCAGCAATCGGTATAGTTTCTTATACTGGTTACACAAAAAGCGCTAAAGAAAAAAATGCTGAACTAAGTTTGAATTCAATTAACTTAGGTTTACAAGAATATAAATCAAATTATGGTTCTTATTATAGCTCAGCGTCAAGCTGTAGCTCAAGCTCTGGAAAACTAATTGCCGATAATGTTTTAAATGGACAAGACAATTTGTCAGAACAAGATTTTCAATTTTGTATAAACGTAAGCGGTTCTAACTATACTATCAAAGCTTACAACCCTAATACGAGGTGTGAGATTACTCTTAATCAAGCATTAACGGTAAATAGAAACTCAAGCTGTTAAATGAACGAAGGATTTACCTTAATAGAATTATTAGTTGTAGTAGCCATCATTGGTATCCTCGCCGCTGTAGGGGTAGTTGCTTATAATGGGTATACCAGTGCGGCAAAAGTTTCAGCAACGAAAGCAAATCATAAAATGATTACCAAAATGATTGGAGCTAAAGGCATTAAATGTAGCATAGGTGATGATGTAGATTATCTAGATATAAACGGAACTAATAAAAACTTAACTTGCCCAACGTCAATAGATAACTTTGTAGGATATATGAATCAAAATATATACGGCATGAAATTATTAAGTCCGTATGGAACACCCAACGGATCTTGGTGTAGAGTTAATGTTACAAATTGTTCACCACCTGGATATATGTCAGCATGCCCTAGTAATCCAGATCAACTTGGCTATCTAAGTGTATTTAAAAGTAGCAACAATCAAATTAAAATATGTAGTAATTTAGAATATAAAAATGGATCTACAGTTTATTTGGAAGATATAATATCTTATGAATAAAGCCTTCACCCTAATAGAACTCTTAGTCGTTGTAGCAATCATAGGTATCCTAGCTGCTGTAGGAGTTGTTGCTTATAATGGGTATACAAGTTCCGCAAAGGTTGCTGCAGTCAAAAATATGCATAGTAAAGTTGTTAAATTTACATCATCAGAACTTAAAAAATGTTCACTAGGTTTAGAGCTTAAATTAAAGACAGAACCAAATAGATATTCAAATGATCTATGTTCAGATTATTCTAAAGCAACTTCTTCACCGGGTAATGCTGCGAACTTTACTTACAATTTTATAAGACATTTTGGAAATGGTGAGAGATGGCGAAATGTTTATGATAATTCAATAATGACAGATAGTTGCTCTAAACCAAATAAAAAAGGTAAGCTCTGCTTTCATTCAGAAAAAGATAGTGCTGGAAATTATGTTATTGCTGTAAGAAGCCAAACCAAAGATGGAAGTCCTAATATTTTGGAGAATATAATTTATCTTGAGTAAAATGAATGGTAAAGCCTTCACTTTAATAGAGCTTCTAGTCGTTGTAGCTATCATTGGTATTCTAGCTGCAGTAGGGGTTGTTGCTTATAATGGGTATACGAGTAGTGCTAAAAAAAAAGTAACTGAAGCTAATCACAAATTAATAGCCAAATACATTCAAAATGAATTAGCAAAATGTATGATAGGGGAGTCTAAGATATTTGATTACAATGGATTTAAACAATTTGATTGTAACGGTACAAATAACTCACGAGGTAATATTCCAGGGTATATTGAAAAAATTTTTAATGATAAAATACAAGATGTTTACGAACCTTCAACTGCAGCAATGACTGTTGGAGGACCTATTAAGTGTCACGGTATTCCAAAATCTTTTGGATATAAAACATTAGGTTATCAAGGCAAGCATTCAATATCTATCAATGTTGGATATACAATAATTATAATTGAAACTTGTGTTGAAGACAGTGGCTCCCCAGTTAAAACAGAAATTGCAATAGAATAAATATTTATGAAAAATAAAGGTTTCACGTTAATAGAACTTCTAGTCGTTGTAGCTATCATCGGTATCCTGGCTGCAGTAGGAGTGGTTGCTTATAATGGGTATACTAAGAGCGCAAAGATCAGTGTAGTTAAAACTAATCATAATACTGTAAAAAATTACATCATAAATGAAATTAACAAATGCTATAATCTTGATGTAGAGTTTGATTCAATAACTAATAAATCTTATCAAACAAATCCAAGTACTAACTGTTCAACAAATCGAAACTGTAATTCACTAAAGGCCTCAGGCAGCCCTAAAAGTAACCCGGGAGCATATTTTGATACTGCAAAATGTCCATTTGAATATTATTCAATGATTAAAAATCCATTTGAAAATAATGGTAACGCTTTTGTTTCAAGTTATTCAATACCTCCAACAGATAAAGTGGGTTATACTTATATGAATTTTGATGGCGGTACTGGCCAAGGATATAAAATTTCTACTAGATTTGGCAGTGAAACAGGTGATATAATTACTGAAAATATTGCTATACCAGAATGAAAATAAAAGGATTTACACTTATTGAATTATTGGTGGTTGTTGCCATTCTAGGCGTACTAGTTGCTATAGCTTTTTTTGCGTATAATAAATTTATAAAAATTGCAGAATGTTCTGGAAATAAAGATCAACATGTAAAAGTTGTTAAACTCGCTGAAGAAACTTATGCGTTTTGTAGTTTTCAAGGTTCAACATATATGAATATTGGTCCAGGGTATGGTTGTAATAATCAAAAAAGTAGCGGCATGACAGCTATTGGTGTGGACTCATCTGGTAAGTGTCAAAGAAAATGGGATTGTAAAAGTGATTGGGCAGGAAGAAATGTAACAGCAGGGCTTTCGGCAGGTCACTTTGCAACTCATGCAAAGGCTGAATTAAAACAACCTCACAATACTAGCGGTTTTATAAGAGAGGATCAGTGGCAAAACTTTTTAAAACCAAACTATCCAGAGAGGCCTGGCATTACTAATATTAGAGATAAAGGAGATGATTTGCACATTGCCACTTTTTTAGGCCAAGATTGTAACAATGGAAATTTCAGCAATTCATCTGGAGCGTACTTGGTAAATGAAATTAAATGGCCATAAGGCTTTCACATTAATAGAACTTTTAGTCGTAGTAGCCATCATCGGTATTCTAGCTGCAGTAGGAGTAGTTGCTTATAATGGGTATACAGCAAGTGCAAAAGAAAGCACTGTCAGAAATAATTTTAAATCAGTTGTTAAATATATAAACAATGAACTTATGAAGTGTGAATTAGGTGAACTTAAAATCATGGGTGGAGTATTGAATTGTCCTCAAGGTAATACTTTTGGAACTGGAATTATAAATTATATACCAAGTGTTTTCAGAACAGGCGATAATATTTTCAGAAATCCTTACGATAATGGACTTCAAGTCAATAGTGGAAATATTTACAATAGAGATGAAGATGTGGGTTACATCAGACTTAATCTAGTAAATGTAGGCTCAGATCAATTTATAAGAGTGAAGTCTTGTGTAAAATTACCTTGTAGCGACACGTCAAATCATATTGAGGAATTAATTGTTTCAGATATGATTGGCAAATGAAACAACAAGCCTTCACTCTAATCGAACTCCTTGTAGTAGTAGCCATCATCGGTATTCTAGCTGCAGTAGGAGTAGTTGCTTATAATGGGTATACGAAGAGTGCTAAAGTTAACGCCTCAAAAACTAATCATAGTAATGTTGTAAAATTTATAATGACAGAGGTAAAAAAGTGTGACCTGGGACAAGAATTAATTTTAAAATATAGTTTTAGCAAAGCTACTGGAAAGCTTAAATATTCTAATGATGTATGTCCCGATATTGTTACAAATAAAATATCTAATGTTGCTAGTGCTTTTCATAATCACTTTAATGCTCCACCGACGTGTAATCCTCATGGACTTTTGGATGGTAGTGGAAATTGTCAGCAAGCAGTAGCATCAGGAGGTAATATACAATATGGAACGCTGGGAGAAACTCAAGTGCATGTCTCAGGTAGCAACATTGTGATTGTTACCAAAGTTTCTGGTACTTATAATGTAAATGATGGAGAAGTATTAAGAAATGATATTTCACTACAATAAAAAAAAAGCTTTTACCCTAATCGAACTCCTAGTCGTAGTAGCCATCATCGGTATTCTAGCTGCAGTAGGAGTAGTTGCTTATAATGGGTATACGGCAAGTGCTAAAGCATCAACAACGCAATCAAATCATAAACTTATATCAAATTATATCCAGAATGAACTAAAGAAATGTGATTTAGGTGAAAGCAATATAATGGCTAGCAAAGGTGCATCATTAAGATGTAATGGTCTTAGCTCAGCAAGTGTGATCAATTATATTGTTGCATCTAACTATTCTCCATTTTCAGATCTTAAAAATATTTATAACCCAAATTCTAATCAACAAGCCCAATCTCAGGGTGTTAGGCAACATAATAGTTGGGTTCAAAATTTAAATTGGTCAGATAATGACGTTGGAACTATATGGCTTGCTCCAAAAAGTAATTCTGAAATTCATGTAAGAACTTGCTTTAAAACTTCTTGCTCAACTTCTTCCAATCGAATTGAAACTATGATTTATATAGAATAATGAACCAAAAAGGATTTACACTCATAGAACTCTTAGTCGTAGTAGCCATCATCGGTATTCTCGCTGCAGTCGGAGTGGTTGCTTATAACGGTTATACTAAAAGCGCAAAACAAAATGCTGCAAAAAGTAATCACAAATTAGTAGTTAATTTTGTTACTGCAACTATGTTAAAGACTACTTTAAATGATGGTTATTTTGAGGGAATGTATGAAAACGATGAGTGTAAAAATCCGGTAAATAAAAAAATTACTCCTGATGGTTTGAATGGTGTTTCAAAAAAATTTATGACACATTTACGTTGCCTGATTAAAACACACCCATTTAATGATCCCACATATCTAGCAGTTAATTGGGGCCCTAGAAAAATATTAGGGTCAGTTGAATTTCATAATGAGTGTATAAACTCAAAACCAGTACTTAAAATAGAGACTGTTTGGAATGAAAAAAATGAGCAGCTTAAAAATGAGATTTCGATGTCAGATTATAATGTTACATGTTAAAAAAGATAATAATGCAATAGTATAACATGATATAGTTTCTGGAGACAGCTGCACTAAATAAATATATGACACACAAAGCCTTCACTCTAATAGAACTCCTAGTCGTAGTAGCCATCATCGGTATTCTAGCTGCAGTGGGTGTAGTTGCTTATAATGGGTATACGGCTAGTGCTAAAAAAAATGCAGTAAAACATAATTTTAATGAAATCGTAAATTTTATTAATATCAATTACACCAAATGTGATTTAGGAGAATCGGTAATGATGAATAATCAGTCTGGAAATTCAACGGATGTCACTAATGGTTATTGTAACAATAGCCCCTTAGGTGCTTGCCATATTCTTATAGCACATTTTAAATCTTTAAAATGGAAAAAACCCTTACACAGACAACTACATAAAAAATAATACAGGTAGTGAATATGTTCTTCATTGTTCCAATTCAGGATATCCTTCTTCTAAGCTAATGAATAGTCAAGCAGCTGGCTATATTTTCATAAAGAATGTTTCAGGTTCGCCAAAGACTATGAGATTAGAGATGAGGTGGGATAACGATTACAGCGGTAATTGGTCTCAAAGATACTCAAGAAAAGATATTCAAGTTCCCTAAAAAGGGTAATTTAATTTTAACAATTCTTAACACTCAAAACTAGATGAGTGATAGTATAGGGATAGAGATTGCTCATTAACCCTGTAAATGAGTGATAGTATAGGGATAGACTTTGTTCCACATACGTACACATCAAACCGCACCAATATATTTTTCATCATCTTGCTTTCTACGTTCTATGCGGTTAAATTAACTAAAAGAAATTTACGCGGGCATAGCTCAGTGGTAGAGCGTCTCGTTGCCAACGAGAAGGTCGAGGGTTCAAGTCCCTTTGCCCGCTCCAATTAATGAAAAGGATAAATTGAGTGAGTGATTTAGCTGATAAAAAATGTGTTCCTTGTCAAGGTGGTATACCTGCTTTTGAAGTTGATGAAATTCATAAATATCTCAAAAAGATAAATGGCTGGGAAGTTAAACAAAATCTAGAGAAAAATTATCACATCGAAAAAAAATTTGATTTCAAAGATTTTTTAGAAAGTGAAAAATTCATTGGCAAAGTTGGAAAAATAGCTGAAGAAGAAGGACACCATCCTGATATTTCATTCGGCTGGGGATATGCTGTTATAAAAATTTCGACTCATGCAATTAAAGGTTTGGCAGAGAGCGATTTTATTTTAGCAGCTAAGATTGATAATATAAACTAATGGTTAAAATGTCTTACATTTGTAAAAATCATTTTTATTTTAGCTTTATTAGCAGCATCAATTACTTCCTTATCTCTAATTGAACCTCCAGGCTGCACAATTAATTTTACTCCAGAATTTATAAGAGTCTTAATTCCATCCGCGAAAGGAAAAAAAGCATCCGACGCAGCAACTGAGTTATTTAATTTGCTTGGTTGAAACTTTTTAGCTTTTTGTATGGCTATTTTACAACTTTCTAATCTATTCTGTTGACCAGCACCTATACCAATTGTTGCATTATCGTTAACAATAACAATTGCGTTTGATTTTACATATTTACAAACCTTAAAAGCAAAAATCATTTCTCTAATTTCCTTAGCGTTTGGCTTAATTTTGGTGACACACTTTAATTTTTTCTTATCTAATACAATATCATCATTTTCCTGTAGCAAAAAAGTGTTACCAAAGTATTTTAAATTTGTTTTCATTTTATAATCAATTTTAGATACATCAATAATTCTCATATTTTTTTTCTTTTTTAGAATTTTCAAAGATTTTTTATTGAATCCTTTAGCAATTATAACTTCAAAAAAAGTTTTATTGATTATTTTTGCCAATTGTTCAGTTAATGTAAAGTTACAAACAACTATTCCTCCAAAAGCACTCACTGGATCACTCGCTTGAGCATTTAAGAAAGATTTAATTGGTGACTTATGTGTTGCAACACCACAAGGATTGGCGTGTTTTATGATTACAGTTGTTGGCAGTTTATTATCGCTAAATAATATTTCTAAACCTGCATGTATATCATTATAATTATTGTAGCTTAATTCTTTACCACTTAATTTTCCTTGATTTAGTAAATCATTTTTACCATTATCTGTATAAACAGATCCTTTTTGGTGAGGATTTTCACCGTATCTTAACTGATTGATCTTCTTCCCGTAAAATGTTTTTATCTCAGGAAAATTAATATTCAATTCATTATTAAACCAGTCAGCGATAATGGAGTCGTAGTAAGCAGTGATACCAAATGCTTTACATGCCATTTTTCACGGAAGGCTAAAGTTGTTTTTCCATTAAATCTTTTTAACTCTTTAATTAAATCTTCATAATCTTTTTTACTTGTTATTATGACTACGTCTTTAAAATTTTTAGCAGCTGCTCTAACCATACTTGGGCCACCAATATCAATTTTTTCTATTATTTTACTTTTTGCCTTAATTTTTTCAATCGTTTCTTTAAATGGATAAAAATTTACTACAACTAAATCAACAGGCTCAAAATTATTTTTTCTCATTTGTTTAATATGTTTTTTTTTTGATCTATCAAATAATATTCCAGAGTGAATTTTAGGATGTAAAGTTTTTACTCTTCCATCAAGCATTTCCTTAAATTCAGTGTAGTGAGATATTTCTCTACATTTAATTTTCATCTTTTTCAAATACTTGAAGGTACCGCCGGAGCTAATAATATTAATATTATACTTTTTAAGAACTTTTGCAATTTTACCTAAATCAGATTTGTCCGATACAGAAATCAGAGCATTTGCTATTTTTCTTTTCATGATCAATCTTTTTTTTTAATTTCCCAGTGAATAATTTTGTTTCTATTAACTAAATTACCGAACAGGGTAATACAAGTATTATCTAAAATTTTATTTTCCCCAAAATATATACTTTTCTCTAATTTCAATAATTCATTCTTAGCACTAAACATGAGAGATTTATTTTTTGAAAGCTGAATTAAAACACTATTGCCGCTCATTGTTTTAACTGCAGCTAAACCTGGGAACAGATGAAATCTAATGCAGTAGTTTACTGGTTTTCCGTCATTTTTTTTTATTATTTCATCATAACCTTGTAAATTATTTGTAATTTTGTTTATCAGTAATTTTCTTTTAAAAATACATTTATAGTTTTTTTCGTAACCATTATGAGAAGCTATTGAATATATCATATCTTTATTTTCAATATATTCAGCTTGTGAGATCTGAAATGAATTTTTTATAGAATTACCAAATACACTGTTTAATAAAGTATTACGTTCAAATTTTGTCACCGAAGTATCATTTAAAGTCATTGTAGATTGAGCAGAGGTGAGTCTGCTAATTAATTCTGCTTTTGGTGAAATATTTGAACCAAATCCACAATTAGTAATAATTTTTGTGTTATCTAAATAATACTCGAATGACAGTGGGCCTGACTGATATTTTCTAGAGAAATTTTTACTTGGAGGCTGTCCAATATCAAAAAAAACTAAACTATTTTTATATTTAAGTAA
>QBYL01000005.1 GCA_003282835.1 Pelagibacteraceae bacterium AG-325-J13 | reverse complement strand
AAAAAAGTTCTTCAAAAATATGAAAAAGACACAGACGAAGTTTGGTCATCAATTACAACAAACCAAGGATCTGTTTCGCACCTAGATTTTTTAACAGCAGAAGAAAAAGATACTTTCAAGACCGCTTTTGAAATTGATCAAAGATGGATTGTTGAATTAGGGGCAGATAGAACGCCTCATATTTCTCAAGCACAATCAATAAATGTTTTTGTGCCAGCAGATATTCACAAAAAGGAACTTCACGATATTCATTTTCAAGCATGGAAAAAGGGACTTAAAAGCCTTTATTATTGTAGATCTAAATCTATTCAAAGGGCTGAAAATGTAGAGGCAGGATCATCAACAGATGTGACGAAAAATGTTTATTCGAAATCGAATGAATCAAATAATAAAGATAACAATTATGAGGAGTGTTTATCATGTCAGTAGCAGAAAAAGTTAAGCCAGGAATAATACAACCAAAAAAAATGGGTTTATTAGTAGAGAACCCTGTTTATAAACCGTTTAGATACCCATGGTGTTATGACGCCTGGTTAACACAACAAAGAATTCATTGGTTACCAGAAGAAGTACCTCTTGGAGATGATGTAAGGGACTGGCAAAAAAATTTAACTAAAGAAGAAAAAAATCTTTTAACACATATTTTTAGATTCTTTACTCAAGCCGATGTTGAAGTTAATAATTGTTATTTAAGACATTACACAACTGTTTTTAAACCAACCGAAGTTCTGATGATGATGACTGCTTTTGCGGCCATGGAAACAGTTCACATTGCTGCTTACTCCCATCTTTTAGATACAATTGGAATGCCAGAAACAGAATATTCAGCTTTCTTGCAGTATAAAGAAATGAAAGATAAATATGACTACATGCAAGGTTTTGATGTTAAATCAAAACATAACATCGCAATGACGATGGCAGTGTTTTCAGCTTTTACAGAAGGTTTACAACTGTTTGCAAGTTTTGCAATCTTATTAAACTTCCCAAGATTTAATAAAATGAAGGGGATGGGCCAAATTGTAACTTGGTCAGTGAGAGATGAAACTTTACATTGTAATTCCATGATCAGACTGTTTAGAGACTTTATAAAAGAAGAACCACAAATTTGGAACGATAAACTTAAAAAAGAAATCGTTGATGCTTGCAAAACAATTGTGACACACGAGGATGCATTTATCGATTTAGCTTTTCAAATGGGTCCGTTAGAAGGTTTAACAGCAGATGAAATAAAACAGTACATCAGGTTTATTGGAAATAGAAGACTTGAACAATTAGGTCTTGAACCGATTTATGATGTTAAGAAAAATCCTTTAAAATGGTTAGACACTATGTTGAACGGTGTAGAGCACATGAATTTCTTTGAAGGTAGAGCTACTGAGTATTCAAAAGCTTCTACAAGAGGGACATGGGGCGAAGTATTTGCTTAATTAACAACTTTTAAAAGATTTAGACATATTACTTATTAAATCAAAATATAAATTTTTTCCTGGAGTTAAAGTGGCTCCCAATGGATCTAAAACACCAGTTTTAATATTCATATCTCTCGCTACCGCATTGATTATATCAGGATTAAATTGAGGTTCAGAAAACACACAACTTACTTTGTCATGTTCAATTATTTCTCTGATTTCAGTTAATTGTTCAGCCCCAGGCAATACATCTGTATTTACTGTAAAAGCTCCCAAAACATTTACATCAAATCTTTTTTCAAAATATTGGTAGGCATCATGGAAAACAATCGATTTGAAATCTTTATTTAAATCAGATTTTACTTTTTTTGTAAGTTTATCTAAATCTTTGAGTGCTTTTTTTAAATTAGCTTTATATGCAGATGCATTTTCTTGATCATTTTCTATTAAATGCTCTACCATTTCTTTTAAAATCACTTTTGCGTTCATAGGATCTAGCCAAATGTGTGGATCATGTTCACCGTGAGCATGCTCATGGTGATCATCGTGTTTATCTTCTTTATGACCATGTTCTTTATGTTCGTCTTCTTTATGGTCATCATGACCATGTTCATCGTGTTTATCTTCTTTATGACCATGTTCTTTATGTTCGTCTTCTTTTTTATGCTCGTCGTGTCCATGATCATCATGTCCTTCAAATATGTTTCTTTCTCTAAAATCTAATTTATTTAATCCTTTAATTTCCATTAATTCTATTTTTTCAGCTTTTTTTGCTATTGAATTTAATGGTTTTTCTAAAAAACTCTCCAAGTCTTCACCAACCCAAAAGATTAAATCAGCATTTTGTAACATTTTTGCGTGAGAAGGTTTCATTGCAAATCCGTGTGGTGAAGCATATCCATCTACTATTAAATCTGGTTTACCTACCCCATCCATCAAATAACTTGCTAATGAGTGTATAGGTTTTATTGATGCAACTACTTTGATATCAGCTTTTGCTGGCGAGAGAATAATAAATAGAGATAATATTGATAATATAAATGGTAATTTTTTAATGTTTTTCATAATGATAGTGTGTTAGAATTGTTATAATATAACAGTATGTAATAATATAACATTTTAAAGTCAAGAGATAAAATGAGCTTAAATCAAAATATTTTAGTAAAATTAAAACAAGCTGGTTTTCGTATAAACGGCAAATGGCTCGTTAAAGGAGTGTCATTAAATATTGAAAAGGGTAAAATAGTTACTCTTATTGGTCCTAATGGTTCTGGAAAAAGCACCACAGCTAAAATTGCTTTAGGAATTTATAAAAAAATTGATGGAGAAGTTGAAAAATATACGAATAAAGTTGGATATGTTCCTCAAAAAATCTCAATTGATTGGACATTGCCACTTAGAGTGAATGATTTCATGGTACTAACTGAAAATCTCAAAGATGAAGCTATTAACGAAGCTTTATCTTTAACAGGTGTTATTCATCTTAAAGATAAAAATTTGGGTGACTTATCAGGCGGTGAGTTTCAAAGAGTATTGCTTGCAAGAGCTATTTCAAAAAAACCAGATCTTTTAGTACTTGATGAACCAGTACAAGGAGTGGATTTTACTGGCGAAATTGCTCTTTACGAACTTATAAAGAAAATTTCAGATGAATTGAATTGTGGAATCCTATTGATTTCTCATGACTTACATACTGTAATGAGTGCTACTGACCATGTTGTTTGCTTAAATGGTCATGTCTGTTGCTCAGGCTCTCCATTAGATGTTGCAAAAAATGATGAATATAAAGCTTTATTTGGAGAACAAGCCTCTCAAATATTAACAAGATACAAACATAGTCATGATCATATTCATACAAATGAGGGTGAAATAAAAAAAAATTAAATGTTTGATGATTTTTTTATAAGAGCTTTGGTTGCTGGACTTGGCATTGCATTTGTAACTGGGCCTCTTGGATGTTTTGTTATATGGAGACGACTATCATATTTTGGTGATACTCTTGCCCACTCTGCTTTACTTGGAGTTACACTAGCTTATAGTTTGGAATTTAACATTGCTCTTTCAGTATTCATAATTTCATCTTTAATTGCATTAATTTTGATACAGCTTCAAAAAAGAACCAATCTACCTGGTGATGCTTTATTAGGACTCTTGGCTCATTCATCTTTAGCCGTTGGATTAGTTGTTATTGGTTTTTTAACATTTATAAGGTTCGATATTATGGGGTTGTTATTTGGCGATATATTAGCAGTAACAGTTGATGATTTATTGATTATATGGATAGGAGGGCTATTAATATTATTTATTCTTAAATTGATTTGGAAACCTTTATTTGCATCAACAGTAAATTATGAATTAGCAGAAGCCGAAGGTTTAAATCCTGATAAAGCTAAAGCTATATTCACGATTTTAATGGCAGGGATCATAGCTATTTCAATAAAAATGGTCGGATTATTATTAATTACAGGAATGTTAATTATACCGGCTGCAATGGCTAGAAATATTTCTACAAGTCCTCAGGGAATGGTAATTTATTCAGTGCTAGGAGGGTTGTTATCCGTAATTATAGGTTTATTTACCTCGTTAGAGTTTAATACATCTTCTGGTCCGTCAATTATAGCTGCCGCTTTGTTTTTATTTATACTTTCATTACTAAGAATTAAACAATCGATTAAATTGAAAAATTAATGAAGAATCAGTACAATGACTAAAATGTATAAAGAAAACAGTCTTTCAAAAAATCAGCAAATTATTTTTGATTTAATTGATAAATCTCCAGAGCCATTAAAAGCATACACAATACTTTTCTACGTTCAGAAGAAAGGCATCAAAGCCCCACCACAAGTTTATCGAGCATTGGATAAATTAGTTGAGATAGGAAAAATTCATAAAATCGAAAGTAAAAACGCATTTGTTGCTTGTAAAAACTCTAATTGCGAAATCTCTAAAGCTACTGCTTTTTCAATATGTGAAAGATGCGAAGAAGTTGATGAAGTAAGTGATACAAAACTTTCAAAATATTTATCAAAATTTAATGATAAAAAAGGCATGACATTCAAAAGATTTAATTTAGAATTTTTTGGTTTGTGCAAAAGGTGTAAAATCAAGTAAAATAACAATTTTATTAGTATTATCTTAAAGGAATATTAAAGTATATTAAGATAATGACTTTATCTATTAAACACGTCGATAGTAAATTTAATAATAAGAATAAACCTAAAGTTGGCCTAATTGCTCTTTCAACTGATCAAACCATAGAGAGCGATTTTAATAAAATTTGTAATAATTTACCTTTAAATATATTTATTAATCGTATTCACAATCAAAATCCACTAACAAAAGAAAACCTACTGAAGATGCAGGATGATCTTGAATCTGTAACAAGCAAGATTTTACCTTATGAAAAGATTGATACGATTGCTTATGGATGTACTTCAGGAACAATTGCAATTGGCGAAGATAAAGTGAAAGAACTTATATTGTTGGGTAAAAAAGATTGTTATGTTACTACACCAGTTACCTCTGCTATTAAAGCTTTTAAACTAATGAATATTAAAAAAATAGCTTTATTTACCCCTTATCCAGACTCAGTAAACAAAACGATTTTAGAATATTTTATGAAAAAGAATATTGATGTGACATCATTTACAAGTTTAAATTTAAATTTAGATTCAGAGTTTGCCAATGTTGATCCAAATTATATTTTAGAAATTTCATCTAAACTAGAGCTAGAAAATGCGGATGCTTTGTTTATTTCTTGTACAGCCTTACCAGTATTAGGCATCCTTAATGATTTAGAAATTAAATTAAAAAAACCCGTATTATCTAGCAATCAAACTCTAATTTGGGACACGGTTAGATCTATCGGATACAAATCTCCAATAAAAGGCTATGGAAAACTTTTAGAAAAATAAATGCTTTTTGAAAAACATGAATACAAAGAACGATTAAAAAAAGTCAAGATAGAGATGCAAAAAAAAGGCATTGATCTACTTTTGTCTCATGACCCTTCAAACATGAATTATCTTACTGGTTATGATGCTTGGTCTTTCTATTATGCTCAATGTGTTTTAGTTCATGTTAATGAAGAAGAACCCATTTGTTTTGTTAGAGCACAAGATGGAGGAGGAGCTTATATTAAAACATATTTACAAGATAAAAATATCATAGAATACGATGAAAAATATATTCATACTTGGCCACTTCATCCCTATCAATATTTGGTTGAAATAATTAAAAAAAGAAAGTGGGACAATCAAAATATTGGTTTAGAGATGGATAGTCATTATTTTACTGCTTATTGCTATGAAGTTATTAAGAAAGGTTTGCCAAATGCAAAGTTAAAAGATGCAGAAAGATTAGTAAATTGGGTAAGAGTTGTAAAGTCGAATGCAGAAATTAAATTAATGCAATCTGCTGCTCGTATAGTTGAAAGCGGCATGAAAACAGCATTAAAAAGTATTAATCCTGGTGTAAGACAATGCGATGCAGTTGCTGATATTCAGAAAGCTTTGTTTAATGGAACTAGGGAATTTGGTGGAGACTATCCTAGTATTGCAACACTGCTGCCAACTGGAAAAGGAACTTCCGCCTCTCATTTAACTGCTACAGATGAAAAATTTGTTTCTGGTGAGGCAACGATAATTGAAATTGCTGGTGCTTATAAGAGATATCACTGTCCCATGGCTCGTACAATTTTATTAGGAGAAAAAGATCAAAAAAAAATTGATACTATGAAAGCAACAAATGAAGCATTAGATGCTGGAATTTCAGCAACTAAACCCGGCAATACAGTTGATGATATAGCTCAAAAATTTTGGGATGTTTTAGATAAATACAACATAAAAAAAGACTCAAGAACTGGTTATTCAATAGGCATCGGATACCCACCTGATTGGGGAGAACAAACATTTAACATACTAAAAGGAGATAAAACAATTTTGCAACCTAACGTTACTTTTCATATGATTGCAGTAATGCAGTTTGGTGATTGGGGTGTAGAAGCAAGTGAAGCTGTAAGAGTAACAGAAACAGGTTCTGAATTATTCTGCAATTTATCTAGAGAATTACATATAAAATAATAAAAACCTTGAAATAAATTTTAACAAATGCTTTATATATTCACTATATGACGTCTTCTAAAAGCTTCGTAAGATTCGACAAGGTTGACAAAAGTTATGATGGAAAAGTTTTAGTCGTTAAAGACTTAAATCTAGATATCAATGAAGGTGAATTTATTACAATGTTGGGACCTTCTGGTTCTGGAAAAACAACTTGCTTAATGATGTTAGCTGGATTTGAAACTCCTACGAATGGAGAAATTTATTTAGACTCAAAACCAATTTCAAGAATACCTCCTCACAAAAGAGGAATAGGTATGGTTTTTCAAAATTACGCTTTATTTCCGCATTTAACAGTTTATGAAAACTTAGCGTTCCCATTGAAAGTCAGAAAACTTTCAAAAGATGAAATTGATAAAAAAGTTGATAAAGCATTATCGATGGTTTCTTTATCTGGATTTGAAAAAAGAATGCCTAATCAATTATCTGGCGGTCAACAGCAAAGAGTTGCCGTTGCAAGATCATTAGTTTTTGATCCTCAATTAGTTTTAATGGATGAACCTCTGGGAGCTCTAGATAAGAATTTAAGAGAGAGTATGCAATATGAGATAAAGCATATTCACGAGAATATTGGTGTGACAGTTGTTTATGTTACGCACGACCAAAGTGAAGCTTTAACGATGTCTAGTAGAATTGCAGTATTTAATGATGGAAAAGTTCAACAACTATCTAGTCCAGATAAATTATATGAAGAACCAGTAAATTCATTCGTCGCAGAATTTATTGGTGAAAACAATACATTTACAGGAGAAGTGACTGATATTTCAGATGGAAAATGTAAAGTAAAATTAGCATCAGGTGCTGAAATAATTTCAAACCCAATAAGAGTAAAATCTAAAGGTGAAAAAACTAAAGTTTCTTTAAGACCCGAAAGAGCAATTATTGATCCAGAAGCTAAAATGGAAAACAAATATAAAGGAAAAATAGAGGAAATTATTTATCACGGCGACCATGCTAGAGTAAGATTAAATTTATTAGGTAACAAAGAGTTTATTCTAAAAGTTCCAAATAGTTCGGCAAGAATGGACATTAAACGTGGAAATGAGATTAATGTTGGTTGGAATAGTCATGATGCTAGGGCGCTAGATCCAAAATCAATCTGAGATTGATTTAATCAAAAAAAAGTTAATTTAATCAATAATATAACAAAATCAGAGGTTGACTTAATTTTTGTTAATTGTTGTAATAATGCTTTAAAAAACGTTTAAACGAAGGGGAATAAAGATGAGAAAATTAAGTAAACTATTACTTACACTAGTATTTGCTCTTTCAATTTCTTCAACTTCATATGCTGTAACAGTTGCATCATGGGGTGGAGCTTACACAGAAAGTCAAAAATTAGGGTATGGTGACCCAACTGCTAAAAAATTAGGTATACCTATTAACTGGGTAGACTATTCAGGAGGGTTATCTGAAGTTAAAGCTCAAAAAGCAGCAGGAAAAATAACTTGGGATATTATGGACGTGTTCGCTATGGATACCATCAATGGATGTGACGAAGGTTTATTTGTTAAATTTAATTTTGACAAAGACTTTCCAGCAGCTCCAGATGGAACTAAAGCGAGTAAAGACTTCTTTACATCAATGCCAAGTAAATGTGCTGTAGGAAATATTTTATATTCTTGGACATATGCTTACCATGATGCAAAAATTGGTAGCAAAAAACCAAAAACAGTAAAAGATTTCTTTGATACTAAAACATGGCCAGGTAAAAGAGGCGTTTACAAAGGTGCTATGCACAATTTAGAAATGGCGTTAGCAGCTGAGGGAACAAAGCCAGGCAAAGGTGGAAAAAACATCTACAAAAAACTTTCAAAAGCAAAAGGTCTTCAACAAGCTATGGACAAAATGAAAGCACTTTGCTCAGATCCTAATGGTGGATGTGTATTTTGGTCAGCTGGTGCAAAACCACCTGAACTATTAATGCAAGGTGAAGTAGTAATGGCAACAGGATGGAATGGTAGATTCTTTAACGCAGAAGTTGGAGAAGGCGCACCATTAAAACAAGTTTGGGATGCTCAAGGTTTAGATTACCAATACATGGTAGTTGTAAAAGGTGGACCAAACGAAGCTGATGCTATGAAAGCAATTGCAGAAATGACTAGCACTGAAGGTTTAGCTGGTTCTGCGAAGTACATTGCTTACGCACCTTGGAGAAAATCTTCTCTTAAAGTTATCGAAGCAGGTGAGCCTTGGTATAAAGATGGTAAAACTAACATGATGACTCAAATGCCAACTCATCCAAACAATACAAAAAGCTATATCCTAATCGATGCACTATTCTGGGCTGACAACGGTACAGAAATCGGCGAAAAATGGGAAGCTATGAAATCTGGTCTTTAATTAAGTTTTAAAGACTTAGATGATATATTATACTAGGGCGGTTATTAATTAACCGCCCTTTTTATTTATGAGCAGTGAAACACAAAAAATTTTAACTACCGATGGCATACCTCTCGAGGTGAGTCTTAAAAAAGTTGAAAGAAAAAATAAATTTAAAGCATTTCTTCTTGTGGCTCCATTATTATTTTTTTTACTAATTGTTTATATTTCTCCAATCGTAGGAATGCTTTTTAATAGCGTTGATGATCGAATGGTAACTAACGCACTTCCAAAAACATTCAAAGCGATGGAAGATTGGGATGGCAAAGAACTTCCGCCAGAAAAAGTATTCGATGCTTTCCATTTTGATTTCCAAAAATTAATTGAAGAGGAGAGAGAAGGAAAATTATCAACCCAGCTTAACTATGAAAAAAATGGTTTCAAAAGTATTATTAAAAAATTAAGACGAAAATCAAAATCTTTTGAGGAAGGAAATTACAAAGAACAAATAATGGCTGTTCATGAAAGATGGGCTGACGTTGAATATTGGAGAGCAATAAAACGAAGAGCTCCTGCATACACTTACTCTAAATATTTAAAAGGTGTAGACATGTATCAAAATGAAGATGGTAAATTAGTTCAAGTTGAGGAGGATCGTAGAATTTATAAAAAATTATGGGTCAGAACACTTAAAATAGCTTTTTATGTAACTCTTTTCTGTTTTTTAATGGCTTACCCTATCGCTCATTTACTTGCTACACTTCCAATGAAATACAGCAATTTATTAATGATTTGTGTTCTTTTACCTTTTTGGACTTCATTACTAGTCAGAACTGCAAGTTGGATGATTTTACTTCAACAGCAAGGAGTGGTTAATGATTTTTTAGTTTGGATTGGTGTTGTTGCAAACGATAAAAGATTAGAGATGATGTACAATGAAACAGGAACCTATATTGCAATGACACAAATTTTGTTGCCATTTATGGTGTTGCCTCTTTATAGTGTAATGAAAACTATTTCACCAAGCTTAGTCCGAGCAGGCAAATCTCTTGGGGGAACTCCATTTATTACATTTTGGAAGGTATATTTTCCATTAACAATCCCAGGTATAGGAGCTGGCTCACTCTTAGTTTTTATTCTTGCAATTGGTTATTACATTACTCCTGAGTTGGTGGGCGGCGCTTCTGGAACATTAATCAGTAATCAGATTGCATATCATATGAAATATACTTTGGACTGGAGTTTTGCTTCAGCAATGGGATTAATGTTGTTAGTTGGAGTTTTGGCTGTCTACTGGGTGTATAACAAATTAGTAGGAATAGATAATATTAAATTAGGATAATTATGGCTTTACCAAAATATACAGAACCACACTATAGAATATGGCATTACCTTTATCTTTTTATTTGTGGGTGTGTGTTTTTCTTTTTAATTGCACCATTGTTTGTAATATTCCCTCTATCTTTTAACGCTGAAGAGTTTTTAGTAATAACTGATGGAATGAAGAGATTAGACCCAGATGCCTTTTCACTAAGATGGTATAAAGACATGGTTTATGGAACAAAAAATCCATGGGGATTAGCAGCAAAAAATAGTTTTTTTATAGCAATATTTGCAACTATAGGGGCAGTAATACTTGGAACCGTAGCTGCACTTGGATTAAGTAGCCGGTACATGCCCTACAAAGGAATAATAATGGCAACTTTGATCTCTCCAATGATTGTTCCTTTAATTATTTCAGGTGTAGCAATCTTTTTCTTCATGGCAAAAGCTGGTTTAGCCGCTACCCATACCGGCATTGTAATTGCTCATATTATTTTAGGTACTCCTTTCGTAGTAATTACAGTCACAGCAACTTTATCAGGATTTGATCATAGCGTTACTCGGGCTGCAGCTAGTCTTGGTAGCAATCCAGTAAACACTTTCATGAAAATAACCTTACCATTGATTTTACCTGGAGTTATTTCTGGTGCATTATTTGCTTTTGTTACATCTTTTGATGAAGTAGTAATTGTTTTGTTTTTAGCAGGTCTTGATAATACAACAATTCCAATTCAGATGTGGACAGGGTTAAGAGAGCAATTAAGTCCTACAATTTTATCAGTGGCAACTTGTTTAATTTTATTATCAACTTTAGTTTTAATAGCTGCTGAACTTTTAAGAAGAAGATCTGAAAGAATTAGAGGAATAAATAGATAAAATTTTATTTTTCAAACAAACTAAAACTATTAATAAAATCAGGTCTTAAAACGTATTCTCTTCTACGGTCATCAGTTATCGTATCTAATACTTCAAGACCATATATCACTTTACCTATAGGAGTATACTCTCCTTTAAATAACGGTGCGTCCTGCAATAAAATAAAAAATTGGCTGTCTTCTGTATCTAGATTTGTCGTTCTAGCCATTCCTACAGTGCCTGTTACAAATTCTATTTTTTCATTTAATTCAGATCTTAATGTTCCAAATCCTGATTTTCCTGTTCCGATATAAAGATAATTATAATTATCTTTTTTTCCAAACTCTAGATCACCTGATTGAACTAAAACATTTTTTATTACTCTATGGAAAGCTACACCATTATACTTGCCCAAAGAAATTAACATTTTAAATCTTTCAACTGATTTTGGGGAATTTTCTGGATAGAGTTCTATAATAATATTGCCACAATCAATATTTAAAACCACAATATTTTTTGGTTTTTCAAAACTTAACACTTTTGGATTGTAATCTTTAATAAACAAGCATTTTTGAGGTAAAATAAAAAAAATATATATAGCTACTAATCCTAAAACTATAAATAAAGCTAATAGAAGTTTTTCTGATGTAGTTTGCTTTACTTTTTCAATCATTTAATCAAATTTAAAATTTTCATCAATTTTAAGAATTTCATTTTTTAAAAAGGATATTTTTTTGCTAATTATGGAATCATCCATGACAATTTTTGAAAGTCTTTTTTTATCTGTCATTAAAAATGAAAATATTTCTGCCATATCTTCAGATGCAGTAGACATAGAATATTCGGTTAAAAATCCTCGTGTATCTTTGATTAATGTAAGATCTAAATTGTTTGTGCAAGTAGAACATTCAGCGTACTTGAAGAGAGGTGTATTAAATTTTTCCCATTCTTTCTTAGAAAATAAATTATCAAAGCTATCGTCGACCATATGAAATAGTTCGTGATGCATTGATCTTTCAAAATGATTTGTATCGAATCCGATGTCTATTATTAAAGTTTTAACGTTGTGATTTGGAACTCCAGCTGTATTTATATCAGATACTTTAAGATTTTTACAAATTACTACATATTTTAGATTAATTTTGTTAAGAAAATTTTTTTCATACTTATCAAAGTTTGCTTTTATAATTGGGAAACTTTTCTCAACTTCTTCGTCACTAGCAACACCACATTGAACATTATTTTGAACTATTCCCACTTTAAAAGGTTTTTCTGCAGTTAAATATTTAATATCATTAGATGTTTTGAGATGGTAAACTTTTAAATTTGGTATTTTGGTTAAATAAAAAATAGTATTGGCTTTGGCAGGTAAAAAAAAACATATGCTTAATAGTGTTAAAAACAAAAATTTCATTTTAATTTTAATTAAATCATTTTATCTCGTAAAGAGATCAACATCTTAAGACAACTTTTTATCTGATCATATGTGATATATTCATCTACGGTATGTGCTTGATCAATAGAACCAGGCCCACATATCACTGTACTTATCCCAGCATTTTGAAATAAACCAGCTTCAGTTCCAAATGACATAGCTCCTTCTGTATTATCACCAGTTAAATTACAAATGAGGTTTACTGCTTCCGAGTTGTCATCTTTATTAAAACCAATCACCTCGCCAACAATTTCTTTTTTAATATTTGCCTTAGGACTAATTTTTTTGATCTTTGGTAATAAAACCTCTTTAGTAAAGTCATCAATACTTTTTGTTATAAAATTATCATCTTCTTTATTAATTGGTCTTACTTCCCATTCTAATGAGCATTTATCAGCTATAACATTTGCACTCGTTCCTCCAGAAATTTTTCCAATTTGAAGAGTTGAGTATGGAGGAAAAAATTTATTTTTATCTACTTGTCTTTTTTTTAGTGTATCCCTTAATTCTAGTAATTTATTACTATATTCAATAGCATATTCAATAGCACTTACACCAACATCAGGATTTGAAGCGTGACCAGATAAACCAGTAAAATGTGTAACATATTCGTTGTAACCTTTATGAGAGGTTATAGGTTTCATGCTTGTTGGCTCACCAATTATACACACTGAAAAGTTTAGATTTCTTCTTTTTAAATCAGCTAGGACTAAGGGCACTCCTAAGCATCCAGTTTCTTCATCAAAAGTAAATGAAAAATGAATCGGTTTTTTCAATTTTTCAGATTCAAATAATGGAGCTACCGCAAGTGTACAAGCAATGAAACTCTTCATGTCACTTGTTCCACGACCATAAATTTTATCTTTTTCTTCTCTTGCTTCATATGGATCTGAAGTCCATTCACTTGCTATTGCTGGAACTACATCAGTATGTCCTGATAAAACAATACCTTTATCATTGGAGCTTTTGCCTTTAATTGTAGAAAATAGATTAGCTTGAGTTTTGGACTCGTTAAATGTTTTTAATGAGGTAGCACCAGATTTCTTCAATTCATTTTCACAATACTCTATTAAAGATATATTTGGTTTTCCTGAAACAGTTTTAAATTTTATCAAGTCTTTTAAAATTTTTATTGTTTTATGGAATATTTCACCATCAATTTTATTTTGCTCTACCATTAGATGTTACGTTAAAAAATTTATAGATATTAACCCGTAAATTACAAGTCCAAAAGTAATAGTCCAAAAAATAAACTGAGCTCCAATTTTTCTTTTTGAACCTTTATCAATATTGCTCCATGGCATAAATGTATACGTTGTAAAAATTGATAAAATAAGTAATAGCAAGAAATTTGTAATGGTCATTATCTTTGATTTAACAACATAACTTCTCTAACTTCTTTACCTTTGTATTTTGAAAGAGGTCTTATTAACTTATTAGATGTATGTTGCTCCATAATATGCGCAGACCAACCTGTAATTCTAGACATTACGAAAATAGGTGTATAAAAATCAATATCAATACCCATCATGTAGTAGGTCGGACCACACGGGAAATCTACATTTGGATGAATATTTTTTTTTTCTAACATTATCTTTTCTAAGATTTCATACATTTTGGTATACTTATCTTTCCTTAAAAGTTTAGCTACCTTAAACATATAATGTTTCATAGTTGGGACTCTCGAATCCCCAGTTCTATAAACCCTATGACCAAAACCCATTACAACTTTCTTCTTTAACAAAGCATTTTCTATCCACTGTTTAGCTTTTTCAGGTTTACCTATTTCTTTCATCATATGCATCACCGCTTCATTAGCTCCACCATGTAATGGACCTTTAAGTGACGCTATAGCACCAGTAATTGCTCCATGTAAATCTGATAGACTACTTGTAATTGTTCTCGCGGTAAAAGTTGATACATTAAAACTATGCTCAGCATAAAGTATTAGCGAGATATCAAAAGCCCTGATTATTTCTTTGTCTGGGACTTTGTTAAACATCATTTTGAAAAAATTTTCAGAAAAAGACAATTTTTTATTTGGAGAAATAATCTTTTTACCTTTTCTGTGTCTAAAATATGCTGCAACAGCTGTTGGAGTTTTAGCAAAAATTCGCATAGTTTTTTTCATATTTGCTTTTGGTGAGTTGTCTTTTGTGTCTTTATCTTCTAAAGCCATAAGACTTACACAGGTTCTAATTACATCCATTGGATGTGCAGTTTTGGGCATAGCCTGTATATTTTTTAAAATTTGTTTTGATAATTTTCTTTCAGACCTTTCTTCTCTTATAAACTTTTTTAATTGCTTCTTATTTGGTAGATCACCATTTAACACAAGATATGCCACTTCTTCAAAATCGCATTTATCACAGAGTTCTTGAACTGTGTAGCCCCTGTAAGTCAAAGTACTTAGTTCTGGAACAACATGTGAAATTGTAGTTTCATCTACAACGATACCTAATAAACCTTTTTTAATTTCTTCGCTCATTATTCATGCCCCTCAGTAGAAAAGTCAGTAATTTTTTTATCTGGAGTATTGTATTTCTCATATTCTACTAACTCATACAACCTTTTTCTAGTCTGCATTTTGTCTATAATATTATTTTGATGTCCTTCTTTAAATATTGATTTTAGACCCAATTCGACATTTTGCATCGCAAGACGCTGAGTGGTAACTGGATAGATAACTAAATTATAACCTAAATTTTCTAACTGTTTTTTATCTAATAATTTAGATTTGCCGAATTCTGTCATGTTAGCTAGTAGATATCCTTTTGAAATTTTTCTAACCTTTTCAAACTCCCCTTCATTTTTCATGGCCTCAGGAAAGATCATATCTGCTCCAGCATCTTCATAAGCTTTTATTCTTTGTAACGTTTTATCAATACCTTCTACAGTGTTTGCATCAGTTCTCACTATAATCATAAAATTATTATCTATTCTTGCTGAAACAGCTTCCTTTATTTTTTTAACCATTTCTTCCTTTGAGATAAGTTCTTTATTATCTAAATGACCACATCTCTTTTCTGCAATTTGATCTTCAATATGACAGCCTGCTAAACCTTTTTCCTCTAAAATTTTTATAGTATTTTTACAGTTACCAAATCCTGTATCTGCATCCACGATAGTGGGTAAATCAGTTACTCTTGTTATTTGTTTCGCTCTGTAACTAACTTGATCTAAAGTTGTAAGTCCTATATCTGGTAGCCCAAGGTCATTTGACATCACACCTCCAGATATATAAACGCCATCAAATCCTATTTCGGCAATAAGTTTTGCACATAATGGATTATAAGCACCTGGAAATCTAAGAAGTCTTTTAGTTTTTAAATTATTTACAAAATCAATTCTTTTTTCTTTATTATCTTTTTTAGTAAAATGCATGTGAAGTGTTTATATTAAACAGACAATTAAAAATCAAAGCTTATTTAAATAATATAAATATACCCGTTAAAACAAGTAAAACAGCCAGAATGTATTCGATAATTTTTTTCGTTTTTTCATTCTTTATAAAATTTCTTAACCCACTACCAAATAAAGCCCAAAGACTAATAGTAGGAAAACAAATTACTGCTGCTGTTAATGTGACAAAAACAACTCCAATAACAATATTTTCTTCTGATGGAAAAAAACCTGATGCTACAGTTACAGCTATAGACCATGCTTTAGGATTAATAAATTGAAATAGAGACGCTTCATAAAATTTTAAAGGTCTGCCAGTTTCTTTCTGCACCATACTAAATGACCCAATCATTTTCCAACCTAAATAAATTAGATATATAAAACATATAATTTTCATGTAAAATTGTATTTGAGGGTAAATTAAAAAAAGATTTGCTAACCCAAAACAGGTTAATCCTATTTGAAATATATGACCCAAGGGAATTCCTAGTAAATGAGGTAAAGTTCTCACAAAACCAAATTTCATACCAGATGCTGTTAGCATTGCATTATTAGGACCTGGAGTAAAAAACATTGTAAAATAAAAAGCTGACAATGCAGAAAAAAGCGCAAAAGTTATCATAAATATTTATTTATAATTTTATCGAAATTTATAAAGTCAGATATTAGATCATTATGTTTAATTTCATTTTCAGATTTTTCTGTATAACCATCTTTTACCAAAATAAAAGGCAATTTAGCATTTTCTGCAGATAATGCATCTACTTCACTATCACCGACCATTATTGTCTTATTTAAGTCGCCTTTAATTATCTCGACAACATCGGTTAAGTGTCGTGGGTCAGGTTTATTAAATTCAAAAGTATCTGAACCTGCAATAAATTCAAAATATTTGTACATATCTAATTTTTTTAATAAATCGATTGCTAGATTTTCTTGCTTATTAGTACAAACAGCTAATGAAATATTTTCATTTTTCGCCCATTTTAAAAAATCGATACATCCCTTAAGAGGTTTGCTATAAACGTTAATATTTTTTGCATAAAAGTCGATAAATTCTTTTGTCATCTCTTTTTTCATTTGCTCATTTTTAATTTCTTCTTTAAAAGACCTCTGCATCATTACCCATGCACCTTTTCCCGCCAAGGATTTAATATCTTTAAGTTTTTTTTCAGAATAACCAAATTTTCTCATTACATGATTATGTGCAGACATTAAGTCAGGGGCTGTATTTACCAATGTACCGTCTAAATCAAATAAAATTGTGTAAATTTGAGTCATTTTTTTAAAGTATTAAAAAGAAATATTTTGTGACTTATTTCAGTTACATTATTAATGTAAAGAAAAAAACTATGAATACAAATAATAAATTAAATAAATCTAATTCTTATAGACTTTTACAAGAACTATTAAGAAACAAAGCTTTAAAAAAAGGTGTTAATTTAATCGCACCTGAAACTGTATTTTTATCAAAAGATACAGTTTTTGGAAAAAATGTTACTATAGAACCTTATGTTGTTTTTGGACCAAAAGTAAAAATCGGTGATAACTCGCACATTAAATCTTTTACTCATATTGAGGGAACTGTTTTAGAAAAAGGTGTAGTAGTCGGACCATACTCAAGATTAAGAGCAGGAACCTTTCTGAAAAAAAATACTAGAGTAGGAAATTTTGTGGAAACAAAAAAAACGAAAATTAATGAAAATTCTAAAGTAAATCACTTGTCATATATCGGAGATGCTTTGATTGGTAAAAATACTAATATTGGTGCGGGAACTATAACTTGTAATTATGATGGGGTTAAAAAATCTCAAACAAAAATATCAGATAATGTTTTTGTTGGTTCAAATTCATCTTTAGTAGCTCCAATCAAACTTAGCAAGGGTAGTTTAATTGGTGCTGGATCTGTGATTACTAGAAATGTTAAAAAAAATTCTTTAGCATTGACTAGGTCTGCTCAGATGGAATTTAAAAATTATAAAAGGAAAAAGAAAAAGTAATGTGTGGAATAATAGGAATAGCTAGCAATAAATCTGTCTCTACTAATATAATCAACTCTTTAAAAAAACTAGAATATAGAGGATATGACTCAGCAGGTTTGGCAACAATTTATAATAATGAAATTAATGAAAAAAAATGTTCAGGAAGAGTCGAGGAGTTGGAAAAAATTTTGTTTAAAAATCCAACTGATGGTAATCTTGGAATAGGTCATGTCAGATGGGCAACTCACGGTGTACCAAATATTATTAACGCACATCCACATTCATCTGATGTAGTTTCTGTTGTTCATAATGGTATAATAGAAAATTCTAATGAACTTAAAAAAGAATTAGAATCAAAAGGTTTAAATTTTAAGTCTCAAACAGATACTGAAGTTATAACGATTTTAATTACTGAAGCTCTAAAAAAAATGACACCGTTAAATGCTGTGTTTCAAACATTGCAAAAGTTAAAGGGTAGTTTTGCTTTGGGTATTATCTTCAAGAGTCATAGAGATATTATTATTGGCGCACGTAGAGGCAGTCCATTAGCAGTTGGTTACTCAAAAGAGGAGAATTATTTAGGATCTGACTCTTATGCTCTTAAATCAATGACAAACAAGATTTCATATTTGGATGATGGAGATCTTTGTATTTTATCTAAAGATAAAGTTGAATTTTATGATTTTGAACAAAAAAAGATTAATAAAAAAGTTTATATATTGTCTGATGATAAAAATACTGCAGAAAAAGGTGACTATAAAAATTTTATGGCAAAAGAAATATTTGAGCAACCTACAACAATTAAAACTTGCGTTAATGAATATGTAGATAATCTTAAGAAAGATATTAATATCTATAATTTTCCAATTGAACCAAAAAAAATTAATAAAATTGTATTAGTAGGATGTGGGACAGCATACCATTCTTGCATAGTTGCTAAATACTGGTTTGAGGAAATTACTAGTTTAGACGTAGAAATAGATATTGCATCTGAATTTAGATATAGAAAAGTAAAATTTAATATTAACAACTTGTATATATTTGTTTCTCAATCTGGTGAAACAGCTGATACTGCTGCAGCTTTAGAACTTTGTAAAAAAAATAATGTTAAAACATGTTCAATAGTAAACTCAGTAGAAAGTACTATTGCAAGAAATTCAGACTGGGTCTTACCAATTCATGCAGGCCCTGAAATAGGTGTAGCATCAACAAAAGCTTTTTTAGGTCAATTGGTAGTCCTATATATTCTAAGCTTAAAACTAGGTAAAACAAGAAATGACATTAACCAAACAACATACTCAACTAGTATTACAAATTTAGAAAAGTTACCTGACTCACTTAAAGAATGTTTAAAAACTGAAAATAGAATTCAAGTAATGGCAAAGGAGTTTTTAGATGCAAAAGGATCAATGTTTTTAGGAAGAGGCCTTTCTTTTCCAATAGCATTAGAAGGTGCATTAAAACTTAAAGAGTTGTCCTATTTACATGCAGAAGGATATCCTGCTGGAGAAATGAAACATGGGCCGCTTGCTTTAATTGAAGAGGGGCTACCCGTTATTGTTATTGCACCAAAAGATAAATATTTTGAAAAAACAATTTCTAATATGCAAGAAGTTATTGCAAGAGGGGGAAAAATTTTATTTATCACAGATCATAAAAAGGAATTAATTAATGAAAATATTAGGTTTGGAATTAGGGTTCCAACAATAGACAAATTACTTACTCCCATACTTTTAACCATTCCGATTCAATTATTAGCTTATCATGTAGCATTATTGAAAAATTGTGATATTGATAAGCCAAGAAATTTAGCGAAATCTGTCACTGTAGAGTAATTTTTTTTTAAAAGTCTTTCAAAAAACTATTTTATAACTTATATATACTACAGGTTTAAAAATGAAAAAATGGAATACAAACAGCTGGACCAAATATCCTGCAAAACACCTGCCTCTTTACCAAGATAAAAAAGAGTTAGATTTAGTTTTGAGTAAAGTTAAAAAATATCCACCATTAGTATTTGCTGGAGAAACTAGATCATTAAAAAAATCTTTAGCAGATGTAGTTGAAGGTAAAGCGTTTTTATTACAAGGTGGAGACTGTGCAGAAAGTTTTGCAGAATTTCATCCTGATAATATAAGAGATACACTTAAAGTTATTTTACAAATGTCCTTAGTACTTACTGCTTCTGCTTCTGTTCCTGTAGTAAAAGTTGGAAGAATAGCTGGTCAGTTTTCAAAACCCAGAAGTGCTCCAACAGAAAAAAAAGATGGCAAAGAATTGCCTAGTTACTTAGGAGATAACATTAATGGTATGGATTTTACAGAAAAAGCTAGAATACCAGATGCGAAGAGATTGTTTAGAGCTTATTCACAATCAGCTTCAACATTAAATTTATTACGAGCTTTTTCTCAAGGAGGTTTTGCAGACTTGAGACAAGTCCATTTATGGAATTTAGGTTTTATAAAAGATAAAACTAAAGGCAAGTATAAAGAAATCGAAGATAAAATTAGCGATGCTTTAGCGTTTATGGAAGCTTGTGGAATAAACTCAGACAACAATAGAAGATTAAGAACTGTTAATTTTTATACTTCTCACGAGGCATTACTTTTACCTTTTGAAGAAGCAATGACCAGAGTAGACTCAACAACAGGTGAATACCACGATACATCCGCTCATTTTGTTTGGATTGGCGATAGAACAAGACAGCCAGACGGTGCACACGTAGAATTTTGTAGAGGTATTAAAAATCCTTTGGGATTAAAATGTGGTCCAACTTTAAAATCTGAGGAGCTGATAAAACTTTGTAATATATTAAATCCAGAAAATGAACCAGGAAGAATGACTTTGATTTCAAGATTTGGTGCTGATAATGTTGAAAAATTTTTACCTAAACTAATTAAAGCAGTTAAAAAGGAAGGATTAAATGTAATATGGTCTTGTGATCCAATGCATGGAAACACTATTAAAGCTGCGACAGGTTTTAAAACTAGGCCTTTTGACAGTGTATTAAAAGAAGTTAAAAATTTCTTTGCCGTTCATCAAACCGAAGGAAGCTATGCTGGAGGATTGCATGTTGAAATGACTGGTCAGGATGTGACTGAATGCACAGGCGGGGCACAGAAAATATCTGAAAATGATTTATCTAATAGGTACAGAACGCATTGCGACCCAAGATTGAATGCAGATCAAGCGTTAGAGTTAGCTTTTCTTATTTCTGAAGAAATTAAGAAAAACTCAAAATATTCAAAAAAAATTATTCAAGCCGCGTCTTAATAATTATTGTAATTATTAAGACATCACCTTAAAAGAGGAGGTGTATTAATTATGGAAGTAAAAAAAAGAGCAAAAATTATCACTGATTGGATCAACAATTATTGTGAAACTACATCGTTTAATCCCCAAGCATTGGTAGTTGGTATTTCAGGCGGTATAGACTCTTCTGTAGTTAGTGCGTTATGTGCAAACACAGGAAGAAAGACAATTGTGTTAACAATGCCAATAAAACAAATAAAATCCCAACATGACTTAAGCTTGAAACATGCAAAATGGTTGAAGGATAAGTTTAAAAATGTTGAACATTACTTGATTGAGATGGACAAAATATTCGGATCTTTTTCTCAAGTTTTAAATAACTTTGATAACGAACATGGATTTGCAAATTCAAGAGCAAGGTTAAGAATGGCAACTCTTTATCAGGTAGCAGCAGCTAATTCTGGCATTGTGGTTGGAACTGGGAATAAAGTTGAAGATTTTGGTGTTGGCTTTTATACTAAATATGGTGATGGAGGTGTAGATATATCCCCAATAGCTGATTGTACAAAAACTCAAGTTTGGGAATTAGGTAAATATCTTGGAGTTTCAGAAGAAATTATAGATTCTCAACCAAATGACGGATTGTGGGATGATGGTAGAAATGATGTCCAACAATTAGGAATGAGTTATGAAGATCTTGAAAAAGCTATGGGAAATAAAAATGATCCAAACTACCAGAAATATTTAAAGATAAGAGAAAAAAACTTACACAAAATGAATCCTATACCAGTTTGCAAATTCAATGAATAATTTACATTTAACTAATTCACTTACAAATAAAAAAGAAATTTTTAATCCAATAAATAAAGATAATGTCACTTTATACGCATGTGGACCAACCGTTTATGATAATCCTCATGTTGGAAACGCTCGCGCTTTAGTAGTGTTTGATGTTCTTTTTAGAATACTAATCGAACTTTATGGAGAGAAAAAAGTTTCTTATGTAAGAAACATAACAGACATAGATGATAAAATTATCGAAGCATCAAAAATAAAAAAAATAAGTATTTCAGACTTAACAAAATCTGTAACAGAAAAATTTCATAAAGACTGTAAAGTTTTATTTTGTTTAAATCCTACTAAAGAACCAAAAGCAACTGATCATGTTGCAGGTATGATAAATACGACAAATAAGTTGATTGAAAAAAATGCTGCTTATGAAAAAGAGGGACATGTTTTTTTTGCAGTAGCGTCATTTAAAAAATATGGTAAGCTTTCAAATAAAAATCCTGACGATCTTAAAGCTGGTGCTAGAGTAGAAGTTTCAAAGTTAAAAAAAGATCCTTTAGATTTTGTCCTTTGGAAACCCTCAGATAAAAATGATCCAGGTTGGGATTCACCTTGGGGAAGGGGTAGACCTGGATGGCACCTAGAGTGCTCAGTAATGAGTGAAAAATATCTAGGTAAAAATTTTGATATACACGGTGGAGGATTAGATTTAATTTTTCCACATCATGAAAATGAGATTGCTCAATCGTGTGTTTATAATGGAACTGATAAATTTGCTAATTATTGGGTGCACAACGGTTTTGTGACAATGAATAAAGAAAAAATGTCAAAATCCCTTGGAAATATAACAACAATAGAAGATGCTACCAAAAAATATACAGGTCAAGTTGTTCGCTTATCTCTCTTAAGTGCCCAATACAAACAACCTTTAGATTGGAATAACGAATTACTTACTGAACAATCCAAAACTTTAGATAAATGGTATTCAATGTATTCCTCGGAAGTAAGTGAAAAAACACCTAATTGTTTTAATGATTTATTAGATGACATGAACACTCCTCTTTATATCTCCAAATTGCATGAGTTGTTTCAGGAGTCACAAAAAGGAAATAAAGATAAAAAAAAAGAATTCAACAAAGCATGTCGTTTAATTGGTTTATTTAATGAAAGCGCTGAAAAAAGAGCTGAATATAAAAAAAGCAAAGTTAAAATATCTAAAGATAATATATTAAGCAAAATTAAAGATCGTGAAGAAGCTAAAAAAGCTGGCAATTATAAACTCGCCGATCAAATACGAGATGATTTAAATGAAGAAGGTATTGATATAAAAGATGAAAAAGGTAAAACAATTTGGAACTACAAATGAGCAAAGAAAAAATATATATATTTGATACTACTTTAAGGGATGGCGCTCAGACTGAAGGAGTTGATTTTTCAGTTGAGGACAAGAACAAGATTGCAAAAATTCTATCTAATATAGGAGTAGACTACATAGAAGGTGGTTGGCCTGGAGCCAATCCAATAGATAATGAATTTTTTGATAAATCTCCAAATCTTGGAAACTCAAAATTCACAGCATTTGGAATGACAAAGAAGAATGGAGTTAGCGCTGATAATGATCCAAATTTATCTCCTTTAATGAACGCTGATTGTAAAACAGTTTGTATTGTTGGAAAAACATGGGATTTTCACGTTAAAACTGCATTAGGTATAAAAAATGAGGACAATCTCAAAAATATAAAAGAAACAGCTAAGCATTTCATTAAAAATAAAAAAGAGTTTCTTTTTGACGCCGAACACTTTTTTGATGGATACAAAAATAACCCTAACTACGCTTTAGATTGTTTGAAACAAGCTTACGATGAAGGAGCTAGATGGATAGTTTTATGCGATACTAATGGTGGAACTTTACCAAATGAAGTTGGAGAAATAATAAACAAGGTTACTAAAGTAATACCAGGCAAAAATCTAGGCATACACGCACACAATGATACTGAGAATGCTGTGAGCAATTCTTTAACCGCTGTGTTAGCTGGTGCCAGACAAATACAAGGAACAATAAATGGTTTAGGTGAAAGATGTGGAAATGCAAATTTGATGTCTATAATTCCAACACTTTTTTTAAAAAAAACTTTTAGTGATAAATTTGATTTAAATATAAATAAAAATAAACTCTCATCGTTAACAGAATGTTCTAGATTTTTAGATGAAGTCCTTAATAAAAAACCTAACAAAAGTATGGCCTATGTTGGTGGTTCAGCATTTTCTCATAAGGGAGGATTACATGTATCTGCAGTTAAAAAAGACCCAAAAACCTATGAACATATTAATCCCAAAGATGTTGGAAATCATAGAAATATAATTATCTCTGATCAAGCTGGAAGATCTAATATTATATCTAGATTAGAAAATTACGGAATAACTATAGACTCAAAAGACCCTAAAGTGAAAAAGATCTTGGATGAAGTGAAGGAGAGAGAGTTTTCAGGATATTCATATGATGGTGCGGATGCTTCCTTTGAATTATTAGCAAATAAATTACTTGGTAAACTACCAGAATTTTTAAAAGTTAAAAGTTACAATGTGAATGTGAAAAAAGACAAAGATTTAAAAACTTCTGCAGATGTTACTTTTTTAATTGATGGAAAAGAAATTCATTGTGAAGGTGAAGGAAATGGACCTGTAAATGCACTTGATAACGCTATACGTTCTAATTTTAAAAAAGTTGAAAAATATTATCAATACTTTTCTGATTTAAAACTTTTAGATTACAAGGTAAGGATTTTAAATACTGGAACAGGAGCAACGACTAGAGTTTTAATAGAAAGCACTGACAAAACTGGTAAAAGCTGGTTCACAATAGGTGTATCACAAAACATTATTGAAGCGTCTTTTAAAGCTTTGATAGACAGTCTTGAATATAAACTTTTTAAGGAGAAAGCTCCCGCTAATCTAAATGATTAAAAACATTCTAGTTACTGGAGGAGCAGGGTACATTGGCTCACATATTACAGAAATTTTAATTAATAAAAAAAAAAACGTAATTATTGTCGATGATCTATCATCTGGATTTAAAAGATTAATTAACAAAAAAGCCGTTTTTATCAAATTAAATATAAAAGAAACCAAAAAATTAAAAAAATTAATAAATAAATATAGAATTGATACAATTATCCATTTAGCAGGAAGTCTAATAATCGAAGAAGGTGAAAAATTTCCCAAAAAATATTTTCGAAATAACGTTACTCATACCAAAAGCGTTTTACTTGCTTTAAAAAATAGTTCCGTAAAAAATTTTTTATTTTCTTCAACAGCCGCTGTTTATAAAGACGGACTCCTTAAAGTAAATGAAACATCAAAACTAAAACCTAAGAGTATTTATGGTAAAACAAAATTACAAGCAGAAAAATTGATTAAGAAATTTTGCAAAAAATTAAAAATAAATTATGGTATATTGAGGTATTTTAATGTTGTAGGAGCAAGCCCTTCTGGGAAAATTGGTTTAATGAATAAAAGTGATCATTTATTTAAAAACTTTTCTCTGGCGGTATACAAAAAAAAACCAGTGCTTCAAATTTACGGAACAAACTACAATACGATTGACGGGACATGCATAAGAGATTTCATACATGTTTCAGATATTGCAGAAATACATTATAAAGTAATTTTAGCATTACATAAAAAAAATAAATCAAAAATATTAAATTGTGGTTATGGAAAGGGAAATTCAGTTTTAGAAGTTGCTGAAGAATTTAAAAGACAATCAAAAAAAGAGGTAAATTTTATAACTATTTCAAGAAGAAAAGGTGACTTATCAAAAATAATTGCATCAAACAATAACTTGTTAAAATTTATAAATTGGACTCCAAAACATAACAAATTAGAAAAAATGGTTAGAAGCTGTTTAACTTGGGAAAAAAAGATAAGTAATTTAAGAAATGTTTAATGAGTTTTACTAATTTAAAAATTTCCTTTTTGGATTTTTGCAAACACAATAGGTACGAAAAAAATGAGAAACAACTTGAACTTATAAAAGATATTGAACTTTTTTTTTCAACTAAAAAACCTATATTTAATCTATTTTCCAAATCTAACAAATCAAATTGTTTATATGTTCACGGTGATGTGGGTGTTGGCAAAACTATGATATTAAACTTTGTTTTTGAAAAATTGAAAATTTCAAAAAAAAGAATGCATTTTAATGAATTTATGATTAATTTTCATGACTTTAGACATAAGAATAAAGTTGCTAATTCACTTGATATTTTTGTAAAAAAATTAAAAAAAAAATATCAATTACTATATTTAGATGAATTTCAAGTGACCAATATTGTTGATGCAATGATTTTAGGAAGACTATTTGAAAAAATATTTGAAGAAAATATTAAGGTAATAATTACAAGCAATACTAAAATAAAAGATTTATACAAAGATGGCTTGCAAAGTGACCAATTTAAACCCTTCATTAGTATTATGAAAAAAAAAGCTATTGAAAGAGAATTAATCTTCAATCATGATTATAGAAAAAAGAATGGAAAAAAATTAAAAAGAATATTTTATCCATTGAATGAAAAATCGAACTTTAGAATTAACAATCTCTTTAGAAAATTTACAAGAGATAAAAAAAGAGAAGAAAAGATTTTAACCACAAAAGGAAGAAAATTACGTATCTCAGAGTTTTATCAAGATGTAGCTAGATTTGATTTTAAAGAATTGTGCGATGTTAATGTTGGAGCTGAAGATTATATTAATTTATCAAAAATTTGCAAAGTTATTGCTATAGAAAACCTTCCAAATTTTGATGAAATTAATTCTAATCAACAGCAACGGTTCATAACATTAATTGATATTCTTTATGAAAAAAAAGTTTTATTAATAATAACAGCTGAGAATGATATTGATAAAATTACATCTTCAAAAAAACTAGAAAAAATTTTTAAAAGAACAATAAGTAGATTACATGAACTTTCCTCTCATTAAATTAATTACTTTATTTGGTTGATTTTATATATATATACTTGAATTTTAATATAATTTTCTATATGTAGTGCCGAAACTTAAAACAAGAAACACTAATACATATTGAACACTTAGAAGCTTTAATCCATAATAATGTCGTTTTGAAATTCATTTTTCAAAAATATTGTTAACAATAAGAAAAAATAGAGAGGAAATCATAAATTATGATGAAATCAATTAAAACTTGGATTTTAGTTGTTCTTGCATCTTCTTTGCTTGTGGCTTGTGGTCAAGGCGGTGGAGGCTCTGGATCAAAAAAATCTAAAACTTTAGACAACACTAAAAAAGCCGGTTTTGTAAAATGTGGAGTTTCACAAGGACTTCCTGGATTTTCAAATGCTGATGCGTCTGGAAACTGGACTGGTATAGACGTTGATGTATGTAGAGCTGTTGCAGCTGCTGTATTAGGCGATGCTGACAAAGTTAAATATACTCCGTTAAGTGCAAAAGAAAGATTCACTGCATTAACATCTGGTGAAGTCGATGTACTTTCACGAAATACAACTTGGACATTATCAAGAGATGCTGACATTGGTTTAACATTTGTTGGTGTTAACTTTTATGACGGTCAAGGTTTCATGGTTAGAAAAAATTCTGGAATCAATTCAGTTAATGATTTCAAAGATGGTATATCCGCGTGTACAAACACAGGTACTACTACAGAACTAAACATGAGAGACTTCTTTAATTCCAAAAACATAAAGTATGAACCAATTGCGTTTGAAAAAGCAGACGAAGTTGTTCAGGCTTATGATGCTGGAAGATGTGATACTTATACAACTGATAAATCTGGATTAGCTGCTCAAAGAACAAAATTGAGTGCGCCAGATGATCATAAAGTATTACCTGAAACAATTTCTAAAGAACCACTAGGACCTGTTGTAAGACAAGGTGACTCAGTGTGGGAAGATATTGTTAGATGGTCTCTAAACGTAATGATCGAAGCCGAAGAGTATGGTGTTAATTCATCAAACGCATCAAGCTTAAAAGACTCTGAAAACCCAGCTATCAAGAGATTAGTTGGCGCTGAAGGAGAATTAGGTGCTGCTTTTGGTTTAGATAATGAGTGGAGCTTAAGAATTATTGAGCAAGTTGGAAACTATGGTGAAATCTATAAAAAACATATAGCTGACACTAATATTTTACCAAATAGAGGTCCAAATCAACTTTGGACTAAAGGCGGTATTCTTTACGTACCACCTGCGAGATAATCGCTAATTAATTAAAAAGGGCTGGATTTATCCGGCCCTTTTTTTTATTCTCCATTTAAATGAATTTTAAAAACTTTAAATTCGATATGAGCAATAAGAATAAGGATTTAATTCCACAAGTCCTTACTGTCTTATTTATAATTTTAGTAATAATTTATTTTACCATTAATGCACAGAACAATATGGGAAACAGAGGAATCTCATTCGGTTTTGGTTTCTTATCTCAAGAATCTTCTTTCGATATTGCTTTTTCATTAATTGATTATGATGGCTCTTATTCATACGCAAGAGCATTTTTAGTAGGTCTTTTAAATACAATTTTAGTTTCAGTTATTGGAATTTTTTTCGCAACAATTTTAGGAGTAACCGTTGGTATATCAAGGTTATCTCAAAACTATCTAATTTCAAAAGCTGCAGAATGGTATGTGGAAATTTTTAGAAATATACCCTTAATACTCCAAATATTTTTTTGGTACTTCGCTGCGTTAAGAGCATTACCACTTACAATAGATTCAATAAATTTTTATGATATTAGTTTTTTAAACGTCAAAGGATGGTATGTTCCTAGATTTATATGGACAAATTTTTCATTGTTTTTCTACTCGATAGTTACTGCGGTTATTTTAATATTTTTTCTCTCTAAGTATGCAAAAAAGCAAAGGGATGACTTTGGAAAACAGATTCCGACACTCTATATATCTCTCGGAATTTTGTTAGGTTTACCTTTTTTAACTTTTTTATTAGGTGGAGTAACATTAACCTTTAAAATACCTGAATTAACTCAATTATCAAAAACTATTTATGTATATCAAGGAGGGGTTACCATTATTCCTGAATTAATTTCATTAGCTTTAGCATTATCTATGTATACAGCAACATTTATAGCTGAAAATGTTAGAGCTGGAATATTAGGTGTTAACAAAGGCCAAAAAGAAGCCGCTGCTTCTATTGGTTTAACAAAGGGGCAAATCTTGAAACTTGTTGTTATGCCTCAAGCATTAAGAATAATAATTCCTCCTACTACTAACCAATATTTAAATTTGACGAAAAATTCATCTTTAGCGGCAGCTATAGCTTATCCAGATATAGTTTTAGTTTTTGCTGGTACTGCTTTAATGCAAACTGGAAGAGCGATTGAGATTATCTCAATTACTATGCTTACATACTTATCATTAAGCTTATCAATCTCATTATTTATGAATTGGTATAATAAAAAAATGGCGATTAAGGAAAAATAATGAATTTAAATCTTCTAAAACCAAATAAAGAAAATCTGAATACATTTGTTACCACTGGTAGTACTCTTATTTTAGTAGGTTTTTTTGATTTTTTCACAAGTACTTTCCTAGATTTAAATTTTACTAGATTCCTTCCAGGCGGACTTAGTTTTCTTACTCCAATTATTCTTGGGGTTATAGGACTTCATCTTATTAGAATTGAATTTAGCGGAAATAGATTGCTTGATAAAATAAACACTAACTTTAATTCAAGTAATTTTAATGCTTTTTTAAGTTTATTAGTAATTTTTGCCCTAATTAAATATATTCCTTCGATTTTAAATTGGTTTATTTTTGATGCTGATTTTGCAGGTAACACAAAACAAGATTGTACTAGCGGTGGGGCTTGTTGGGTTTTTGTAAAAGTTTGGCTTAATAGATTTGTTTACGGAATGTATCCAGATGCAGAACAGTGGCGAATTAATACATCCTTTTTTATGTTGTTTGCACTTGTAGGAGCTTCATTTTTTACCCCTGCGAATCTTAAGAAATATTTACTTATATTTTTGTTATTTATATATCCTACAATTGGCTTTAAATTGATTTCAGGTGGAGATTTTGGTTTAAAATTTATTGAAACTGGAGCATGGGGAGGTTTATCATTAACATTTATAGTTTCTGCTTTTGCCTTGATATTATGTTTTCCTATAGGGATGTTTTTAGCTTTAGGTCGAAGATCAAAATTACCTGCTATTAGATATTCTTCAATTGGCTTTATAGAGTTGTGGAGAGGCGTCCCTTTGATCACAGTTTTGTTTATGTCAGCAGTAATGTTTCCAATGTTTTTACCAGATGGAACGTATGTAGATAAATTAATTAGAGTATTAGTAGCTATAACACTATTTGAGGCCGCTTATATGGCTGAAGTTATAAGAGGAGGTCTTCAGGCTTTACCTAAAGGACAATACGAGGCAGCGAAGTCTTTAGGCATGGGATATTGGAGAATGCATTTTCTTATTGTTTTGCCACAAGCTTTAAAATTGGTTATCCCAGGTATTGCAAATACTTTTTTAGCTTTGGTGAAAGATACTCCTTTAATCTTTGTTGTAGGGTTGTTAGAACTTGCTGGTATGGTAAATTTAGCAAAAACAAATCCAGAATGGCTAGGCATGGCAATGGAAGGGTATGTTTTTGCAGGTTTAGTTTTCTGGGTAATTTGTTATGCTATGAGTAGATATAGTCAAAATTTGGAGAAAAAATTAAGCACAGAAAGATAGATGAGTAAAATTATAGAACTTAAAAATGTAAATAAATGGTTTGATAAATTTCAGGCTTTAAAAGATGTGAGTCTTGAAGTTAATCAGCAAGAAAAAATTGTAATTTGCGGTCCTTCTGGATCAGGTAAATCAACACTAATCAGATGCATCAATAGACTTGAAGAACATCAACAGGGACAAATAATTGTTGATGGAAAAGAAATTTCAGAAAATACCAAAGATATAGAAAAGATTAGGGCAGAGGTAGGAATGGTTTTCCAACAATTTAATTTATTTCCACATTTATCAATTTTAGATAATTGTACTCTTGCTCCAATTTGGGTAAAAAAATTGCCAAAAAAACAAGCAGAGGAAATTGCAATGAAAAATTTGGAAAGAGTTCAAATAGCTGATCAAGCTAAAAAATTTCCAGGGCAACTTTCTGGAGGACAACAACAAAGATGTGCACTTGCAAGAGCTTTATGCATGGAGCCCAAAATAATGTTATTTGACGAACCTACTTCTGCTCTTGATCCTGAGATGATAAAAGAAGTATTAGATGCTATGGTTGATTTAGCAAAAGCAGGGATGACAATGATAGTAGTAACTCATGAAATGGGTTTTGCTAAAGAGGTTGCTGATAATATGATTTTTATGGATGAAGGAAAAATTGTAGAAAAAGCAAAAACAAAAGATTTTTTTGATAACCCAAAATCTGAAAGAACAAAGTTATTTTTAAGTCAAATTTTATAACCAAGTAGGAATAGGTAATTTTTTACTTCTCAAAAAATCTTTATTAAAAATTTTACTCGCATATCTTAAACCATTATCACATAGAATTGTAACTATTGTTTTACCTGGTCCCATTTTTTTTGCTAATTTTATAGCACCTGCTATGTTAATACCTGAAGATCCACCTAAAATAATTTTTTGATCATTAATCAAATTAAAAATTATATTTAATGCTTCCGTATCATCTGTTTGAAATGCATCATCTATAACAGCTGTTTCAAAATTTTTTGTAATTCTACCAGTACCAATACCCTCTGTGACTGAGCTACCAACACTCGCGAGTTTTCCATTTTTTATGAAAGAAAATAGTGAGGATCCCATAGGGTCTGACAGTGCAATTTTTATATTCTTATTTTTTTCTTTTAAGCCAATTGAAACACCAGAAAGAGTGCCGCCTGTTCCTACTGAACAAGTAAATCCGTCTACTTTACCAGCAGTTTGATTCCAAATTTCTTGTGCTGTCGTTTTTATGTGAGCATCTGAGTTTATCGTATTATCAAATTGATTAGCCCAGTACGCACCTCCTTTTTCAGTTTTATTAAGATTATCTGCTATTTCTTTTGAAATTTTTATATAATTTTTTGGATTTGAATATGGGACTGCATCAACCTCAATAAGTTCAGCTCCCAACTTTTTTAATGTCACTTTTTTTTCTACTGATTGAGTTTTAGGTATTACAATTTTAAGTTTTAAATCATACTCCTTACAAACAATGGCAAGTCCTATTCCTGTATTTCCTGCTGTTCCCTCTACAATAGTCCCTCCTCTAGTAATTAGCTTTTTATTTATTGCATCTTTTACAATATAAAGAGCTGCTCTATCTTTTACTGACTCACCGGGATTAAAGAATTCAGCTTTTCCGTAAATATTACACTGTGTTAAATCAGAGGCTTGTTTTAATTTGATTAATGGTGTATTTCCAATTTGTGATATAACAGTGTTATTTTCCATAATCAAAAATATATGAAAAAAATATTATTTTCAATTATTATAATTTTATCACTATCTTTTGAGACTTTTAGCCATGTAAAACATTACTCCCAATACGAATTTTTGGAATATGAATTATTCAGGAACAACAAATCTATAGGTTTTCATAATTATAAATTTTTAAAAAACGATGAATATTTGACTGTAGATAGCGAGGTAAGTTTTAAAATTACAAAGTTAGGTGTTGATTTATATAAATATTATGCAAAAAGTATGGAGAAATATAAAAATGGCGTTTTTTCAAGTTTTTCATCTACTACAAAACAAAATAAAAAAGATAAATATGTTAATATAAAAGTTGATCCAATAGATAATAAACTAATAATTGATGGATCATCTTTTAAAGGAAAGGTAGACAACAGTTTGATCATAGGAACCTGGTGGAATCACGAAATTATTAAAAAAGATGCTCAAATAAGTGCTGTATCTGGAAGGATTATTAGACAAAATGTTGAATTTTTGGGGAAAGAAGAAGTTACAATTAACAATAAAAATTACAAAACTTTGAAATTTAGATTTACATCCTCTGATAAAAGCTTATCCAAAGATAAAAAATTAAATACCGAGATATGGTATGAGGAAGATACATTTTTATGGGTGAAAGCAGCTTTTGATAAGACTGGATATTGGGAATATAGATTGAAAACTTATAAATAATTTAATTTAAGTCGTTTTTTTCCTACACAAGTCAACAGTTATTACATATATTTTCCATGTTTTTTTGATAAAAATCACTATTTTTTTTTTACCCAAATTGAACTTTTACTGTTGCTAAAAAGACTATTTTAGGGTTCTATATTTAAAATTAAAGAGAGCTATTAAGTTAAAATTCGGGAGTATCATGGAAGAGAACTTTAATATTCATTTAGGAAAAAAACTTAGAATACGTAGATTATCATTAGGTTTAACACAAACTAAAGTCGCACAAGCAATAAACGTTACATTTCAGCAGATTCAAAAATACGAAAAAGGGACTAATGGAGTAAGTTCAAATAGATTAATGCAATTGGCTCAGTTTTTAAAAGTTCCAATAATATACTTTTTCGAAGATTTTAAAGATTTTAAAGACATCGACAGTACCGGTATTTCAGATGATGATCTTAATTACTCGTTTTTAAGTAGAACTTTTTCATCTTTATCTAAAATTCAAAAGGATAAAATTCTTCAAATTTTAAATAATACCTCTAAATTTGAAAAAGTCGGATAGTTGGCTCCTCGGGCAGGACTCGAACCTGCGACCAATTGATTAACAGTCAACTGCTCTACCAACTGAGCTACCGAGGAATACATAATACATACTCTTTTTTAATATAAAAAATCAACTTAATTTTTAATTTTAAACAAATACTCAGCAATTTTAAAGTCCAACTCATTATCAATATCTGTTGCCTCTATATCGTCTAAAACAATAAATCTGGATTTATCAGTAACAACGTTCTTAAATTTGAGCATATCAGAACGTTTTATTATACAACAACCATAAGTAATAGCCATTATATTTGGTAAATCTTGACTGCTAGGAGATTTTGATACTTTATAATTAAGAGGTTTATTGTTCAACCACATATGATGTTTGAGTAATTTGACTGTCGCAATACTTTTGTAATTTTTTTTATTTTTTTGTTTTAAAGAATTAATGCATCTTTGTATAGTTTTTTTTGAAATCAAAGGTGTTGTGACTGGTGAATACAACACATAATCGCTATTAATATTTTCAGCTAAATTTTTAAAAAATTCACTATTAGTAGCTTTAGAGCTAGCAAAGTACTTTTTCCTTTTATGGGTAGATAGATTAAATCTTTTTGCAATATTTAACATTTTATTTGAGTCGCTTGAAACTAAAATTTCATCTATTTCTTTAATTTGTTTTAATCTTTTTAGTTTAATTTCTAAAAGACTAGAACCAGCAAATTTTCTTAAATTCTTGTTTTTAACCCTTTGAGATCCTGCTCTGACTGGAACAATAGCGAGTAGTTTTTTATTGTTTATCATTAACTTATTTAAATATTATTTTAAGATTATCAACTACTCTAGAACTGTATCCGTTTTCATTATCATACCAAATTACTGAATGAAATAAATTTCCTGTTTTTGAACTCCATGGCAAGTCATATATTAACGAATGTTCATCGTTAAAATAATCAAGAGATACTTTTGGTTCTTCGTTTATAGAAAAGATCTTAAATCTTTGTTTTTGGGCTTCTTTTTCTAATATTTGATTAATAAGCTTTACAGAAAATTTTTTTTTAAAAACTAAATTAATGTCTGACGAACCCACAATTTGGGTCGGAACTCTATAGCTGAAACATCTTAGAATATTTGTGTCAAAATCATCAATAGACGGTTTCATCGTCTTAAGTACCGAGGTTGGTTTCGGTATCAAGTTATTTACTGCTGCTCTACCAAGGGCATAATGTGAATAAGTATTTCCAGGCGAATTCCAAGATATAGATTTATTTGAAAGAAGATTTTGATAACTTAAAACTGGATGAACTGTAGTAATGTGACCACAAATAATTTTAAAGTGTTTATTTAGAAGCTTTAAATAAGGAGCAATGGCTACAACATCACAAATACTTGAACTTATCAATTTATATCTTTTATTAAACTTATTTTCATTTGCTCCAATTACCATTAAAAATTCCGAAACTGGGTGATGAAAAGTAAATAGAACTTTTACATTTTTCTTTTTTATAAATGATTTCCAATCTTTACTATTGTTACCTCTACCAGTAGTATCAATTAAAACATCATACTTTTCTTTAATTGTATTTAAGTTTTTTACTTCTGAAATATTATAATAACTTAATGATTTATTTTTTATATAAAATCTTTTATTTTTATATTGCAATTTACCATATTTTTTGGGATTTGAAGTTACTATGGAACTATAATTATGAGTATAAGCAATATTTTTAGGATCGGGGTTTATCTCGTTAATGCCGATAATATCAAATTTATTATCTGATATGATTTTTCTAAATATAGATCTACCTATTCTTCCAAATCCATGAAATATAACTTTTATTTTTTTGTTTGCCATCTCAATTTAGCTGAATTACACTTAAAAAGTTTATCTATCAACGAAAATCTTTGGAGGCCACGTCCAGAATCGAACTGGAATAAAAGGATTTGCAATCCTCTGCGTAACCATTCCGCCACGTGGCCAAGGTAGATTTTAAACTATTTAAATCATTTATTTGGTTCAATAAAGCAAAATCTATACCTTTTAGGTTTATGGACATTTGATATAACTATTTTACAGAATATTCATAAAAAAAGATGCAAAATAAAAAGTATAACCACGCCGTAGAAGAAAAAAAAATATCTAATTTTTGGATCAAGAATGGCTCTTTTAAACCAAAAAAAAATAAAAAGAGATTTTCTATGGTTATACCTCCTCCAAATATAACTGGGAGATTGCACATGGGGCATGCACTTAATAATAGTTTACAAGATGTGCTAGTAAGATTTTACAGAATGAAAGGGTTTGAAACTCTTTGGCAACCAGGTACTGATCACGCCGGAATCGCAACACAAGCTATTGTTGAAAAAAAACTTGAAAAAGAAGGTATTGATAAAGATGAATTAGGTAGAGATGAGTTTATTAATAACATTTGGAAATGGAAAGAAGAATCTGGCGGAATAATTATAGAACAACTTAAAAAATTAGGTTGCTCGTGTGACTGGTCAAGAACTAGATTTACAATGGATAAAGATCTTTCTGGAGCCGTTATTAAGGTATTTGTTAAACTCTATAATGAAAAATTAATATATAAAGACAAAAAACTTGTAAACTGGGACACGCATTTGCAAACTGCTATTTCAGATTTAGAGGTAGTACAAAAAGATGTTCAATCAAAATTATATTATATCGATTATGAAATAGAGAATTTACAAAAAAAAATAACTATTGCTACTACAAGACCAGAAACAATGATGGGTGATACGGCTATAGCTGTTAATCCGAATGATAAAAGATATAAGGATTTAATTGGTCAAAATGTAAAAATTCCAATAATCAATAGAATTATTAAAATTATAGCTGATAACTATGCTGATCCTGATCAGGGATCTGGAGCAGTAAAAATTACACCAGCACATGATTTCAATGATTATGAAGTTGGAAAAAGAAATAATTTAGAAATAATTAACATTCTTGAAAAAGATGGAAAAATTAATAATTTAGGTTCGAAAGAATTTATTGGACTTGATAGATTCGAAGCAAGGGAACTTTTGGTTAAACAACTTAAAGATAGAGGTAACTTAGTAAAAATCGAAACTATTAAAAATAAAGTACCTTATGGTGATCGTTCTAACACAATTATTGAACCTCTTTTAACTGAACAATGGTTTGTGAATGCAAAAAAATTATCAATAAAACCTATTAAGATAGTTAAAGATAAAAAAACTTCTTTTTATCCCAATAATTGGACAAAAACTTTTTTTCAGTGGATGGAAAATATTGAACCATGGTGTATATCTCGTCAAATCTGGTGGGGGCATCGAATACCTGCTTGGTATGATGAAAAGAATAATATTTTTGTAGCTGAGAATTTAAAAGAAGCAAAAATTTTAGCTAAGAAAAAAAATAAAAATAATAAATTTAATCTTATACAAGATAAAGATGTTTTAGACACATGGTTTTCATCAGCTTTATGGCCGTTCGCAACTTTAGGTTGGCCAAAAAAAACTAAGGAGTTTTTAAAATTTTATCCAACTTCAGTTTTAGTAACTGGTTTTGATATTATATTTTTTTGGGTTGCAAGAATGCTCATGATGGGTAATTACTTAAATAACCAAACCCCTTTTAAAAAAGTTTATGTACATGCATTGGTTAGAGATGAAAAGGGACAAAAAATGTCAAAATCAAAAGGTAATGTTATCGATCCACTAGATTTGATTAATGAGTATGGAGCTGACAGCTTAAGGTTTACATTAATTTCAATGGCCTCACCTGGTCGTGATGTAAAATTGGCAAAAGAAAGGGTAACAGGCAATAGAAATTTCATTACAAAAATCTGGAATGCTAATAACTTTTTAAAAATGAATAAATGCAGTCTTGGTAAAAAATTTAATATTAGCTCAATTAATCTTCCGGCAAACCAATGGATTTACAATGAATTTGTAAACACTCAAAACCTAGTGTCTAAAAATATTGAAATATTTAGGTTTGACGAAGCTGCAAAGCATGCATACCAATTTGTTTGGCATTCTTACTGTGATTGGTATTTAGAATTTTTGAAACCTATTTTAAATTCTAAAAACATCAAAGATATTAAAGAAGTAAGAATATTTTCAGCTTTTATAATGGCCAATATATTAAAAATACTTCATCCTTTTATACCTTTTTTTACTGAAACCTTGTGGTCAAATAATAAGTTTAAAAGTTTTTTTTATAACGATTTAATATCATCAAATTGGCCTGTTTATAAAACTTTAGCTAGATTCAAAAAAAATCACTCAAGTATTAACAATGTAATTGAGCTAATATCTAATATAAGATCTACAAAAGCTGAACTTAAAATCACCCCAAAACTTTATTGCGACTTACATTTGCCAGAAAAAAGGGGACAATTAAAAAAGATAATCGATGAAAATATTAATCTAATAAAACAAGTTGGTAGAATAAATGATATTAAGAATAAAAATTTTGAAGGTCAAAATAGTATAAATATACTCGTTTCAAAGGAAAAGGTTTCTCTTAGATTTGATGAAGATGTTGATTTGCTGTCTCAAAAACAAAGAATTTTATTAAAATTACAAAACATACGAAAAAAAATAGAAAGTTTGAATAATAAGCTTAAAAATAAGGGATATTTGCAGAATGCTCCAAAAGATGTGGTGCTAAATGATAAAAAATTAGTTAAAGAATTAACAGTTGAAGATGAAAAATTAAGAAGTATTGTATCTAGTATTAACTAAATATGCCAAAAATAAATAAAAAAAAATTACCAAGCCGCCATACTTCCCTAGGGCCGGATAGAGCTCCTCATAGATCCTTTTATTATGCTATGGGAGAAACAGAGCAAGATGTTGCAAAACCTTTTGTAGGCGTTGTATCGACTTGGAATGAAGCTGCACCTTGTAATACTGCATTGATGAGACAAGCTCAATCTGTAAAAAAAGGTGTAAAAGATTTTGATGGAACGCCAAGAGAATTTTGTACTATTACAGTTACTGATGGTATAGCTATGGGCCATGAAGGAATGAAATCATCTTTGATTTCAAGAGAGGTTATTGCAGATTCAGCAGAGCTTACAGTCAGAGGTCATTGTTATGATGCTCTAGTAGGGATTGCTGGTTGTGATAAATCTTTACCGGGCTTAATGATGTCAATGCTTCGGTTAAATGTTCCTAGTGTTTTTATTTATGGTGGCTCAATACTCCCGGGCAGGTATAAAGGAAAAGATGTTACAGTTGTCGATGTTTTCGAAGCAGTAGGAAAGCATTCTTCAGGTACAATGTCATCAGATGAGTTAAGAGAATTAGAATTGGTTGCTTGTCCCAGTGCAGGAGCTTGTGGTGGCCAATTTACTGCTAATACCATGGCTTGTGTTTCAGAAGCAATAGGTTTGGCTTTACCTTATTCCGCAGGAACGCCAGCTCCGTACGAAGAAAGAGATAAATATGCATATGAGAGCGGAAAAACTGTTATGAACCTATTGGAAAAAAATATTAAACCAAGAGATATCGTTACAAAAAAATCTTTGGAAAATGCTGCAACAATTGTAGCTGCAACTGGCGGATCTACTAATGCGGCTTTACATTTACCAGCGCTGGCAAACGAAATTGGAGTAAAGTTTGATTTAATGGATGTTGCTAAGATTTTTAAGAAAACTCCTTATCTAGCTGATTTAAAACCAGGTGGCAAATATGTTGCAAAAGATTTATGGGAAGCAGGTGGTGTGCCTATGTTATTAAAGACATTGTTCGATGGTGGTTATATTCATGGGGATTGTTTAACTGTTACTGGAAAAACTATGAAAGAAAATTTGAAGAATATTGAGTTTAATCCAAATCAAAAAGTTTTAAGAGAATATAACGATCCTATTTCACCCGATGGTGGAGTGGTTGGTTTGAAAGGAAATTTAGCTCCAGAAGGAGCGATTGTAAAAATTGCAGGATTAAAAAGACTACAATTTACTGGTAAAGCTAGATGTTTTGATAATGAAGAAGATGCAATGAAAGCAGTTCAAACTAAAAAATATAAAGATGGCGATGTTATAATTATAAGATATGAAGGGCCTAAAGGTGGACCAGGAATGCGAGAAATGTTATCGACCACTGGAGCTATTTATGGTCAAGGTAAAGGTGAAAAAGTAGCCTTAATAACTGATGGAAGATTTTCAGGAGCTACTCGAGGTTTTTGTGTAGGCCATGTTGGTCCAGAAGCAGCATTAGGAGGGCCTATCGCTCTTTTAAAAAACGGAGATTTAATTGATATAGATGCTAAAAAAGGAACTATAAATGTAAGATTAAGTAAGTCACAATTATCATCTAGAAGAAAAAAATGGAAAGTTAGAAAATCCCATTTTGGATCTGGAACGTTATGGAAGTATGCTCAAACAGTAGGGCCGGCCTATCTTGGTGCCCCAACTCACCCAGGTAAGAAAAAAGAAGTTAAAGAGTATTCAAAAATTTAATGAAAATAAGACCAGTTATTTTGTGTGGTGGTGCTGGAACTAGATTATGGCCAAGGACCAAAAGTTATCAAGCGAAACAATTTATTAATTTTGGAAATTGGACTTTATTTGGAAAAACGATAGAAAGAATTAAAAGCCCATATTTTGACTATCCTATAATTAGTACAAACAAAAAATATCTAAAAGAAATAAAAAGATATTTAAAAAAATATAAAGTAAGTAAATACAAGATCATCTTAGAACCTTTAAAAAGAAATACTGGTCCAGCTATTTTATCAACTTCTTTGATGAGAGAAATACCTCAACAACAACCAATGCTATTTTTGTCATCAGATCACCTAATAGAAAAACCTAAGACTTTTAATAAAGTAATAAAAAAAACTGCAAAATTATTGTCTGATAAAAATATTTTTATTTTTGGAATTAAACCAACAAATCCATCGGATCAATATGGTTATTTTTTTACTAAAAATATTAGCAAAAAACTTGAAAAGGTTAAAAAATTCACAGAAAAACCGAATATTCAAAAAGCAAAAAAAATAATTCGTAGTGGTGGGTATTGGAATTCAGGTATTTTCTTATTAAGAAAAGATTCTATCATCTTTAATTACAAAAAACATCAACCTAAAATGTACAAAAGTTGTAAAATTGCAGTTTCCAAATCTAAATTTAAAAATAAAATTTGTCTTTTAAATAAAAGATACTTTTCGAATATTTCGATTAAATCATTTGATCATGCCATTCTTGAAAAAACAAAAAATATTTATGCTGTAAAACTTGACTTAGCTTGGTCTGATCTAGGTAGCTGGAAAGAGATATGTCTCATGTATAACAGGAATAAGCTGAAATATTTTAACAAAAAAAATACTTTTTATAGACCTTGGGGTAAATACACAAATTTATTTAATGGAAAAAATTTCTTAATAAAAGAAATTCATGTAAATCCAAAAGGAATTTTAAGTTTACAGAAGCATTTTCATAGATCAGAGCATTGGGTAATTATAAAAGGGAAGCCACTAATCAATTTAAATAAAAAACTTTTAATAAAAAAAGAAAATGAAACAATTTATATACCAAAGGGATCTGTACATAGAATTTCCAATCCAAACAACAAACCTGTAAAAATTATTGAAGCACAATTAGGTTCAATTCTTAAAGAGTCAGATATTGTCAGATTTGAAGATGTTTATGGTAGAGTTAGTTAAGCACAAGTTCTATCGGAGTATGATCTGAAGGCTTTGGTTTTGATCTTGGTTTCTTATTAATTTTTATAGAGAAGAAATGTTCTAACAAGTTTTTTGAAATTAAAAAATGATCAATTCTCATACCATAATTCTTTTGCCAAGAACCCGCAAAATAGTCCCAAAAAGTATATTCACATTTTTTTTTATTTTTAAAACGATAAATATCTTCAAATCCAAGATTTAAGAGTTCACGGTATTTTTTCCTTATCTCTAATCTACCTAATGCATCGTCTTCATATCTTTTGAAATCAAATACATCTAATTCTTCAGGAATAATATTAAAGTCACCAGCAATAATTAAATTTGAATTTTGCTTTAATTTTTTTTTAATATTATTTATAAACTTTTTTAACCATTCTTTTTTGTAATCATATTTTTCTGTGTTTACAGGATTTCCATTAGGAACATATATATTAATTAATGTAATGTTCTTATTTTGTAAAAAAATTTCACCAGTTATTATTCTTGACTGATTTAAATTATCTTTTATGAATTCTTTAGATATTTTATTAATTTTATTCTTTGAAATTATAGCTACACCGTTGTAACTTTTTTGTCCGAAAACATAAGAGAAGTATCCAATTTCTTTGAAACTATCATATGGAAAGGTTTGATCTTGTGTTTTTATCTCTTGCAAAAGAAGTATATCTGGGTTTTCATCTTTGATATAATTCAAAATATTGTTAATTCTAGCTCTAACTGAATTTACATTCCAAGATATAATTTTCATTAGACTGAAAAGGACATACCACACCCACAAGAAGCTGAAGCTTTTGGATTATCAATTACGAATGACTCACCTACCATTTCTTTTTTAAAATCAATTGTTGATCCAGCAATTATATCTAGGGAAAATTTGTCAATTATTGTGTGGTTAAATAGGACATCGTCTTTCTCAGCTTTTTTATCAAAACTAAAACTATATTTAAAACCAGAGCACCCACCACCTTGAACAGTAATTCTGAAATATTTCTTGCTGTTTTCAGACTGAGTGATTTTTTTTATTTCTTTTATAGCACGTTTTGTAAATTCTAATTTTTTTTCCATAATTATCTAGTATATATTCTATATAATTATGATGCAAAAAAATTCAATTCAAAGTTTATCAAAATTAGCTATTCCACTAAAATCAAAAGGTAGGTTTTTCAACGAGACTAAGACTAATTTACGTACTGATTTTCAAAGAGATAGAGACAGAATAATACATTCGACAGCTTTTAGAAGACTCAAACATAAAACACAAGTTTTCGTTAATACCAGTGGTGATCACTTTAGAACAAGAATTACACATTCATTAGAGGTTGCTCAAATAGCCAGAACTTTATCAAAATTTTTTAATCTAAATGAGGATTTATGCGAAACACTAAGCTTAGCTCATGATATCGGTCATACACCTTTTGGTCATGCAGGTGAGGATCAGCTTAATAAATGCATGAAAAAATTTGGAGGGTTTGATCACAATGTTCAAACCTTAAGAACAGTAATCTATTTAGAAAATAGATATTATCAATTTAGAGGTCTCAATCTTACTTTTGAAACTCTTGATGGTTTACTAAAACACAATGGACCAATTAAAAAAAAAAAAAAATATACTCAAATGTTGGGTAATAATTGGTATAAAAATAAAATAAATTTTACAACAGGTCCATCTTTAGAAGCACAAATAGCTTCTATTTCTGATGATATTGCTTACAACAGTCATGACATTGAGGATGGATTAAAGTCGAATTTATTTAAAATTGAAGATTTAAATAAGATCCCTGTTTTGAATAAAATTGTTATGAAGCATAAAAAAAAATTAAGATTATTTTCGATAGACTTAGTTATAAGACAAATTATTAGAGAAATTATTAATGAAATGGTAAAAGATATTATATTTACAACTAAAAAAAATTTAGCTAAGAATAATATTAATAGTCTTAAAGATATTTATAATACAAGATACCCAATAGTAACATTTTCCCCAAAAATGAAAAATTTCGATGATAAAATTAAAAATTTTCTAAGATTAAAAATGTATTTTCATAAAGATGTAAAATTAAATACAAATAAAGGGAGAGAAATTATAAAAAATTTATTTGTACAAATTAAAAAAAAACCTGAAAGATATTTAAATGTTAGTAAGTATAGTAATTCTAGCATAGAGAGGTCGATTTGTGATTTTATAGCTGGCATGACTGATAGATATGCAATAAATCTATATGATAAATTCAAATGAGCATATTCGAAATTTATATAAATAAGATAAAAGAATTAATAAAAAAAAAACAAAAAAATCTTGAATTAAAAAATTTAAATGATTTCAAAAATGTAACAGTTGAAGTACCTCCGAGCAACTTCGACTCAGACTTATCTTGCAATGTTTCTTTAATTTTGGGGAAAATTAATAAAAAGAACCCAAAAGAATTAGCTGAGAAGATAAAAAAAATAATATATGAAAATTTAAATGATTTTGAAAATATTGAAATAGCAGGTCCAGGTTTTTTAAATTTTAAATTAAGCAAAGCTTCTTTAATAGCAAATATAAATGGTATTATAAAAAATAGAGAAACATACGGAAGAAAAAATTCAAATAAAACTTACAATATTGAATTCGTATCAGCTAACCCAACTGGACCAATGCATGTTGGACACTGTCGAGGTGCAATATTTGGTGATGTATTAGCAAATTTACTAAAATTTAACGGAAACAAGGTAACCAAAGAATATTATATTAATGATTACGGAAATCAGATTTATAACTTTGTAAAGTCAGTTTTTTTAAGAATTCGAGAAATTAAATATGATGAAGAATTCATAAATAATGAAGATTTATACCCGGGTGAATATATTATCTTGATTGGGAAAAAGATAATTGATGAAAATAAAAATGAAAAATTTGACAATTTCAAGAAATCTTTCGAACTTTTAAAAAAATATTCATTAAAATATTCAATGGAATTGATAAAAACAGATTTAAAAAATTTAGGTATAAAACATGATATTTTTTTTTCAGAATCAGTGTTAATTAAAAATAAACTCGTAGATAAAGCTGTTTCTCACCTAAGAGATAAAAAATTTGTTGTTGATGGATATTTAAAACCACCAAAAGGCGAAACTGACTCAAATTGGAAAAAACAAAAAAGGTTAATTTTCAAATCAACATTATTTGGCGATGATACTGACAGAGCTTTACAAAAAAATGATAGTTCTTGGACATATTTTGCAAATGATATTGGTTATCATATGGATAAAGTAAATAGAAAGTATGATTATTTGATAAATGTTTTAGGTGCAGATCATACTGGTTATATAAAAAGAATTACAGCAGCTGTTAGTGCAATTTCAGATAATAAAACAAATTTAGACTGTAAAGTTTGTCAACTTGTAAAACTATTTAAAAATGGAAAACCGTTTAAAATGTCAAAAAGGGCAGGTGAATTTATTTCTGCTAAAGATTTATTAGATGAGGTAGATAAAGATGCTATACGTTTTATTATGCTCAATAGGAGCAATGATGTAGAATTAGATTTTGATTTTGACAAAATATTAGAAAAGAATAAGGAAAATCCAGTTTTTTATGTTCAATACTCATTTGCAAGAATAAACTCGTTATTCAGAAACTTAAATAAAAAATTAGATTATGATATTAGTTTAAATATAAAAAACTTTAATTTAAATGATATAGAAGCTAAAATTTTAAGAAAAGTATTAGAATGGCCAAAAATTGTAGAAGTATCATCCACAAAACTTGAACCTCATAGAATTACTTATTACTTGTATGAACTAGCAACTTTATTCCATTCTTATTGGAGTATGGGAAATGAGGATTTCAATCTTAAATTTATAGAAAATGGAAAAATTAAACGTGAAGAAATATTAGCGATTGTTTCTACCGTAGCTATAGTTGTTAAAAGGGGTATGAATATCTTAGGAGTTTCATTACCAGAGCAAATGTAATGCACAAAATTATAAATTTATTTCTTTTAATCTTAATTTTTTCTTATTTTTTCATCATTTTTAATTATTATTTATCTAATAAAAATATAGAAAATATTAATTTGAATAGAGTTAATACAGATGAAATACTAAAAACTAAGACAAAAAATTTGCCAATCTTAAAAAACGATACCAACGATGTTATAGAATTTAATGATTCATTTCCAAATGAAATTAAAGACGATAAGAAAAGAAGTTTTTGGAATTTACTCAAATCAAAATGAAAAAAAAAGCTATCATAATAAGTATTAAAGGATTTAAATTAACGAAAATGGAAAAGAAATTAATCTCAGAAGAAAAACCTTGGGGTTTAATTTTATTTAAAAGAAATATAAGAGATTTGAGTCAAGTTGAGACATTAATTCAAAATATTAGAAAAATATCAAAAGACAGAAAATTTCCAATTATGATTGATGAGGAAGGACCTGATGTTTCTCGACTTAAAAAAATAATATCAAATAAATTATCTCAAAGTTTTTTTGGCATCAATTACACAAGAAATCCCAAGACTACAAAAATTATTTATAAAAATTATATTAATTATATAACTACAATTCTAAACAAAATAGGTATTAATATTAATACAGTACCCGTTTTAGATGTATTAAGAAATAGAACACATAAGGTAATAGGCAATAGAAGTTATTCAAAAGATCCCAAAATTGTTAAGTTACTGGGTGATTTGTGCATTAAACAATATAAATTAAAAAAGATTGGCACTGTTATTAAGCATATTCCAGGACATGGATGCTCAAATAAAGACAGTCATAAAAGTTTACCAAAAGTAACATTAAACTTAAAAACATTGAACAAAATTGATTTCTTGCCCTTTAAATTGAGTAAATCGTTTTTTGCAATGACTTCACATATTTTATTCTCTAAACTTGATAATGAAAATGTAGCTACTTTTTCAAAAAAAATTATCTCTAAAATAATAAGGGGTAAATTAGGATTTAAAGGTATATTAATTTCAGACGATATATCAATGAAAGCATTAAAATATGATTTAGTTAAAAACGCGACCATGTCTCTAGTCGCTGGCTGCAATTTAGTTTTGTATTGTGCGGGTGATATTAACGAAAACTTTAAATTGATTAAAGAAGTCCCATTTATTGATAAATTTACTATAAAAAAAACATCAGAATTTTATAAATTTTTAAGATAAAATAATTAAAATGGAATCAAATAATATTAATCAAATTTCAATAAATATACCAAACTATAGTGGCTCTCTGGAGGTTTTATTAGATCTAGCGAAAAGTCAAAAAGTTGATCTTGCTGAGATTTCTATTACTAAGTTAGCTGATCAATTTTTAGAATATTTAAAAGATGATCAAAATTTAGATTTAGAAACTGCTTCAGAACATCTTTTGATGGCAACGTGGTTGGCATACTTAAAATCTAAATTATTGCTTCCCGAAGATGAAGATGATGATTTTAAAGCTTTAGAAGTTGCAGAAAAATTAAAACTCCAATTAAAAAAACTTGAGTTAATACGAATACTTTCCGATCAAATGTTAAAAAGAAATAGATTAGGAGTCCATATTTTTACAAGAGGAATGAAGGGTGGCATAAGGTCAGTTAATACTCCTGTATATGATATTTCATTATATGAATTGTTAAAAACTTATTCTAATTTTCAAATGCAAAAATCTTTTCAAACAATCAATATTCCAAAATTACCAGTTTTAACTACAGAAGAGGGAATAAAACAAATAAGACAAAATTTAGATTCAATATTAGACTGGAAAAATATGAATGAATTAATACCTAAATATTATATCAATAATAAAATGAATAAAACTGGTATCGCAGGAATCTTTGCTGCAAGTTTAGAACTCACAAAAGAAGGTGCAATTAAAATGCTTCAAAAAAAAATATTTGAAGAATTAATGATAAAAAAAAACTAATTTTATGAAAAAAAATAAAAATAATATTTTAAAATTTCAAACTAAAATTCCAAAGTTAGAACGCCAAATAGAAGCAATTTTATTTTCAGCATCTGAGCCCTTAGATCTAGAAACAATTGAAAAAAGAGTACAGTCTACTACGAATATCAAAAGTGTTTTAGAAAAAGTACAAGAAAACTACAAGACCAGAGGAATCAATTTGGTATGTATTAAAAATAAATGGTCTTTTAGAACTGCAGAAGATTTATCTAAATTAATGTCGTTACAAAAATCTACGCAAAAAAAACTCTCTAAAGCAACAGTAGAAACACTAGCTATAATTGTTTATCACCAGCCTGTAACGAGGTCTGAAATAGAGGAAATTAGAGGCGTGTCTTTTGCATCGAATACTTTGGAGATATTATTAGAACTAGATTGGGTAAGACCAGCAGGCAGGAAAGATGTTCCGGGTAAACCTATACAATATACAACAACAGAAAACTTTTTAAATCATTTCAATATACAAAAATTATCAGATCTACCAACCATTGATGAACTTGGATCAGCTGGATTATTAGATACTACAACAATAGATCAATCTATATTTGGAACTGGAAAATTTTTTAAAGAACAAACTTCAAGTAAAAAACAAAATATATATGAGGAAATTGACAGTGCTATCAAGAAATCTCCCGAAACAGATGAATAAAGTTATTTATTTAATGAAAATTCTTGTATATAAATAGTGCATGGGAAATATTGGTTGGACAGGTATTATAATTATAGCAATCTTAATTGTTATTCTTTTTGGCAAAGGTAAGATTTCGAGCATTATGGGAGACTTAGCTAAAGGCATCAAAAGCTTTAAAAAAGGAATGTCCGATGATAGCTCTATACAGAATGAGGATAGCAAAAAAGATTCTGATAACACCAATTCTGATAATAAATAAATCTTAAATGCCTCAAATTGGTTGGTTAGAGATATTGGCTGTAGTAATAGTAGCTATCTTAGTTTTAGGTCCTAAAGAATTTCCTGTCGCACTAAAAAAAATTGGCTCTTATGTAGGAAAAATTAAAGGTATATTTAGTAATTTTCAAAAAGAAGTTACTTCACTTTCTGATGATGTGGATATTGAAAAAGAGATAAGCAATTCAAATAATCAAAAAAATACTAAAAAAAAACATACTGATGACTAATAATAATTCATTTACAAGTCATTTTACTGAACTTAGATCTAGGTTAATTAAGTCTTTATTATTTATCTTGTTTGTATTTATTGCATCATATACTTTTGCTGAACATATTTATAATTTTTTAGTTGAACCATACGCAAAAGCAGTCAAAGATGACACAAATTCAAGAAGACTAATTTTTACAGCTTTACATGAAACTTTTATTACATATTTAAAAGTTGCTTTTTTTTCTGCAATTTTTTTAGGAAGTCCAGTTTTACTAATCCAAATATATAAGTTTATAGCTCCGGGCTTATACAAAAATGAAAAGAAAGCAATACTTCCATACCTAATTTCAACACCTATTCTTTTTTTATTAGGTGGTATGCTAGTTTATTATTTAGTAATGCCACTAGCTATTAAATTCTTTTTATCTTTTGAAACGATTGGAAGCAGCACTAGTCTTCCGATTCAATTAGAAGCAAAAGTAAATGAATACCTATCTTTAATTATGAGACTCATATTTGCTTTTGGCATAAGTTTTCAACTTCCGATTTTATTAAATTTACTAGCAAGAATAGGAGTTGTAAATTCAAACTATCTAAAAAAAACAAGGAGATATGTTATAGTAATTATTTTTACAATAGCAGCAATATTAACACCTCCAGATCCAATTACACAAATTGGTCTAGCTATACCTTTATTATTACTTTATGAATTGTCTATAATAACTGTAAAATTTACTGAAAACAAAAGTAAGGAAAAAGATAATTTAAATGCATGATCTTAAAAGTTTGAGAAAGAATTTAGAAGAATACAAAAATAAGCTTCTAAAGAGAAATTTTAATTTAGACACTGAAGAGTTTACAAAAATTGATAAATTTAATAGGGAATTAATAAATCAAAAAGAATTATTGGAACAAGAAAAAAAGAAACTATCAAAATCTAAAGATGATAATAATTTTGATAAGTCAAAAGCAATTTCCGTAAAAATTAATGAAATTACTGAGAAACAAAAAAAAGTACAAACAAAAATTGATTTAATAGTTTCAAATATACCAAATATAGCATTAGATGATGTACCAACTGGGAAAGATGAAAAAGATAATAAGATTATAAAAAAATTTGGTGATATTAAAAAATTTGATTTTAAGATTAAATCACATGTTGAATTAGGACATTTAAATAATGGGATTGATTTTGAAACCTCAATTAAATTGTCTGGTTCTAGATTTGTAGTCTTGAAAGATAAATTTGCGTTATTAGAAAGAGCTTTAATAAATTTTATGCTTGATACTCATACTAATGAATTTAAATACACCGAAATTTCTCCTCCTATAATTGTAAATGAAAATGTTATGTATGGAACTGGACAATTGCCAAAATTTGAAGATGATCAGTTTGAAATTAAGTTTGAAAAATCTGATGATAGAAAATTTTTAATCCCTACTGCTGAAGTTGTGCTCACAAATTTAGTAAGAAAAACAATACTTGATCAAAAAGAACTTCCCAAAAGATTTGTAGCATCGACACCTTGTTTTAGAAAAGAAGCTGGTAGTTATGGAAAAGACACAAAAGGAATGATAAGACAACATCAATTTTATAAAGTTGAGCTTGTAAGCATTGTAGAACCAAAAGATTGTAATAAGGAATTGAACAGAATGCTTAATTGTGCTGAAAAAATTTTGATTAAACTTAATATACCATATCAAATATCTTTACTTTCAAGTGGCGACATGGGTTTTAGTGCCGAAAAAACTTTTGATATAGAAATTTGGATTCCTTCAGAAAATAAGTATAGAGAAGTTTCAAGTTGTTCTTCATGCGGAACATTTCAATCAAGAAGGATGGGTGCGAAATATAAAACGTCTAATGGGAATGAATTTTTAGGCACTTTAAATGGTTCAGGCCTTGCTGTTGGTAGATTAATGGTAGCTTTAATAGAAAATTATCAGAACCGAGATGGGTCAATCACTATTCCAAAAATATTAAAAAAATACATGAATAATTTAGATAAAATTTAAGTATTATTTTCTTGTTTATCTAACTTTTTTATTATAATTATTTCAAATGGACGGCCAAGGAATAGCACAATTCATACCTCTTATATTAATATTTGTAATATTTTACTTTTTTTTAATTAGACCTCAGCAGAAGAGAGTAAAAGATCACAAAAACATGGTTGAAGCTTTAAAGCGGGGCGATGAAATTATTACTTCAGGAGGGATAATAGGGACCATTGATAGAATAATGGAAGACGATCGTATAGAGGTAATAATAAGTGATAGTGTTAAAGTACAAGTTATTAAATCCACAATAACAAGTTTACTTAAAAAAAAAGAAGAAGTTAAAAAATAATTCCTTTTTCGTGTTAAATTTTTCAAAAATAAATATCATTACAATTTATCTTGTTTTTTTTCTTATTTCTGTTTTTTCTTTACTAAACTTCCAAGACCGTGAAAACATATTAATTGATAAAAAGGTTAACTTGGGTTTAGATTTACAGGGAGGATCTTATCTTTTACTAGAAATAGACTCTCAACCTCTTATTAAAGAAAAAATTCAATCTAAGGTAATTCCTATTAAAAAATTACTTAAAAAAAATAATATTAGTTATTCGAATTTTAAAATTAACGAAGATAACTTAATATTTTCACTAAGTGATCAAGAAAAATTTAAATTAATTTTTTTTTCAAAAAAAAACAATTTTGTAAATCCTTATATAGATAAATATAAATCTTTTGAATTAGATTATGAAAAAGTTGAGAATAATAAATTGAAAATTTTTTTCACTAAATATGGCGAACTTACTATTAATAATTCCGCTTTAAAACAGTCAATTGAAATAGTTAGAAGAAGAATAGACGATGTAGGCACGAAAGAACCTACAATTCTTCAAAGAGGTGAAAAAAGAATTTTAGTTGAATTACCGGGTCTTAAAGATCCTCAAAGAATAAAAAATCTTTTAGGCAAGACAGCACAACTTAATTTTAGGTTAGTTGAGAAAGCTGATGAATTCGGTGTAGAAGAAATGACATCTGAAACAGGAGAAAAATTAAGTGTAAGTAAAAGAATAGTTATGACAGGAGAAAATCTAATTGATGCTCAACCAAATTTAAATAATCAAACTAATCAACCTGTTGTATCGTTTACCTTAGACAGATTGGGTGCACAAAAGTTTGGTAGAACTACAACTGACAATGTTGGCAAAAGGTTGGCTATAGTTTTAGATGGAAAAATTATTAGTGCTCCTACAATTAATGAACCTATCACATCTGGAAGTGGAGTTATATCTGGTAGTTTTAATTTTCAAGAAACTACAGATTTATCACTACTTTTAAGATCTGGCGCGCTTCCTACGCCTTTGAATATAGTCGAAGAAAGGTCTGTTGGGCCTGATTTAGGAGAGGATTCAATTAAATCAGGAATTATTTCACTAATTGTAGGATTTTTATTAGTTATACTTTTTATGGCTTATAAATATAAAATTTTTGGAATAATTGCCAACTTTGCATTAATTTCTAATTTAGTAATGTTGATAGGCGTATTAACTATTTTAGAGGCAACTTTAACATTACCTGGAATAGCCGGAATAATTTTAACAGTTGGTATGGCTGTAGATGCAAATGTTCTTATTTTTGAGAGGATTAAAGAAGAACTTAAAACTGAAAAATCGATTATACATGCTTTTGATATAGGATATAAAAAAGCTAAAATTACTGTTCTGGATGCAAATATTACAACTTTAATTGCAGCAATAATACTTTTTGTTTTTGGATCAGGCCCTGTGAAAGGATTTGCTATAACCCTTGGCATTGGAATAGTTACAACATTATATTCAGCGTATTTTATGGCCAGACATTTAACTTCAATTATTGTTTTAAAAAAAAGAGAGAGTGAAATAAATATTTAATGAATTATAAAATAGATTTTACTTCAAAATTTAAATACGCAAACATGTTTTCTCTAACTGTGTTTGTGATTAGCTTGATATTTATCATTTTTAAAGGTCTTAACTTTGGAATTGATTTTAAAGGGGGCACACTAATTGAAATAAGAAGTGAAGATCAAAAGATTAACATATCGGATATAAGAAGCTCATTGAATAATCTAAGTTTAGGAGATGTTAACGTTAAGCAATTTGGTAAAAAAGGTGATTTTTTAATAAAAGTAGAGCAAAAAACTGAAAATGATAATAAATTAATCCCAAAGATCAAAAATTCTTTAGTTGAAAATATAAATTCAGAAATTAGTTTTAGACGAGTAGAAAATGTTGGTCCAAAAGTTAGTTTGGAGCTTTTAGAAGCAGGAATTATTGCTATTTCTTTGTCATTAGCTGCAATGCTTTTTTATATATGGATACGTTTTGAATGGCAGTTTAGTTTAGGATCTATAATTGCATTATTTCATGATGTAATTATTACAATAGGGATCTTTTCAATACTTTCATTAGAAATTAATCTTTCTATTATTGCAGCAGTTCTTACAATTATAGGTTATTCAATGAATGATACTGTAGTAATATACGATCGTATTAGAGAAAATTTAAGTAAATTTAATCAGAGAAATTTTAATGAAACAGCCAATGTTTCAGTAAATGAAACCTTATCAAGAACTATAATCACATCTCTTACAACTTTATTAGCTTTAGTATCTATTTTTATATTAGGAGGTGAAATTTTGAGAGGTTTCTCTTTTGCAATGATTCTTGGTGTATTGATTGGTACTTATTCATCTATATTTGTTGCTGCGCCAGTCCTAAAATTTTTAAATGTCAATTCAAAAACTCTAGAAAAAAAAGAAGAAAAAATTGTACCCTAATTTAGTATAAATTTTGTGCAGCTACCATTGATAACAACATGGGGAATGAGAGTAGAGTATTGACTCTTGAAAAAATCATTGCTGTTTTAGCTGCCTTTGATTTCTGTTCAGGCATGCATTCAACCATACCTAATGCTTTTTTTTGATTTGGCCAAATCACAAACCAAACGTTATAAGCCATGATAATACCAATCCACATTCCTATTCCGATAGCAGTGTTTTTAGGATTATCACTTCCTATACCTAACGTCATAGCTTCATGCGCATAACCATTAAGATAAGAAACTATCAATCCAGTTACAATCGTACCTACAGCAGCCCACCTAAACCAAAATAAAGCCTTTGGTGCAATTACTTTTGAAATAGCAGGTTTTTGGTCATCAGGAATATTTGGCATAGATGGTATTTGTACGAAATTAAAATACCACAGTAACCCTATCCACATTACACCAGTAATGACGTGAAGGTATCTAAATAACCAACTAAAAAAATATTTATCAAAAACAAAACCTTCACCACTAAAGTGGAGGCCTATTAATAATAGAATAGTTATTAATAGTGATAAATGTACTGTTCTAGATAAAGACTGTAATAATGATACCATGATTCATTATACCACAATTTTTCCTTTAGGCAGTTTTTTTCATTGGAGAATTCACTAGTAATTCTTTGATAAATTTGCCTGTATAACTGTCTTTACTTTGAGAGACCTTTTCTGGGGTTCCCTCTGCAATAATTTTACCACCATTTACACCTCCCTCAGGGCCCATGTCTATTATATGATCAGCTGTTTTAATAACATCCAAATTATGTTCTATCACAACGACTGTATTACCAGTATTTACAAAAGCTTGTAATATTTCTAGTAATTTTTTTATGTCATGAGAATGTAAACCCGTTGTAGGTTCATCTAAAATATAAAGAGTTCGTCCAGTAGGTCTTTTTGAGAGTTCTTTAGCTAACTTAATTCTTTGTGCTTCTCCACCTGACAAAGTCGTAGCTTGCTGCCCAATTTTCATATAACCTAAACCTACATGTTTTAAAGTAATAAGTTTTGACCTGATACTTTGAATATTTTCAAAAAACTCACATCCTTCATCAACCGTCATATCCAAAATATCAGCAATATTTTTATTTTTGAATCTAATTTCCAATGTTTCCCTGTTATATCTAGCTCCTTTGCATGTGTCACAAGGAATAAAGACGTCAGGTAGAAAATGCATTTCATAAGTAATAACACCATCCCCCTCGCATGTTTCACATCTTCCCCCTTTAACATTAAAAGAATATCTTCCAACTTTATAACCTCTAGCTTTTGACTCCGGTAAATTAGCGAACCAATCTCTTATTGGACCAAACGCGCCTGTGTAAGTTGCTGGGTTTGATCTTGGTGTTCTGCCTATCGGTGACTGATCTATATCAATTATTTTATCAACTAACTCAGTTCCTTTAAATCCTGTAAAAGCTTTAGGAACTTTTCTACTTTTATTCTTATTTAACATTAAATTAAAAGCATTATATAATGTATGTAAAACTAATGTCGATTTTCCACTACCGGATACACCAGTAACACAAGTGAAGG
>QBYL01000004.1 GCA_003282835.1 Pelagibacteraceae bacterium AG-325-J13 | reverse complement strand
TCTTTTGAAATTTTATCAATAAATTTTTTAATCATAAGCGCATCGTCTTTTTCAAGTATTCTATCCTTATCTAATCCTTTTTTGATTTCTGCTCTTACTTTATTTTTCACTGAATTAATTTGATCTTTTGAAAAAGTATTGTAAAATTTTTCCTCATAGCTTCTGAGCATATAACCAAAAGTTGCATGAAAAAGTACGAAGATCAATAATACTACTATTAATGATTTATAGATAAACATTTTCATAAATTATTTTTTTTATAAATTGAATAAACTCTTGTACCATCAATTATTAAATTTTTATACAAAGAAAAATTTTCGGGTATTTCGTATTTATCATTTAAGTTGATATTTATCTCGTAATAGTAATTTGTATAAATAAAATCAGCTTCTTTCAAATTTGTTCCTACAAACTGAAACTTCTTCCATTTTCTCTCTGGTAAAAGGAATCTAGCATCTTCTAAAGGAGTCCAGGATGCAGTACCAATTTTTATTTTATTTTTTTTGATTTTAGAAATTTCATTTAAAAATTCTGCTCTAGATAAAGACTGAGTATCAATTTCAAATTTAAGCCTTCTTTCATTTGAAACAAGCTTATTAAAAAAAACACTTTGATAAGGATGATATCTAACTAAATCATATAGATTTATTATTATAAATAGTGCCAAGATATATGAAAACATTTTTTTAAACGTATCTATTTTTATAAATTTGAAGGAAAAATATATTGTAAAACAGGAATAATACACTATGAAAAAATTCAAGAAATAAAAATGTCTCCACCCACTAAGCAAAGCTAGATTAATTGATATATATAAAATTATCACTAAAATTAAATTTATATAAGTAAACAAATCAAATTTTTCTTTATCTGTTTTCCATAAGTCATATTTAAAAATTTCCTTTTTTTCATTTATATTGATCAACCTGTTAAAAAGTCTTTTGCTCTGATAAATAAAACCAACTGAACTCAAGATAATTAAATAAATTGGTGATGAGATCAACATCCATACCGGTAAGTAACTTAAAGGGAGATATTTTGATTGGTAGAATTCACCATTAAAAAAGACAATAGGATTCATTGCATAAAAAAATGGTTCAAAAAAATTAAATACTTGTGAAGCTTCTAGAGTCCAAAGATACGGCCAATGTATTAATAAGAAAAAAAAATATAGAAAAACAAAGATAAAAAGATGTTGAACATTTTTTTTAAATTCATCTTTATTAAATAAACTTAAAAGGACGATAAAGACAAAAGTTATTGGAATAAAAATTCCTATTATTCTAGAGGAAGTAGATAAGGCACAAAATAATGACAATAATGCTAAATTTTTATAACTTTTAAACAAATAAAATTTAAATAGAAAATAAAAGTTAATCGTAAAAATTGATAAAAAAAATACGTCTTTGTTGTCAAAAAATATGTTTCCATATATTCTAGGAGTGATAATGAACGCAACAAATCCAAATATTGCAAGATAAGTATTCTCGTAACGCATTAAAATTAATTTATAAAAAAAATAGGCGCTGATTATAAAAATTAAAAAGATTATAAAGTGTCTAATTTGAAAATAAATATGAGGTTCGTTTATATTTAATGCTACTTCTATAAATGCTAATGGAAGATCAAATAAAACTCCATAAAATGGCACCTGCTCAATTGAAAAAAGATTAGGTGTAAATGTTTCAATTTTATTTAGTTTTTCTTGAGTAATTAATTTATAATGACTTAAATCAAAAAAATTTAACAAGTAATTAAGCCAATATAACCCAGATTTTCTTTGAAAATGTTCCTCAATACCAATACCAAAATCTCTAAAAGTAAATATACCAATTAAAAGTACGAATATTATTAAAAAATATATATAACTTTCTTTTTTAAAAATAATATTCATCAATAGATATGTTATATTAAATTTTTTTATTATCAATTTAAAATGAAATGAAATATTCAATTATAATTCCTATCTTTAAAGAAAGAAAAAATATATCTCAACTTGTTTTGAAATTAACAAGTGCACTTAAACTAAATAAGAAAAAATTTGAAATAATTTTTGTAGATGATGATTCTAACGATGGGTCTATTAATGAATTTAATAAGATAAAAAGAGACAATATAAGATTTTATATACGAACAAAAAAACCAAGAGATTTGTCAAAATCTGTTGTTTATGGTTTAAATAAATCAAAGTTTAATAATTTAGTAGTTATGGATGGAGATCTGCAACATAGACCAAACGACTTAGTAAAACTAATGAATATTTATGAAAAGAAAAACTTTGATTTAGTAATTGGTTCAAGAAAAATGAACAATTATCGAGAAACTAATTTAAATCCTCTCAGATTTTATGTTTCTAAATTACTTAATTTTATTACAAATTTGCTATTTGACTATAGATTAAAAGATCCAATGTCAGGATTTTTTATTATCAATAAAAAAGTTTTTTTTAAATTAAAGAATAAACTTTTTTTATTAGGTTATAAAATCTTATTAGATATAATTACAAGTTCACAAAAAAAAATTATATTCAAAGAAGTCTATATAAATTTTAAGAGTCGTGAAAAAGGATTTAGCAAAATGCGACTAAAAATATTGATTCAGTTGATAATTTTTCTTATATATAAGTTTATCACAAAGAAATAATTTATCGTTTAATAAACCCTAATTCACCTTTTTCTTCAAGCGCGAGTAGTATTACATTGCTTTTTTCAATATATTTTATATCTCTAATCCGGTTATTGATAAATATTTGCTCAATACTCAAAACTTTTTCTAAGGTATTATCAAATTTTACTATGTATAAACTTCTGCCATTTAATGACCCGATAAGAAAATGGTTTTCGTAAAAGTCTGAAAAACTTTTCGGTAGCTTTATAATTTCTGAAATACCAATTCCTTGTATAAAACTAAATATTGGTTCATTAAATCCATTTTTTTTATGATCTTTTAAATAGCTTATTTTTTTATTTTCATAATTAAAATTATATTTTTCTCCAAGAGAAACTATTGGCCAACCATAGTTACCTAACTCCATAATTTTGTTAATTTCGTCTCCACCTCTTGGACCATGTTCAGTTGCAATTATATTATTTTTATCGGCATACAAACCTTGAATTACTCTGTGACCTTTTGAAAAAATTAGGTGTTCACTTCCATCAAAAGGTATAAATAATATTTTCCCTAATATGGAGTTATTATTTTGTATATTTCCACCAGGTTTGTCATAACCTCCCTCGGCCGTTGATAAAAGAAGTCCAATCTTGTTTCTATGTTTATAAACTTGCATTTTTCCCACTGAACCTAAATTACTGCAATCTTTTGAATTAAATAAATTTTCAAAATTTAAACCATTCGTATTAAGTTTAGCAAAATCTATTTTTATTATAGTGCAATTATCTTTTTTTATGGAGTTTGAAATATAAATTTTGTCTTTAAATATTAAAGAGTCAAAAACTCTATCAGTTGCTAAATCTGATTTTAAATTTTTTGGTGTTATATCATTATCTTTATCATTAATAACATTGCTTATTTTTTTAATTTTATAAATTGATCCCGAAAAATCTGTTAAAATTAAATCTTCGTTATATAAATTAATAAAAAAGGTCCCATATTTTTTATAAGAGATAGAAACTTTGCTTTTTTGATTTTCATAATATTGTTCATTAAATCTTATCTTCTTTTTATTAAAATCTAATTTTTCAAACTGAGAAAATGGTAAAAATTTGATATTATAATCATTCTTAAAATGATGCATTACGGAGACTTTATTAAATACTTTTTTTCTTAATTCAATATTAGGGTAATTTGAATAAAGTTTCTCTTTTAGTTTAAATACATTATTACTAATTAATATTATAACTATTAGAACAAATATTATTGATAAGGTTGATAAATAAGAAAAATACTTAAAATATTTCATTTTTAGACGTACCTAAAAACAATAATAGCATAACCTAAACATATGATAGTAGCCACCCACAAAACACTTCCAACTAATGCAAGCCAAAATAAGTGGATAAACGCGCTACCTAATAAAGAAACAAACAGCCTGTCGCCTCTAGTTGTATCCAAACCTAAAATTCCTTTTCTTGGAGATCCCCCTGGAACCTTTTTTTCCCAAATAAACATTACAGTTATACATAAAGCAATAAATATAAAAAATGCTGCTGTTTGCCAAGTCCAAGCCATCCATGAAAATAAATCAAAATCAAAAAAACCTTTTTCTTTAGCCTTTCCGACTTCGCCCCAAGTTGCTGCATATAGATTTGTAAACATTATACTCTCCCCATCGCAAATCCTTTGGCAATGTAATTTCTAACAAAATAAATAACAACTGCTCCAGGAATTATAGTTAAGCTTCCCGCGGCCGCTAATAAACCTAGTTCATAGCCAGATGTACTAGAAGTTCTTGTCATTATTGCCGCAATAGGTTTAGCTACTGTTGCTGTAAGTGTCTTTGCAAGTAACAGCTCAACCCAAGAAAACATAAAACAGAAGAACATAGTAATACCTATACCAGCAGCTATTGTTGGAATAAATATTTTAAAGAAAAATCTTCCAAATGAGTAACCATCAACATATGCAGTCTCATCTAATTCTTTAGGGACAGCTGACATAAAACCCTCTAAAATCCAAACAGCTAGAGGAATATTAAATAGACAATGAGATAATGCAATGGCTATATGAGTATCAAATAAATTTACAGAAGAATAAAATTGAAAAAATGGTAATGCAAATACAGCGGGAGGAGCCATTCTGTTTGTTAAAAGCCAAAAAAATAAATGTTTGTCCCCTAAAAATTTATACCTTGAAAAAGCATAGGCTGCAGGTAGAGCCGCAGATACAGAAATTATAGTATTAAACACTGTATAAGTAATAGAATTTATATATCCCATATACCAAGTGCTATCAGTAAAAATGGTTTTGTAGTTCTCTAAAGTAAAATCTTTAGGCCATAAAGAATAAACGTTAATAATTTCAGTGGTTGTTTTAAATGACATGTTTAACAACCAATAAATCGGCAACATTAAAAATATAATGTAAACAGTTGGGACTAACCATTTAATTTTTTTCATGATCTTCCTTCATCTTTCATCATTATGGTGTAAAAAATCCAACAAATTAAAAGTACTATCAAAAAGTATATAAGAGACATCGCGGCTGCTGGACCAAGATCAAATTGACCTAAAGCCATTTTAACTAAATCTAAAGATAAAAAATTAGTAGCATTTCCTGGTCCACCTCCAGTTAAAACAAATGGTTCTGTATAAATCATAAAACTATCCATAAATCTCAATAAAATTGCTAAAGTTAAAACTTTTTTCATTTTAGGAAGCTCAATGTACCTAAATATATCCCACCTACTAGCTCCATCTATTTCTGCTGCCTGGTAATAAGCGGGCTGTATTGAATTTAACCCTGCATACGATAATAAAACTACTAATGAAGTCCAATGCCAAACATCCATTAAAATAGTTGTGAACCATGCATCACCACTTTGTTGAGTAAAATTATAATCAAAACCTAGAGAGTTCAAAGAGTTGCCTAGAAAACCAATTTCTGGTAACGCAAATATATTCCACATTGCCCCTACTACATTCCAAGGAATCAATAATGGCATAGACATTAAAATTAAACAAACTGGTACTCCCCAACCTTTTTTTGGCATAGTAAGTGCAATACCTATTCCTAATGGCAATTGTATTAACAAAATTATAAAAGTAAATATAACTTGTCTTCCTAGAGAGGCATGGAATCTTTCTGAATGTAAAATTTCCTTAAACCATCTAGTCCCTTCCCAAGCAAAAACGTTACTTCCAAAAGTTTCTTGAAAGGAATAATTTACAACTGTCATTAATGGAATCGCTGCATTAAAAGCGACAAGTACAAATACAGGAATTACAAATAACCAAGCTTTTTGATTTAATGTTTTATTCATTATTCAATTATCCAATTATCTCCATAAGCATAGGTATATTTTTGATCAAAAGTAATATGAGCACTGCCACTTGGTATTTGCGTTGAAGAATTTGCTAGGATTTTAATGTTGCCACTACTACATTCTGCATCGATTACTTTATGTCTACCCGTATCACTAACTCTGTTAATTTTAACTTGAATACCATCATTAGAGAAGTTAATAAACTCTGGTCTAATTCCTACCTGAGTTTTCTTAAAATTATTATTTTTTGTATTAATTTTGTTTGGTAATTTTATACCCCCTAAATTAATTTGACCATTTTCAATATCACAAGGAAGAATATTCATACCTGGTGAGCCAATAAAATGTCCTACAAAAGTATGTTTAGGTTTTTCAAATAATTCTACAGGGGTACCTGTCTGAACAATTTGACCTTCATGCATCACGACAACTTGGTCAGCAAATGTTAAAGCCTCTATTTGATCGTGAGTAACATAAATCATAGTACGATTAATTTTTTGATGTAGTTCTTTTAATTTTGATCTCAAAATCCATTTCAAGTGTGGATCAATAACAGTTAAAGGTTCATCAAACATGATTACATTAACATCAGATCTCACCAATCCTCTTCCTAAAGAAATTTTCTGTTTACCATCTGCAGTTAATCCTGCAGCTTTATTATTTAAAGTTGATGTTAGTTCTAACATCTCTCCAATTTCTTTTACTTTTGTATCTATTTCTGTTTGGGAGAGACCTCTATTCTTTAATGGAAATGCTAAATTATCATAAACTGTCATAGTGTCGTAGATAACTGGAAATTGAAATATTTGAGCGATATCTCTTTCAACAGGGTTAAGTGTAGTCATGTCTTTATCATCGAATAACACTTCACCTTTTGTAGGTTTTAATAACCCTGAAATTATATTTAACAATGTAGTCTTGCCGCAACCAGATGGGCCCAATAAAGCATATGCGCCTCCGTCTTTCCAATCTATGTTTATATTTCTCAGCGCCCAATCAACATCGCTATTCTGTTTTAATAAATAGCTATGACTTAAATCTTTTAAAGTAATTTTAGCCATGATTAACCAATCTGTTATTTTGATCAAAATATAAAAATTCATCAATATTCATATATAATTTAGTTTCTTCTCCAATATTTTTTGATTGAATACCGTTAGACAAAGAAACCCAATTAAGTTTTCCGTTTGTAAAATGTATTAAACTTTCAGAACCACTTAGTTCTGAAATTAAAACTTTTCCATTTATTTCGACTGAATTATTTCCTTCTTTATATGTAGTAATATTATGAGGCCTTATGCCTATTTTGTATTTCCCATCCTTAATTTTCAGATTTGATTTCCATTGAACATTGTTATTATTTATCTTAAATGTCTCACCATTTTTATTTATTTCAGCTATATTCATTGGAGGATCACTAAATACTCTAGCAGAAGTAAGATTTTCTGGTTTGTTATAAACATCTAACGTTTTTCCATATTGAATAACTTTACCTTCTAATAAAGTTGCTGTGTTTCCGCCTATCATCAATGCATCTTGAGGCTCTGTCGTAGCGTAGACTACTATGCAATCTCTATCTTCAAATAGTTTAGGCAGCTCTTCTCTAAGTTCTTCTCTTAATTTAAAATCTAAATTGGCTAAAGGTTCATCTAATAATATTAAATCTGAGTCTTTAACTAACGCTCTAGCTAATGCAGTTCTTTGTTGTTGTCCGCCAGATAATTCATCTGGTTTTTTATTTAGCATTGCTGACAATTTTAAAAGTTCTGCAACTTTTCCAACTCTTTCTTTTATTTCATCAGATTTTACTCCTGTTATCTTTAAAGGTGACGCAATATTTTCAAAAACTGTAAAATTCGGATAATTAATAAATTGTTGATAAACCATCGAACAATTTCTTTTTTGAACTTCCTTACCTGTTACGTTTTCACCATTAAACCAAATTTCACCAGTTGTTGGTTTGTCTAATCCAGCCATAATTTGCATTAAAGTAGTTTTTCCTGCTAAAGTTGAACCAAGTAAAATGTTTATAGTATTTTTTTCTAATTTTAGATTTGTAGAGTGTATATGAGTGTCAATTCCTACTTTTTTTTCAACATCTTTTAATTCTAAACTCATATTTATAATTTATAATTTAGTTTTAAAAAAAGGGGGCAGAAAATGCCCCCTTTTTGATTAAGTTAAACCTAGGTTACTTCCAAGCGTTTTTAAATGGTACAGTTTTACCTTGAGGTTTTTCGTTAACTTTAGCTTTAGGTGAACCTTTTTGATTTAACCAATAAGATGCTTCTCTTGGTTTATTTAGTCTAGGTCCACATCCACCATATGCGTTACTACCTTTGTCAGCAGCTTCCATACGAGACATAACTAAGTCCATCTCATCTGCAAGACGATCCATAGTTTGTTGTGGAGTAAATGTGCCAGAGTTAACTTCTCCGATATGCTGCCACCATAATTGTGCTAGCTTCGGATAGTCTGGAACGTTAATACCTGTTGGTGACCAAACATTTCTGTTTTTTGATCTGTAGAACTCTACAAGTCCACCAAGTTCAGGCGCTCTCTTAGTAAAGTGTTTGTGATTGATAGTGCTTTTTCTCACAAATGTTATACCAACATCAGCTTTTTTAAGAGATACTGTTTTTGAAACAGCAAATTGAGCGTACAACCATGCAGCTTTTCTTCTCTCAACATCAGTAGACTTAAATAAAGTCCAAGATCCGACATCTTGATATCCAAGCTTCATACCTTGTTCCCAATAAGGCCCTTTTGGTGAAGGACCCATTCTCCATAATGGCATACCGTTTGCATCAACAACTTTGTTGTTAGGATTTTTTCCTACTAAAGAAGCTGTGAAAGCAGTGTACCAAAAAATTTGCTGAGCAACGTTTCCTGAAGATAATGATGGTAGAGACTGATAGAAGTCCATAGCAGCAGCTCCTGGAGGTGCGTACTGTCTTAACCATTCATCCCATTTTCTGATTGCATATACTGCAGCTGGACCATTTGTAGCTCCACCTCTTGATACATTCGCGCCAACTGGATTGCAAGAACCTGGTTCCATTCTTATTCCCCATTCGTCTACTGGAACTCCATTTGGTAGTCCTTTGCTTCCTGCGCCAGCCATTGATAACCACGCATCAGTCATTCTCCAACCTAAGTCAGGAGCTCTTTTACCGTAGTCCATGTGGCCGTATATTCTTACGCCATCAATTTCTTTAACATCTTCTGAAAAGAATTTAGCTATATCTTCATAGGCAGACCAGTTTACTGGAACACCTAAATCATAACCATATTTTTTCTTAAATGCTTTTTGGATTTCTGGTCTGTCAAACCAATCTTTTCTGAACCAATAAAGGTTAGCAAATTGTTGGTCTGGAAGTTGATAAAGATTTCCATCAGGACCTGTAGTAAATTGAAGTCCTATGAAGTCATCTAAATCCAACATTGGATTTGTAACTGCTTTACCTTTACCCTTCATCCATTCAGTTAAATTAACAGCTTGTTGCATACGCGCGTGCGTACCAATTAAGTCTGAGTCATTTACATATGCATCGTAAATACTTACGTTTGTTTGCATTTGTGTTTGTACAGCCATTACAACATCACCTTCTCCGATGATTTGGTGTTGTACTTTTATTCCTGTTATTTCTTCAAACGCCTTTGTAAGAACTTTAGATTCATACACGTGAGTAGGTATTCCTTCAGATACTACTTTTAAAGACATTCCTTTGAATGGCTTTGCAGCATCTTGAAACCACTTTAGCTCTTTCTCTCTATCTTTAGCAGATAAAACAGAAAGACTAAACTCACCGTCAGACCATTTCTTAATTGCATTTGCAGATGCACTAGAAATAGTTACGATTGAAAATGAAACAGCAACAGCTAAAAAAGTTTTAAATGTTTTAAACATTAATTCCCCCGTTTTTGTTGTTATTGTTTATTGTTAATTATTTAATTTCACCAAAACAGAACAAGTAAGTAAAGTTTTTATTTTACAACCATAAGGTGAATTAATTTATCAGAGCTCTCTCAATTGCTTTAGACCAACCCTTGATAAGGTTGGTTCTATAGCTTTTTTTCATTTTAGGTGAGAATTTTTTGTTTAAATGCCAATTTTTAGAAATATCTTTTAAAGATTTATATACTCCAATTTTTAAACCTGCCATAAATGCTGCCCCAGCTGCGGTAGTTTCTTGAACATCTGGTCTAAGTACTTTTACATTTACAACATCAGATAAAAATTGAGAAAACCAGTTATTCATAACCATCCCGCCATCGACTTTTACTATCTTTGGTCTCAATCCATCATGTTTCATTGCTTCAAATAGATCATATGTTTGATAAGCAACAGATTCTATTGTCGCTCTTATAATTTCTTTAGGATTAGTGTCTCTGGTTATGCCGCTTAAAACTCCCCTAGAATTAGCATTCCAATAAGGAGCTCCTAAACCAGTAAAAGCCGGTACTAAATAAATTCCGTTATTACCTTTCAGTGATCTGACAATTTTTTCTGTAGTAGCAGCTTTTTTAAAAAATTTCATTCTATCTCTTAACCACTGAACTCCAGCTCCAGCAATAAATATAGATCCTTCCATAGCGTAGGTGGTTTTACCTTTAATTCTATAAGCGATCGTAGTTAACAACCTGTTAGTGGAATAAATCTTTTTATTCCCAGTGTTCAATAAAACAAAAGCACCTGTTCCATAAGTGCTTTTTAAAGAACCAGGTTCAAAACAACATTGTCCAATTGTAGCTGACTGTTGATCACCTACTACGCCGTTAATAGGAATAGATATTCCAGTGATTGAAGGGTGTGTCACACCGTAATCATCTGCGCAATCTTTAACTGCCGGTAAAATATGTTTTTTTATTTTTAATATATTTAAAATTGCATCGTCCCATTTATTAGATGAAATGTTAAAAATCATTGTTCTGCTAGCATTTGTAGCATCCGTAGCATGAACTTTTCCCTTTGTTAGTTTCCATATTAAAAAACTATCAATTGTCCCAAACAATAATTGTTTTTTGTTCATTAATTTTTTAGCTTTTGGAACATTATCTAAAATCCATTTAATTTTTGTACCCGAAAAATATGAGTCAATTAGTAAGCCAGTTTTATTAAAAATCATATTTTCTTTATTTTGTTGTCTCAACTTTTTACAAAAAGCTTCTTGCCTTCGATCCTGCCAAACAATTGCTTTGTAAACTGTTTTACCAGTTTTTTTGTCCCATAAAACTGTAGTTTCTCTTTGATTAGTTATTCCAATTGTTAGTATTTTACCTTTTAATTTTTTTGCTTTAGAAATTACATCTCTTAATGTTTTAATAGTTGTTCTCCAAATTTCATCTGGATCGTGCTCTACCCATCCACTTTTGGGGAAATATTGAGTAAATTCTTTTTGAGATGAAAAAATAGGTTTTCCTTTTAAATCAAATAAAATCGATCTATTTGATGTAGTTCCAGCATCAATAGATATTATAAATTTTTTCATTTTAATTATTTAAAATTTTTTCTTTTTCCTTTTCATATTCATATCCACTCAATACACCAGACTTATAGAGATCTTGTAAAGTTTTAAGTTGATCAGAAATACTAGTAGTAGCTTTTAAATCATGTTTTTCATTAGCCAATAATTCAGAATGAATGGATAATATAAAAAACATTATCAAAAATTTTTTCATGAAATTCTACTTTCTATATACTTTAATATTTCGGGATTATAATATTGAAAACATAAACCTTGATTCATTTCGTGGCCTGGATTTTTTCTAGCTGAAATATTTTCTTGCCAATTATCTCCTTTTACGACACAAGTCTTTCCATTAATTTTATAATCTTCAGAAATGACAATTCTTTTTACTCCTGGAACTTCTTCCAACCAATCAGACAACAATCCTTCCCACTTATCTTTAGGATGAGTGAAAGCTAAAACCGGAACATTATTTAATTTTTTAATTGTATTAATTTGTCTTTCTCTAAGTTCAGCAGGACCTGGATTTTTCTTAGCAAATTTAGCTAAAGCTGCTTCAGGACCTACTTTTTTAACTTTGTATTTAGAAGAAAGTTTACCAAAACATGCTTGCATGTATGATATGCCTCCACCTACTTTTTCAGGGTAAGCAGATAATAACATTAAGGTTAATAGACCCCCACAAGAATGACCTGAAATAATTACTTGTTTCCTTGGTACGCCCATAGTTACAAATTTTTCGACTAATTCTAAATTTTTTTCAACTCGTTTATCCAATTTATGCTTACCTACATAAGGAGTTTTTGTTTTCCACCAACTTTTTTTCAGCGACATGTCTCCAGCAAAATCATTAGAACAAAAATTATAAACCATAATTTTTTTACCATTTATTTCCTCATCTACTAATGAGGCTTGATTATTTATTTGATTTACCCATATACATTCGCTCTTTTTAGCTCTATCGTTGGTATTTTGTCCATGATTATAAATAATTATAATTTTATTTTTAGGATCTTTAATCTCAATACCACTTTTTACTTGTGATTGTTTATTAATAAACCCACTGATAAGTATTTTACCATTAGCATAAGAAAAATTTGATATTAAAATATTTAATATTAAAATTGTAATAATCTTTTTCATCTAAACAAATCCCATTTTAAATGAAGTTTTTTATCCTCTAAGATTGCATCAATCATGCCAATCATCAATGGTAATTTTGTTTCATCAAAATCTTGTTTAACTTTTTTGCCAATTTCAATAACTAAATCAGCTCCTTCAACTGTAACTTTTTCCATTTTTGTTTTCTTTGCTTTAGAAAATGTTAAACCTTCTCCTATATAAGAGCCCATTTTTGCATTTCTACCTCCACCAGAACTTACATATAAATCGCCTAAACCTGCCAATCCTTTAACAGTTTCTTTTTTACCTTTTAAATGTTCAACAAATATTTCCATTTCATGTATTGATTGTTTGATTAGAGCAGATGCAGTATTTAAATAATTTTTTTCTCTAATCTCGTCAGATATGTTGGGGCTGCATAAACCTTTAGCAGCACCAACAGCCATTGAAAAAATATTTTTAATTGCTGCAGAAACTTCTACGCCATTTAAATCATCTGAATAAGAAGTATGATAATAATTAGTATTTAACATATCGGCTATCTTTTTTGCAGTATGTATATCTTTGTTTGCTATAACAACACTGCTATGAACCCTATTGGCTAACCCTGCGGCTAAACAAGGACCCCCGACAGCAGAAATATTAACATTAGATATACCTTTATCAGATAGTAATCGCTTTAGTTTATCAACTAATAATTCATAATTACCGTTGTGAATACTTAGCCCTTTTGTGAGTATCAATAATTTTGGCATTTCTTTTTCTTTAAACAATCTACTTAATTGGTCAGCTACCCATTCTATGCCTTTTGAACTTATTCCTAAAACTACTAAGTCTACTTTTAATTTAAAAAGATCATCAAACTTTTCAAATTTAAAGATATTAACCTTAGAAGGAATATTTGTTTTAAGACCAGGGTGAAAATTTCCATTTTCTTTTAAGTCTTCAATAAAGTTATTTTCTAAATGTGTACCTATTATGTTGATATCGTGACTATTGTCTAAGCAAGGCAAAGAAAAGGCGGAACCCATAGCACCAGCACCAATTATTACAATTTTTGACATATCAGTCTTTAAAAAATATTTTTTTGAAAATTAAAAATAAAGATATTAACTCAATTTTTCCAATTATCATAAAGATTATCAAACTTAGTTTGGAAGTTGTTAATAAATTTGAAAAATCTAATTTTTCTATTCCAAACATGGATGAAGTGGTTGTATTTGTAATTGTTAGGATAGACAATTTAAATGATTTCTCGAAGTCCACGTTATCTACGATTAAGATGCCAGAAAGTATAAATAGACTTATAAAAAAAGAGATGAATATTAAAAAAGAAATTTTGATGTTGTCATCTGATATTTTTTTTTCAGAACTAAATAAGTTTTTATTAATTATACTATTTGGACTAATTAATTTGATTATCTCTAGTTTAACTGTTTTAAGCAATATATAGATTCTAGTGAATTTTATACCAGAAGTATTAGAAATTAAAGACCCACCAATTATAGTTAATAATAAAAAAAATAAACTGAGATTGTTTTCAGAACTAATCAGAGATAAACCTGAGTTACTTAAACTACTTAGAATGCTTATAATTACATTCAAACCAGTATAATTATTTAGGTAAATCAAAATTATGATCGCAACTGTAAAAATAACTAAATAAATATCTTCTTTGTGTTGTCTTGTTAATAATTTTCTATCTAAAATGTTCATGATTAAAAAAAAATTTAACATTGATAAAAGTAAAGCAAATATGAATACTATTTTTTGAAAATTAGATTGAATAATTTTTTCTAAAGAATTTGATGGCAAAAAACCACCTGAAGAAACCAAACTCATACTTAAATTTAAAGAATTGAACATTCTTACTTCAGAAATATTTAATGCTAAAAAAATTGAAAAACTAATTAATGAGTAAATGATAAAAATTCTTAATAATAAGTCTTTAAGGTTATTTGGTGTATTAATATTAGCCTCTTCAGAATATGTTAACTCACACATTTTATAGCTAAATTTTTTATTTGAAAAAATTAAGATTAAAAAAAATAAAAAATACAATCCTCCTATCCACTGTGAAGAAGATCTCCAGAGGATGAGGGTTGGATCTAAATATTTTATATTTTTGAAAACACTAAATCCCGTTCCTGTAACTCCTGAAACAGCTTCGAAAAAAGAATTCAGAAAAGTAACTTGATAATTACTTAAATAGAATGGTAGCGATATTAAAAAAGAAATCATTATATAAACTAAAATTATTAACAAAAGTTGTTCTATGAAATTTATTTTATTATCAGCTTTTTTTCCAAAAAAAATTAAAATTGCTCCTAAAAACAACGAAATTATAAGAGTAATAAGATAAGAATTAATGCTTAAAAAATAATCAAAATAAGATGAGTATAAAATATTTATAAAAGCTAAAAAGCCAACTGGTAAGCAAAATAGTCCCAAGTAATAGCTAATTCTTTTAACATTCATTAATTAAACAGAGCTCACGCTAAATATACTTTCAACATCTTTAAGTTGCTCTCTTTTGGCAAGAAACACTACAAGGTCGTTTTTTTCAAATATAAAATTTGATCTAGGTATTATAACTTGATCTTTTCTAACTATTGCACCAATTCTAATATCCTCTGGGAGATTTGAATCTCTAATACTTTTATTCAATAATTCTGATTTTTCTGAAATTTTTGCTTCAATAAATTCATATTCGCCATCTAAAAGAGAATAAACGGTTCCTATAGTTCCTCTATGAACATGTTCCATTATTCTAGAAACAGTTGTCATTCTAGGATCGACTAAGTCATCAATATTTAAAGAGTCTTGAAGTAAATTGTAATTAGTTTTATTTACGATAGCTATAGTTCTTTTCTTAAGACCAGTTTTTTCTGCTAATACACAAGCCATCATATTATTTTCATCATCGTTTGTGAGAGCTAATACTGTCTCTGAGTCCTCTAAATTTGCCTCTTTTAAAATATCTTCATCTAATGCATCTCCATTTATAACTATAGACGAAGAGAGTTCATTGGCTATTTCTTCAGCTCTTTTTTTATTTTTCTCAATAATCTTTATTCTAATATCATCAAAATTTGTTTCTAATAATTTTGCTAAATTTAAACCAATATTACCTCCACCAATAATTAATATATTTTTTGCTGCTTTTTCATCATGTCCAAAAGCTTTTAAAATCGGATTAAGCTGATCACTGCTAATCACAACATAAACGTTGTCACCCTCAAGTAATTTATCATTTTTTTTTAAATAAATTAGTTTCTCTTTTCTTAAAGCGCCTAAAATATTAGCTTTAAAATCAGGATATTTTTTTGTTAGATCTTTTAAAGGAATATTTTTAATTGGACAATTTTTTTCAATTGAGATTTCTAACATTTTAACTTTGTCTTTACCAAAAGGTACATTGTCTAAGGCACCTGGAGCTTCTAATCGCCTAAATAAAGATTTTGCTACCTCCAATTCTGGTGAAATTATTACATCTATGGGTATGTTAGATTTATTATAAAGCTTTCCCCATTTTCCTTCTAAAAAATCTTTAGTTCTTATTCTTGCAATCTTTTTTGAGACGTTAAATAAAGAACTGGCTAATTGACAAACAATCATATTAGTTTCATCATTTCTTGTGACAGCTATTACCATGTCAGCTTTTTCTGCACCTGCATTTTCTAGAACTGTAGGCAATGAAGCTCTCCCAACAATCCCTTTAACATCTTGGGTGTCATTTATTTTCTTAATATCTTCAGAAGATTGATCAATTACTGTTACTGAGTGACCTTGAGCAGATAATTGTTTGCTTATTGAAAAGCCAACTTTACCGGCTCCACATATAATTATATTCATATTAATTAATACCTTTGATGCCTAGCGACTTAAGTTTTCTATGTAACGCTGATCTTTCCATGCCAATAAAATCAGCAGTTCTTGAAATATTTCCGTGATTTTTTTTGAGTTGTGTAACCAAATATTCTTTTTCAAAGTACTCTCTTGCTTCTTTTAGAGGTGAAGAAAAGGTTTTTTCTAGGCGTGATTTATCGTTATCTAAAGTTTGAGATGATAACAAAATGTCATCCATAAGCTTACTTATATCTTTTTTACTTTCATTAGCAGATAATATTGTTAGTCTTTCAACTAAATTTCTTAACTCTCTAACATTTCCAGGCCAATTGTAAGTATAAAGATTATCATTTTTTATATCTATCATGGGTTGTTGAACACCGTTTATTTCCGAAAGTTTTTCTTTAAAATATTCAATTAACAAAGGAATATCCTCTGTTCTTGAACTTAAAGGTAATAAATCAATCGGTACAACATTTAATCTGTGAAATAAATCTTCTCTGAACTGATTGTTTTCAACTAAATTTTTTAAATTTTTAGATGTTGAAGAAATAAGTCTAATATTAACTTTTATATATTTAGATCCATTAAGTCGTTTAAACTTTTGATCAATTAAAACTCTCAAAACATTTGCTTGGGTTTCAAAAGGAATTTCAGAAACCTCGTCAATTAATAACGTTCCTTTATTAGCTCTTTCAAGCGCTCCAAAAGATATATTTCCATCTTCGAATTCTTCTCCAAATAACTCTTTTTCATAAGTATTTTCTTTAAGTAAAGCAGCGTTTAATATGACAAAAGGTTCTTTGTATCTCATTGAATTTTTATGAATTTTTCTAGCTACCAATTCTTTTCCTGACCCAGTTGGCCCTGAAATCAAAACTCGACTTTCTGAAGTAGATAGCTTTTCAATTGTTTTTTTGATTTTAATTATTGAAGGACTTTTTCCTATTAAATCGAATGAATGGAATAGCTTATTTTCAATAATATCTTTCTCTTGTTTTAAAGCTGCATTTTCTAATGCCCTATTCACATAATTAATTATTTTTTCTGTCGAAAAGGGTTTTTCGATAAACTCATATGCACCTAATCTTATGGCTTCTACCGCTATTGCAACTGTTGCATGCCCTGAAATCATTATTATTGGTGTAAGTTTATTTTTTTTATTAATTTGCTTAAGTAAATCAATCCCATCTTTATCAGTTTTATCAAGTTTTATGTCAATGATAGCTAAGTCTGGTATCTTTTTATTTATCTCTAAAACAGCTTGATCATAGTTAGCAGCAGATCGAACATTGAAATTTTGTTCTTTTAAAATATTACAAATTAAAAACCTGATATCAGGATTATCGTCTATGACTAATATATCTTTATGCATTTAATTTAGGGAAAGAAATTTCAACAACTACTCCTTTATCATCTTTTCTATTGTTTATGTTAAAATCTCCAGAGTGCTCATTTATAATCTTGCTTACAATTGGCAAACCTAATCCAGTTCCATTTATTTTAGTGGTATAGTATGGGGTCATTACTTTTTTTATATTAGATATGCCAGAACCATTATCTTCCAATTTAACAACTATATAGTCATTATTACTAATAATTTCTATGTCAATTTTACCCTTAAAACCCTTGGTTTTTTTAGTTTTATCTAAAAATGATTCTTCTGAGTTTTTAATTAGGTTAATAAAAACCCTATTTAGTTGTTCTGAGTCTCCATGAATTAATAACTTCTTTTCTGAAGTTTCAAAATTAATCAAATTTTTTGAAGTCATTTTAGTAAACTCTATTGAACGATTTACAATTTCTATAATATTAATTTTTTTAAATATTGGTCTAGGCATTCTAGCAAAATTTGAGAATTCATTTACTAAAGTTTCAATATCTTTAATCTGTCTATTAATTGTTTGCAAATATTTTTCAAAATCTTGGTTATCACCACTTATTTTAGATGAATATTTTTCCCTCAATCGATCTATTGATAACTGAATTGGAGTTAATGGATTTTTTATTTCATGTGCAAGTTTCCGAGCTACACTTTCCCACGCCTCGTACCTTTCAGTCGCAAGCAGTTTATCTTGTTGTTTTTTTAATCTATCAATCATTGAATTAAAATTTGCATTAAGCAACTTTAACTCAGGATCTGCATCAATACTTGGAACTTTTACATCCAATGCGCCTTTACTAATTGATTCTGAAGCGCTAATTAAATTAACAATAGGTTTAGTTAATCTAGAGGCAAAAGTAATTGCAATTGAAGTTGATAAAAATAACAACAATGTAACTACTATTATATAAATTATCGCAAATGTAACCTTTATACCGGTTTGACTATTTTCAACGGAATAGTAAAAACTTACAGCTTGTTCTGTTTCATTTAAATACCTTAAAATTTCAGAATCAATATTTCTTGATATATAAAGATAAGTATCAACTAAAGAGTTAAGTTTAGTCATTACGGTAGTCTTGTTATCAAGATTATTTGTTATAAATACTTGCTTACCTTCAAGTGCTTGATCAAAATCCTCATCTGATGGTACAACAAATTCATCAGTAATATCTCTTACATTAGAAATTAAAACATTGCCTAAACTATCTATTAGGTATACATCGTCAATTCTTCTAAGTATTTTTTCTGAATTTATTATTGACTTAAATCGAGCTTGATTTGAATAATATAAATTTGAAGCTCTATTCAAACCTACACTCATCAGTATGATATCAGATTGAACATTTTTTTTACTTTCTTCCAAATAGTTTTTGGCAACGTCATATGAATTATTAACAGCATTTGTTATTTGTTTGTCAAAATAATTTTGTATTCCAAAATTAAAAATAAAAAGTGAAAATACCGCTACAATTAAAGATGGAATTAATGTGAAAACAGAAAATATTGATATGTATTTTAAGTTTGTTTGAGACCCTGCTTTATCTCTTTTTCCAGTATAATAAAATCGATAGAAATTTTTAAAAATTAGAGAAAAAAAGATAAGTAGAAGAAAAATATCTATAATTAGTAAAACTTGAAGATTTTTATCTGTTAAAGGTACAAATCCCTCATTGATAAAGGTCAAAAATGTTACTATCCCCATAAAAATACATAAAAATGAAGATAAAATAATCCAATTAAAGTTTTTTATAATTTTAAACATTCTAATTAAGAGTTAATTATTCATATAAATATAATATAATTTATACAATGAGTTTTTGTTTTATCATTTTAGCTGGAGGTAATAGCCATAGATTTAGGTCTAAAGTTGGCAAACCATATCAAAAAATTGCAGGTAAATCATTAGTTGAAATTAATGTCGATAAAGCTCGTAAATTTAAACAAATTAAAAAAATCGTTGTCGTTTATAATAAAAAAGACTCTAAAAAGGCAAAGTCTTTAAAACTGAAAAATGTAAAGTTAATATTAGGTGGAAAAGATAGGCAGCAATCGACCTTTAATGCTTTAAAAAAAGTTGTTGAATATAAAGAAATTTCAAAAGTTTTAATCCATGATGTTGCAAGGCCTAATGTCTCAATTAAATTATTAAACACAATAATGAAAAAAATGAGAAAAGCAAAAGCAGTAGTTCCTAAATTAGATATTCAAGATGCAATAAAACAAAAAATTGTTTCGAGTTTAAATGAGTATATTATTGGAAAGAATAGAAAGGACTTATTTCTTACTCAAACTCCACAAGCTTTTTTTATTAAAGAAATTTATAACCTACACAAAGATAATAAATCTAAATATAAAGATGATGATCTATCATTACTTATGGATTTAGATAAAGTTGAATTCGTTGATGGGGAAAAAAGTAATTTTAAGATAACAGATCAAACAGATTTTAAAAATTTAAAGAATATTTATAGATCTAATATGTATATTGGAATTGGGTTTGACGTACATAGGTTAGTGCCAAAAAGAAATCTTTTTCTAGGTGGATTAAAAATAAAATCTCCTCTAGGTACTTTAGGGCATTCTGATGGAGACCCAGTACTTCATGCTATCACTGATGCTATTCTTGGTGCTTGTAAGATGGGAGATATAGGAGAACTTTTTTCAGACCAAAACCAAAAATTTAAAAATATTCGTTCTACTATTTTGTTAGAAAAAGTAGTAGAAAAGATTGAAGGAAAAAATTTCTTTATAAATAATATAGATGTAAATATTATTACACAGACTCCAAAAATAAAAAAACATAAAAAAAGAATGATAGAAAATATTTCAAAAATTTGTAAAATTTCTAAAAATCAAATTAATATTAAAGGCAAAACAACAGAAAAATTAGGCATTATAGGAAAAGAAAAAGCTATTGCTTGCGAAGTTATTGTTTCAGTTATTAAATATGATTAAAAATATCAATTATTTGTTTGTAACTTTTTTTGGTTTAGGCACTGTTAGATTTGCTCCTGGTACAATTACTTCTCTAGTCACAACAATTTTATTATTTAGTTTATTCCATATAATTGAATTATCGTCTAATTTAATTTTAATACTCCTATTGATTATCTGTATATATTCATTTTTTGCGATAGCAAATTATATAAAAGAAAGTGAAAATAAAGATCCAAAGGAAATAGTAATTGATGAATTCGTTGGACAATCAATACCTATTTATCTTTATGAAATTGCACATAATACTAAAGAAAATCTACAAGAAACTTTTTTATATTATTTTTACATATTTATTCTATTCAGATTTTTTGACATTAAGAAACCATTTCCTATAAATAAATTTGATAAAAATTTTAAAAATAGTTTTGGAGTATTAGCAGATGATATTATTGCTGGACTTTATGTTGTTCTCACTTTAATTATTTTTATGATTATAAAAACAAAGTTATTTTAATGAAAAGGATAGTTAAACTTTTAAAAAAGAAAAAACTTAAATTTGCAGTTGCTGAGTCTTGTACTGGCGGCTTAGTTTCTAGTTCAATGACAGCAATAAATGGATCATCTAAAGTTTTTACAATGGGCTTAGTAACTTACTCAAATCGGTCCAAAATGGATATTTTGAATGTACCAAAAAATATTATTCAAAAATATGGCGCAGTCAGTTCGCAGTGTTGTTTGTCGATGTTGAAGGGATTAGCCAAAATTAGCAAAAGTAAAATTTGCATATCTATAACTGGAATCGCTGGACCAAGAGGAGGTACTAAAAAAAAACCTGTAGGTCTAGTTTATATTGGAATAAAAAATGGCACAAAAATATCCACAAATGAATTTAAATTTAAAAATAAAGGAAGAATCTTTATTCAAAAAACAACAGTAAAAAAAACTTTTGATTTAGTTTTAAAATCAATTAATTAATCAACTCTAATAAATCTGCTATAAAACTATTTCCAACTAAAAAGATTAAAAAAATATTTAAATAAAGCATCAAAACCAAAAAGTTTCTTCTTTTCTTCTTTTTCAATAATGAGGGGTCTTCTGGAACCCATTCTTTATTGGGTGATTTAAAATCGTATGAAAACATCCAGTATGTTGAGTTACTTTCATTGGGATCGCCAGTCCTAATTTCTTTTAAATATGAAGCTAGCCGATTGCACACAAAACATAAGATTGTTAAAAGCAAAATTTCTGTAGTCATTTATTATATAAATCTACAGCCCTTTGCTCAAAAGCTCTAGCAATTTTATTTAATCCAAGTTCAAAAGATTTTTTCATTATAGAGTTAAAAATTGGGTTTTTTAGTTCAAAATCAATTATAAAAGTCAATTGAGTAGAATTATTTATTTGTTTGAATGTCCATTCATTTTTCAAATATTTTAGAGGTCCTTCCAGATTTGTTACTATAATTTTATCTCTCTCTTTATAAAAAGATACATAGCTTGAAAATGTTTCATTAAGAAAACTTTTTCCAACTTTTAAATCACCTTTAAATGTAATTAAATCTTCACTTTCTTTTTTATCATATACTTTGCCTTGTATACACCAAGGAACGAATTCAGGGTAATTTTCTATATCTAGAACCATCTCTACCAGTTCTTTTTTTTTACAAGGTATTATTTTTTTTATTGTGGCTGATGACATTCAAACTTTTTATTTCGTGCATCTTGTAATCGTTTAAAATCTTCATCAGCGTGATACGAAGATCTTGTTAGAGGAGAAGATGATACTAATAAAAAACCTTTTGTCTTAGCAATACTTTCAAGTTCTTTGAATTCATCAGGGTGATAATATCTATCCAAAGGATGATGTTTTGGTGAAGGTTGAAGATACTGCCCGATAGTAATAAAATCAACTTCTGCGTATCTTAAATCGTCCATAACTTGAATTATTTCTTCTTTGTTTTCACCAAGACCAACCATAATACCTGACTTAGTAAATACTTTTTTATTTTCTTGTTTTGCATTTTTTAGAAGATCTAATGATGCAAAGTATCTAGCACCTGGTCTAACAACTGTATAAAGTCTAGGCACTGTCTCAATATTATGATTAAAAACATCAAGGTCTGCTTTTAAAATTTTTTTATAAGAATCGCCTTTTCTTAAAAAATCAGGTGTTAAAACTTCAATTGAAGTATTCGGATTTTTTTCACGGGTAGCTGTAACAACTTTATAAAAGTGTTCAGAGCCACCATCTTCAAGATCATCTCTATCGACGGAAGTAATTACAACATGTTTTAGATTTAATCTTTTTACTGCATTAGAAATTTTAGCAGGTTCAAATATGTCTAACGCGTTAGGTTTTCCAGTTTTTACATCACAGAAAGCACACGCTCTAGTACAAGTATCACCCATAATCATAAAGGTAGCGTGTTTTTTACTCCAACATTCAGTTATATTTGGACAATTAGCTTCTTGGCAAACCGTTACTAAATTATTCTGATTAACAACTTGTTTTGTCTTAAAAAAGACTTGAGAGTCTACAATTTTAGATCTAATCCATTCAGGTTTTTTTTTAAGGGGGTTAAATGGCTTCTTTACTTTTTCAGGATGTCGTAAATTATTTTTCATTTAAGTTTTATTATTATTTCGTCTTTTGTACCATATCTAAGTTTTTCTCTGTAAAGCATATCTAAATAATCTAAATCGTTGTTTGAAATAAGATCAATCTTTTTTTTCAAATTTTTAAGATCAGAATTTAATATTTTTTCCTCATTAATTAAGTTCTCATATAAACTTTTTTTTTCAAAGTAAGATATTAAACCTCTTTCTCCGCCAATAAGATTAATACCAATGTAAAGCGTAAGAAATACATTTATTAATATAAGTTTTCTCTTTTTAAAACTTTCAATTAGCCGCATTATGATATTTTAGCTATTTTCGCTTGATTTCCAAGTTCTTCTTCAATACGCAACAATCTGTTGTATTTTGCTACTCTTTCAGATCTAGCTAATGAACCTGTTTTAATTTGAGATGATTCTGTTGCTACTGCTAAATCAGCTATAAAAGTGTCTTCTGTATCTCCTGATCTATGAGAGATAATTGTTTTAAAGTTGGCTTGCTTCGCCATTTTAATTACTTCTAAAGTTTCTGATAATGTTCCAATTTGATTGGGTTTTACTAAAATACTATTAGCAGATTTGCTATCTATTCCTTTTTTAAGTCTTTTAGAATTTGTTACAAATAAATCATCACCTACTATTTGAACATTTTTTCCAATTTCAGTCGTAATTCTTTTCCATGACTCCCAGTCTTCCTCAGCAAATGGATCCTCGATTGATTTGATGGGGTAGCTTGAAATTAGTTTTTTATAATAATCAATAACATTATCAACAGAAGTAAAATTACTTGATTGAATTGAATACTGACCTTCTTTGTTGATTAACTCATTAGCTGCTACATCTAAACAAATAACGATATCTTTTCCAGGCATTAACTTTGATTTTTCAACAGCACTAACAATTAATTCAAGAGCTTCTTCATTGCTATTAATAGATGGAGCAAAACCTCCTTCATCACCAACATTAGTGAGCATTTTTTTTGATTTTAATAAACTTTTTAAATTTTGAATAACTAGAAAACATTTTTCTATCGCGTCCATAAAATTTTTTGCTGAGTCCGGCCTAATCATAAATTCTTGGATTTTTAAATCATTGTCCGCGTGTGCTCCTCCATTAATAATATTCATTAAGGGATTAGGTAAAGAGAACGATTTCCCTAAGTTTTTATAAAGAGGTTTTTTATATGATATAGCTGCTGATTTTGAAATAGCTAAAGATACAGCTAGAGTTGCGTTCGCCCCAAGATTCTTTTTATTCTCACTCCCATCTAAATCCAATAAAACTTTATCAATTTTAGACTGATCTGTTGGATCTAATCCCTTTAAACTTAATACAATTTTTTTATTAATATTTTCAATAGCCTTTTTTACACTTTTACCTAAAAAATTGTTTTCATCTTTATCTCTTAATTCATGAGCTTCAAAAGCTCCTGTTGAAGCTCCAGAAGGTGAAATTGCTGATGCAGATACACCGTTATCTAAAAAAACTTCTGCCTCTACCGTAGGATTTCCTCTGCTATCAAAAACTTGTCTGCCTTTTACATTTTCTATTTTCATAATTATCTTACTATGCAATTACCTTCTATTATAGATGTTTAGTTTTGATATTCCAAACCAACCATAACAAATGTTTTTTTATTCTTATCTAATACTCTTACGAATGCCATTGGCACTGAATTAAAATCAGTGTAAAGATGGATATAATCTTTTGTTTCTTTTATAATATCAATTTTAGATTTAATTATTTTTCCATCATCTATCGTACTAAATTGTTTGCTAGAAGTTCTTGTAATTTCCATAGTCCTACTCTCGTTATTAAAGTTATATATACAGCTCCAAGTTTCTGCTTTGGAGATTGTTGTAAAGGTAAATGTAAAAAATAATATTAAAATAAATTTTTTCACTTTATTAATTTATCAATGTCTGACAATTTTTTTAATAAATTTCTCATTTCATTTAATGGAACCATATTTGGCCCATCAGAAGGAGCATTGTCTGGATCCTCATGAGTTTCTATAAAAATTGCACCAACGCCTACAGCTATTGCAGCTCTAGCTAAATGAGGAACAAATTCTCTTTGGCCTCCACTTTTTTCTCCCATTCCTCCTGGTTGTTGAACGGAATGTGTAGCATCGAAGACAATTGGAAAACCAAATTTTGACATTATAGGTAATGCCCTTAAGTCTGATACTAAAGTATTGTATCCAAAGCTTGCACCTCTTTCTGTAATTAAAATATTCTTATTTCCAGACTCTTCTATTTTTTTTATTACATTAACCATGTCCCACGGAGCTAAAAATTGACCCTTCTTAACATTTATAATTTTTCCTGTTTTTGCTGCAGCAATAAGTAAATCAGTTTGTCGACAAAGAAACGCAGGTATTTGTAAAACATCGACATGTTTAGCTACAATCGAACATTGTTCAGCAGTATGTATATCCGTTAAAACTGGTACTCCTACTTCTTTTTTAATTTTATCGAAAATAGCTAGAGATTTTTCTAACCCAATACCTCTTTTTCCTTTGAGGCTTGTTCTATTAGCTTTATCAAAAGAAGTTTTATAAATAAAATTAATTCCAAGTTCAGATGTAATTTTTTTTAGTTCGGTTGAAATTTTTATTGCATGTGCTTCATTTTCAAGCTGACAAGGACCCGCTATAAGAGTAAATGGTTGATCGTTTGCAATATTAAAATTGGAGCATTTTACTTTATGATTTGTCATTTCTTTGTATTTATTTTTGCAGCCTTTATAAATGATGAGAATAAAGGATGCGGTGTTAAAGGTCTAGATTTAAATTCTGGATGAAACTGAACGCCTATAAACCAAGGGTGGTCTTTTAGTTCTATAATTTCTGGTAGTTTATTATCTGGAGATAGACCTGAAAAAATCATTCCTTTGTTTTCAAAATCCTCTTTATAATTAATGTTAACTTCATATCTATGACGGTGTCTTTCTTCAATCCTTAGGGAATTATAAATCTTACTTATTTTTGTGTCTTTTTTAAGTCTTGCCTCATAACTTCCTAATCTCATAGTTCCACCTAAATCTTTATCAGTACCTCTCATCAATTTACCGTCCTTAAGCCATTCACTCATCAAACCCACTACAGAAGCTTTTGAAGAGCCAAACTCACTTGATGTTGCATTTTTCATATTTAACTTATTTCTAGCAAATTCAATCACAGCCATTTGCATCCCAAAACAAATGCCTAAAAACGGTATTTTGTTTTTTCTAGCGTAATTAATTGCTGCAATTTTTCCTTCTGTACCTCTTTTTCCAAAACCACCCGGTATTAAAATTCCTGATACACCATTCAATTTATTATTTATTTCCCTTGGTTTTAAATAATCAGACTCAATTCTTAAAAGGTTAACTTTCAGATTATTTGCTATGCCGCCGTGTGTTAATGCTTCGTCTAAAGATTTGTAAGCATCTTTTAATTCTACATATTTTCCAATTATTGCGATATTTACTTTATTTCTTGTGTTCAAAACTAATCGAGTGATTTTTTTCCATGGTTGAAGATTTACTTTCTTTTTAGATTTCATTTTAAAAAATTTTAATACTCTCTCATCTAGTTTTTCTTTATTAAAGCTTATAGGAGCTTCATAAATTGTTTTAACATCAACAGTTTCTATTACATCTTCGATAGAAACATTACAGAATAAAGAAATTTTCTTTCTTTGATCTAAAGGGATAGATCTTTCTGATCTACAAATAATTATATCTGGTTGAATACCAATGCTTCTTAGTTCTTTTACCGAGTGTTGAGTAGGTTTTGTTTTAATTTCATCAGAGGCTTTCATGTAAGGAACTAAAGTAAGATGTATAAATAAAGTATTTTTTCTACCTGTCTCATTTGAAAATTGTCTTATTGCTTCTAGAAAGGGTAAACTTTCAATATCCCCTACTGTCCCACCAATTTCGCAAATAACAAAATCTTCTTTTGTTACATCATTTTCGATAAACTCTTTAATTCTATTAGTTATGTGTGGAATTACTTGAACAGTTTTACCTAAATATTTACCTTGACGTTCTCTCTTTAAAACATCGTTATAAATTTTTCCTGTTGTTATATTATCAGATTTTTTTGCGGAAATTCCTGAAAATCTTTCATAGTGACCTAAATCTAAATCTGTTTCTGCTCCATCATCAGTAACATAAACTTCACCGTGCTGAAATGGACTCATGGTTCCAGGATCAACATTTAAATAAGGATCTAACTTTCTAATTCTTACTTTATACCCTCTTGATTGTAAAAGATAAGCTAGTGAAGCTGATGATAATCCTTTGCCTAAAGATGAAACCACGCCGCCAGTAACGAATATGTATCGCGCCATGGAAGTATGTTATACTTTAATAATTTGATAAGTTAAAGTGTTTAATTTACTTCGTGCCAGGTATCTGTGGAATGTTTGAGTCTTCCTCTTCTTGTTTTTCGAGAACAGATTGTGTTTCACGTAGTTCATCTCTAGAGATAGCAACAATTGCTAAGCTGCAAATAATAAATAATGTGGCGATAATTGAAGTAAATTTAGTTAAAAAGTTTCCTATTGATCGTGTGGACGTGAAATTATCTTGTGAAACACCTAAACCTAATGCTCCGCCTTCAGATTTCTGAAGTAAAACTGAAATCACCAGAATAATTGCCAAGGCAATATTTATTCCTATTAGTAAACTTTCCATAACTGTTATCTATAGTAATTCTTTATTATATCAATAAATTTTTTAGATGATTTAGAAGCACCCCCTACAAGAAAACCGTCGATTTCTTTTACTTCTTTAAAGGATTGTACGCTTAAACCATCTACAGATCCACCATATATAACTGGTGGCGTTTTTGATCTAAATAAATTTTTCAATATGTTTTTTATGTAAATTGTTGTCTCTTTGAGATTTTGAGATGAAGGTATCTCACCAGTCCCTATCGACCAAACTGGCTCATAAGCTACTATAATATTATTATAAAATTTTTTCTCTAGTACATTTGTTAATTGTTTTTTTAAAACTTGAAAAGTTTTTTTATTTTTCTTTTCAGTTTTATTTTCACCAATACAAAAAACGACTCTCAAATTATTCTTGATTGCATAACTAACTTTTTTTTTTAACATTAAATCTGTATCACCTTCAATTCTGTTATCTGAATGACCTACTAATGTATATTTTGCACCAACACTTTTAATCATATAAGAGCTTATAGCTCCTGTGTTAGAGGAGAATTTATCTTTTTGATAACAGTTTTGTGAGCCGATAGAAATTTTTTTATTCTTAAAATAATTTGAGTAGTTTTGTAATAATGTGTATGGCGGGGTAAAAATAATTCTATATTTCTTTCTATTCTTGTCTCTAGTATAAAATAAATTAATCTTTTTAAGTATATTAATTGATTTAGGACTACCAAACATTTTCCAATTACCAATAAAATATTTCATTATTTGCCTTAATTTAAAATTTGATCTATAGGTGTATTAATTTTAAAACTAATAAATTATTAAAATGGCAACATCAATAGGAAAATTATCAAAATCATTTTTTGTTAAACTACTTGTGGGTATCATTATCTTGCCTTTTGTTTTTTGGGGTATGGGAGACGTGTTTAGAGGAGGAAATCAAAATGTGATAGCCACCATAGACTCTAAAAAATTAAACACACAGGACTTTGTAAATTATTTAAACAAATTAAATTTAGATAAGGAACAAGTAAAAAATTTAAAAAATTCAAGTTTGTTAGAAAATATTTTAGCTGAATATATAGGACAACAGGTAATGTCGTTTGAAATTGAAGAATATAAAGTAACTATAAATGACAAATCTCTAAGTAATATAATTAGAAATGATAAATTATTTTTTAAAGATAATAAATTTTCTAGAACAGAATATGAAAAATTTTTATTAACAAGCGGGGTAACAGCTCCTTCTTTCGAAAAAAATATTGTTAAACAAGAGTCAAAAAGACAATTTTTAAGTCTAATAAGTGGGGGTCTAGTTATACCTGATGATTTAGTGGTAAGAGCATTTAATAAAGAAAATCAAACTAAAACAATTAAGTATATTAATTTGAAAGAATTTTATTCAAAGAAAAAAGCTACTAAAGAAGAAATAGAAAAAGTTTATAACGAGAACAAAAAAGCTTTTATAAAAGAATTTAAATCGTTAAAATTTGCAGAAATTAATCCATTAACATTAACAGGTGGCAAAGACTATGATGAAAACTTTTTTAAAAAATTAGATGATTTAGAAAATAAAATTTTAGACGGTCAATCATTTAATGAAGCAATACAACAAAACAGTTTAAAGAGTATTTCAATAAATAATATTGATAAGAATCAAAGAGATAAAGAGGATAAAATAGTTAAAAAGATTTCAGAAAATCTTTTTAAAAAAGTTTTCGTAATTAAAAATGAAAAATCTCCAGAAGTTTTTAAAGTTGATGGCAAGTATTATCTTGCAGAAGTAAATTCTATTGAAAAAAAAGATTTACCAATAAGTGATGCTAATGTTTTAAAACTAATAAACTCACAAATTGATTTTATAAATAAGATAGAGGCAAATAAATCAATTGCAAAAGATATTAGCTTAGGCGGTTTCAATAAAGAAAAATTAGAAGAATTTGCAAATAAGCATAATTTAATAATTAATGATTATAAAATTTCAGATTTAAATCAAAATGAAATATTTACAGAAGGGATAATTAAAAGAATATTCTTAACAAAAAATGGACAAGTAGATTTGATCACTAATAACACTCTTACAAAAAATTTTTTAGTGCTGGCTTTAAAAACAGATTATGAAAAAATAAAGAAGAATTCCAATCAATATGAACAATATCAAGCAAAAGCTAAACTCAATTTAATGAATAAAATTTATAAGACTTTTGATGAAGTCCTTAATCAAAAATATAAAGTAGAATTAAATAATAGAACGATAGATAGAGTAAAAAATTCATTTTAATGAAATTAAATATAAGCTTCACTGAATTTAAAAAAAATCATTTTAGCAAAAAAAACCAAATATTATTTAAAACACAATCTTGTAAAGACTATTTTAGGATTGAAAATTTATATAAGTTTATTCTAGCTGAGAAAAATAGTTTCATTTTCGAGTCGGTTGAAAAAGGCACTATTAGAGGAAGATATACTATTATTGGATTAAACCCTGATAAAATTTGGGACATTAACAGTAATACAATTTACCTAAAAAAGAATAACAAAAAAATAAAGATAAAAACAAATCCACTTAATTATATAAACAAGTTGATTGAAAATTTTAGAATAAAGATACCTAAACAACTTCCTGCGATGGCATCAATGCTAGTTGGTTACTTTTCTTACGATGTTATTCGGTATATAGAAAAAATTCCTAATAAATGTAAAGACGATTTAAAAATACCAGATGTACGATTATCTCGTCCAAAAAATTTAATTATTTACGATAACTTCTCCAAGAAAGTTCATTATGTAGAAAATGTCTATGCTGATAATAAATTTAAAAATTACGAGGAAGAATATGATAATATCAAAAATAGATTTAAATTATTTGATAGTTATCAAAATATTAAACTTCCTGATGAATTTACTCATAAGAAAAATAAAAATTCGATTAAATCAAACATTTCAAAAAAAAAATTTAAGTCTTTAGTTAATAAAGCTAAATCTTATATTAAAAAAGGTGACATTTTCCAGGTTGTTCTAAGTCAAAGATTTGAAAGAAAAATTAATAAAAAGCCAATTGAAATTTATAATCATTTAAGAAAATCCAATCCATCTCCTTTCATGTTTTATTTCAATTATAGTGATTTCAATGTTCTTGGTAGTAGTCCTGAAATTCTAGTTCGTTTAAGAAAAAATGAAATTACGATTAGGCCTATAGCTGGCACCCGACCAAGAGGAAGTAGCTTAAAAAAAGATAAAAAATTTGAAATTGAACTTTTAAAAGATAAAAAAGAATTAGCTGAACATTTAATGCTTTTAGATTTGGGTAGAAATGATGTTGGTAAAGTGTCTAAAATTAATACTGTAAAAGTGACTGAAAAGTTTAAAGTAGAAAAATATTCTCATGTAATGCATATAGTTTCAAATGTAATTGGTAAATTTAATAAAAAATCTTCTTTATTTGAAACTCTTTTATCTGGTTTTCCAGCTGGAACAGTAAGTGGAGCTCCAAAAATTAGAGCTATGGAGATAATTGATGAATTGGAAAAAAATAAAAGAAAATTGTATGCAGGGGGAATAGGATATTTCACTCCAAATAAAGAATTTGATACATGTATAGCTTTAAGAACTGCTCTAATAAAAAACAATAAAATTTATGTACAAGCAGGTGCTGGAGTTGTTGCTGATAGCCATCCTGATAGAGAATATATTGAAACTGTAAATAAAGCTAAAGCTTTAATGAAAGCGGTAGATTGAATGAAAATTTTGTTAATAGATAATTATGATAGCTTTACTTATAATTTATTTCATTACATTTCAAAATTTAAAAAAAATGTTGAAGTTGCCAGGAATGATAAAATTGATGGAACAACTATTTTTAGAAAAAAATACGATAAAATCGTTATATCGCCTGGTCCTGGTAATCCTAATCAGGCAGGAAATTGTCTTAAAATTGTAAAAGAAGTTTATAAAAGGATACCTATTCTTGGAGTTTGTTTAGGCCACCAAATAATTGGACAAGTTTTTGGTGGTAAAATTATTAATGCAAAAAATTTAATGCACGGTAAAACAAGTAAAATTCGGCATAATCGAAAAGGACTATTCAAAAATATTCATAATAATTTTGAAGCTACTAGATATCATAGTTTAGTAGTAGATCGAGAAAAATTCCCTAAAAAACTATTAATTACAGCTGAAACTAAGAATAAAACAATTATGGGGTTAATGCATAAAGACTACGATATTCATGGCTTTCAATTTCACCCTGAGAGTATAAGTACTAAGGTAGGTATTAAATTGATTAAAAACTTTATAAATAATTAATATGTCTAATATAATAGATAATCTTAAAAATGGTCAAAACCTCTCTTTTCAGGAAAGTAAAATTCTTTTTAATGAACTTATGGAAGGTAAATACGATGAAAAATCAATTATTGAAATATTAGAATCTCTTTTAAAAAAAGGTGAAACTAAAGATGAATTAGCTGGAGGAATATTTGTGTTGAGAGAAAAAGCTTCTAAAGTTAATGCCGATCAAAACACTATTGATACTTGTGGAACTGGAGGAGATGGACAAAACTCTTTAAATATTTCTACTGCAGCAGCAATTGCGTTAGCAAGTATGGGGGTGAAAGTTGCTAAGCACGGTAATAAAGCTGTTTCCTCGAACTGCGGTTCAGCTGATGTATTAGAAGCTCTTAAAATAAATATTAATCTTAAATCAAATGAAGCTGAGGAGAGTATTAAAAATTTTAATTTTGCTTTTATGTTTGCTCCTAATTACCATTCTGCGATGAAACATGTAGGATCTGCTAGAAAGAAAATGGGAAAGAAAACAATCTTTAATTTAATTGGACCTTTAAGTAGCCCAGCACAAGTAAAAAGACAAGTAATAGGAGTGTTTGATAAAAAGTGGATGAAACCGTTTGCAGAGGCGCTCAAAGAAAATGGTGTTATCCACGCATTTATTGTTCATAGCGATGATGGAATGGATGAAATTTCACCATTTGCAAAAACAAATGTAGTGGAACTCAAAGATGGGGTAATTAAAGAATTTGCTATTGATCCGAAAACTTTGGGTATTGGCTTCTTAAACAAAGAAAATTTAAAAGGAAAAAATGCAGAATATAATTCTGAAAAAATTATTGAAATTTATAAAGGAAAAAATAATGAGTTTTCTCAATCTGTTGCTCTTAATGTGGCTGCTGGATTGATAGTTTCTGGTAAAGAAACTAATTATAAAATAGCATACGGAAAAGCATTAAAGCATTTAAATTCAGGAAAAGTATTTGAGCACTTAGCTAAAATTCAATCAAATTAATGACAAATATTTTAGAAAAAATTGTTCAGGATAAAAAACAATCTTTAGAACTTATTAAAAAGGAGAAATCTTTAGACTCGCTATATAAGAATATTAAAGAACAAAATTTTTATAATTTTAAGGAAGCTATTCTAAAGAATAAAAGTGTTTCATTGATATCGGAAATTAAAAAAGCTAGCCCGTCTGCTGGAGTTTTAATTAATGATTTCAATTATTTGGAAATAGCTGAAATGTATATTAATAGCGGTGCCACTTGCCTTTCAGTGTTGACAGAGGAAAAGTATTTTTTGGGTAAATTAGATTATATCCAAGATATTAAAAAAAAATTTAGAATACCAGTTCTTGCAAAAGACTTTTTTATAGACCCGTATCAAATTGCTTTATCTAAAAGTTATGGGTGTGATTGTATTTTAATTATTATTGCTGCCCTTAATGGTAAACAAGCTGACGAAATTTATTCTGAGGCACTAAAACATAAATTATCTGTAATAGTGGAAGTACATGATCAAAAAGAAGCTGAAATAGCGTTAAAATATGACCAAGCATTAATTGGAATAAATAATAGAAACTTGAAAACTCTCGAAGTTTCTTTAAATAATACAATTTCAATTTTTGAAGTTATTAAAGCTCATAAGGGTCCTATTATTTCTGAAAGCGGGATTAGAAACGAAAATGATGCAAAATTTATTTATGAGAAAACTGGAATTAAAAATTTTCTTGTGGGAGAATCACTTTTAAAATCTGACAAACCTGACGAATTAATAAAAAAAATAATTCAAATTACTCAATAAATAAGCCACTTATTTGAAGTTGTAATTTAAAGAGAACTTTTATAGAACATAAATGTACGAGGTTTGTTCTATGCTTACAAAAAAACAAAAAAACTTATTAATATTCATCAATAAGAAGATTAGATCTTCAGGTATTTCTCCATCATATGAAGAAATGAAGAATTCGCTCAACCTAAAGTCGAAATCAGGAATACATAGATTAATTTCAGCTTTAGAAGAAAGAGGTTTCGTTAAACGATTGGCTCATAAAGCTAGAGCGCTAGAAGTAGTAAAATTGCCAGAAAATGCCAGCGCTAATGACATTTTTAATACATTCACTCCAAGCGTTATTAAAGGAGGTTTAGATAAAAATAATAATAAATCTTCAGATGTTTCAGTATTAGGAAGCATTGCTGCTGGTACTCCCATTGAAGCTATTCAACAAGAAGTTGATAGAGTAGCTTTGCCAGAAGATCTCCAAAATAATGGTGAACATTATGGATTAAAAGTTAAAGGTGACTCAATGATCGAGGCTGGTATAAATGATGGAGACACGGTAATTGTAAAAAAAGCTTCAAACGTGGATAGTGGTCAAATTGCAGTTGTTTTAATTGATGATCAAGAAGCTACTTTAAAAAGAGTTAGAAAAAAAGGAAACACTATTGCTTTAGAAGCTGCAAATAGAAATTACGGTACAAAGATCTACGCCGCTAATAGAATAAAAATTCAAGGTAAACTTGTTTCTTTATATAGAAACTTTCACTAAAATAGTCTAATTAATAGAAATGTCTTTTAATTGTAGGTTTGCGCCCTCTCCTACTGGGCCTCTTCATATTGGTGGTGTTCGAACAGCTTTGTTTAATTGGCTGTTAGCTAAGAAAAATAAAGGTAAATATTTTTTAAGAATCGAAGATACAGATAAAGAAAGATCAAAAGACGAATTTAAAAAGCAAATTATTTCATCATTATCGTGGCTTGGTATCGAACATGATGGTGAAGAATATATTCAATCTAAAAACATAAATAAGCATGTCTCAGCTGCTGAAGAACTTATAAAAAAAGGTTTTGCATATGAATGTTACTGTTCCGAAGAAGAAATAAATGAGCAAAAAGAGAAATGTAAAAAACAAGGTATACCTTATGTTTATAACAGAAAGTGGAGAGATGCTAAAGACCTTAAAGTGCCTGAAGGAGTTAAGCCAGTAATTAGATTTAAGAGTAAAATTTCGGGTAATACAATTATAAAAGATCTAGTTCAAGGAGAGAGAAATATTTCAAACTCTACAATTGAAGATTTTGTAATTCTTAGAAAAGATAAATCTCCAACTTATCAATTATCTGCCACAGTAGATGACCATGAAATGAAAATTACCCATGTGATACGAGGTGACGACCATATGATAAATTCCTTCAAACAAAAACAGATTTATGATGCTATGGGTTGGGACGTTCCAAATTTTGCTCACATACCATTAATACATAGTGAGCAAGGAAAAAAATTATCTAAAAGAGATAATGCATCTACCCTTGAAGATTATGTAAAAATTGGAATTATTTCTGATGCATTAAGAAATTACTTATTAAGATTAGGATGGTCTTATAAAGATAAAGAGATTTTTACTAAGCAAGAAAGCATTGATTTATTTGACTTAAGCGGCGTCGGTAAATCGCCTTCAAAACTTGATATGAATAGGATTTATTCAATAAATGAAACCTACATAAAGACAATTGGTGAGAAAGATCTATTTAATTTTTTTAAAGAATATGTTTCAAAATATAAAAAACCTATTGAAAAATCAAAAGAAAATATTCTTATTAAATCTATGATCTTTTTAAAGAATAAAGCAAAAACTCTTGGAGATATTTGGAATAACGCTCAATACATTATTAATGACAAAATTGAGATTAGTGCAGATGATAAGAAACTAATTAATGATTTGTCTAAGAAAGTAATTAACGATTTTATTAATGAATATGAAAAACTACCATCTTTGTCTAGAGAAGTTTTAGAGCCTGTAATTAAGTCTTTGATAGATAAACATAAGACTAATTTTAAAGGTGTGGGGCAACCTTTGAGAATAGCGTTGGTGGGCTCAAGATTTGGGCCAGGTCTATATGATGTAATTTTATCATTAGATAAGGACCAAGTGATTAAGAGACTAAAACAAATTTAGATGAAAGAAGCCATTTCTTTTAGAACAAGAAAAACATCCATTTACGATAAAAAATCAAACGCTCCTTTTAAAATAAGTAGGTCTAAATTTTTCAATTTTCTTAGTTGTAAACGATGCTTTTATTTAGATCGAGTTAAAGGTCTTAAAGAGCCTTCTATGCCTGGATGGGCATTAAACGTAGCTGTAGACGAGTTATTGAAAAAAGAATTTGATCTTTATAGGAAAGAACAAAAACCACATCCAATAATGTTGAAACATAATTTAAATTTTATTCCTTATCAGCATAAAAATTTAGATATATGGAGAAATTCTTTAAAAGGTGGAATTTCATATTTAGATGAAAAAACTAATCTAATTATTCATGGTGGTATTGATGATCTTTGGTTTGATTTAAATAAAAAAAAAATAGTTGTAGTCGATTATAAAGCTCAATCTTCAACTTATCCTGTTACAGTTTCATCTTATCTCAATTCTGAATGGCATCTTAGCTACAAATTACAAATGGACATTTATGTTCATATTTTAAGAAAAATGAATTTTGATGTTTCAGATCAAACATTTTTTTATGTTTGTAATGGAGAGAAAAAAAATGATAAATTTGATAATAAAATAGATTTTAAAACTACATTGATACCATACCAAGTAAATACATCTTGGATTGAAGAAAAATTAATTGAAATGAAAGACGTTTTAAATCTTGATGAAGCACCTAAAATTGAAAAAACTTGTGAGAAATGTGCTTATTTAGAAGGCGGAAAAAAATTTTAATTAATTATCTATTATTATTCTCATCGTCTTTATTAGATGATTGGTCAGTATCTATTGACTGAGAATCATCCTGTTTTTCTGGTTCAGGAGTTGGCTCTGGCTCTGGAGTTGATTCTGGTTCAGGAGTTGGCTCTGGCTCTGGAGTTGGCACAGGTTGACTCGATTGTTGCCTACCAACATCTGCGGCTGTTTGTGGCTCAGGATCTCTTCTCATAAAAAAGTAAACTCCCGCTGCGATGACTGCTACTGCCCCTAATATGTAAAGAACAATATTTAACCATCCGCTTCCCTCCTCTTTATCCTCTTGATCTTCTTGAGAGAGTTCTGGCTCTGGTTCTTCAGGTTTTGCGTCCTGTTCTTGAGTTTGTTCTTGATTAACTTCCTCTTTTGGCTCGGGCTCTTTAGCAGGTTCTGGTTCAGGTTCGGGTGCTGGAGCTGGTTCTGGTTCAGGTTCGGGTGCTGGAGCTGGTTCTGGTTCTGGTTCTGGTTTAATCTCTGGTGGTGAGGATACAACTTCCTCTGTTTTTACTACCTCCTGCTCAACTACTTCTTCATCTTTTGGTTTAGGAGAAATTACACCAGTAGCTACTAGAATTGCACCAATTCCAATAACTAAAATAAAGTCCATAGAATCACTATATTTTATTAATATTTAAATTCTATTATTTTATCTCATTTATATGAACGAATTGGGGTGTTGTGGATATTTAGTTTTTTAATGCTAATAAATGCTGTTTAATACTTTCAGATAAAGCAAGCAAATCATATCCGCCTTCTAAAAAAGAAATAACTCTGCCACCGGAATGGACGTTAGCTACATCTACAATCTGTTTTGTAATTGTATAAAAATCCTCTGATTCTAAATTAATATTAGCTAAAGGATCTCTCACATGAGCATCAAATCCAGCTGATATCAAAATTACTTCAGGTTTAAAAGTATCAATTGGTTTTAATATTTTTTGACCAAATATTTTTAAAAATTCTTTTCCTTTTAATCCTGTTTTTAGAGGTGCATTAAAAATGTTCCCAACACCAGTTTCCTGTTCTGATCCTGTCCCTGGAAATAAAGGAAATTCATGAGAAGACGCGTACAATACTGTTTCATCACTATAAAAGATTTCTTGGGTTCCATTTCCGTGATGTACGTCAAAATCAATAATAGCTATTTTATTTACTCCATATTTATTCTGTAAAACCCGAGCGGCTACAGCTATATTATTTATAAAACAAAATCCCATTGCTTTAGTCGTTTCAGCATGATGGCCCGGGGGTCTTATGGCGCAAAACACTCTCTCATTTTTGCTCATCAATTCATTGACTGCGGCTATACCAGCACCACATGATCTTAAAATGGCTTTTTTACTATCAGGACACAACATAGTGTCAGCTAAAGGTTCTTTTTCAACACCTATCAGACCCGATTTAGGTATATTTGAAAATATTTTTTCGATATATTTTTTTGGATGTACTAACGAAATTGTTTCAAGATCTGCTAATGGCGCATCTTTAATTATAATTTTGTAATCTTTAATTTGTTTAATAGACTTTAAAATACTCTCTATTCTTTCTTTTCTTTCAGGGTGATTAAATCCATTCTCTTTTAGTAAGCAATCATTATGTTTAAAAATTATCATTGTAAAAACTTATTAATAGATAAACTAGCTAGTTCAGAGGAAGATCCATTAATTTTAAGTTTATTTAATATTTCTTGAGTTAGATTTAATTGTTCTTTAATTTTATTTGAGTCTTCTAAAAAACTACTTACATGTTTAAAAATATTTTTTGAATTACAATTTGATTGAAGTAATTCTGGAATAATTTCTTTATTGGCAGCAATATTTATAATATTTACAAATTTTGTTTTTACAAGACTTTTAACAATTAAATAATTTATAAAATTTATTTTATAGATAATTATTGAAGGTATCTTTGCATTAGAAATTTCCAGAGAAACAGTTCCCGACTTAGCTACTGCAAATATAGATTTTTGTAAAATATGAGACTTAATTTTATCATCACTTACAATTTCACAGTTGGACAAGTTGCTTTGATTAATAAATGATTGTACTAGCTGAGAATATTCTTTTGTTGAATGAAAAACATAAATCATATCAGCATACTTCTCATTCATTAATTTAATAAAATTCAGTAAAATTGGCATCAAAACATTAATCTCTGATTTTCGACTTCCAGAAAAAACTGAGATTAATGCTTTATTTTTTCCTATAATTTGGTTTAGGTCAATTTTTTCTCTCTCTTTATTTTGTAAAAGAGGATGTCCAACAAATTCGCAGCTCATATTTTCTTTTTCAAAATATTTTTTTTCAAAATGAAATAATAATAAAATATGATCAATAAAATTTTTAATTTTTTTCACCCTGTTTTCTCTCCAAACCCAAACTTGAGGCGCTACATAGTGAATTGTCATTATCTTAGGATTTAATTTTTTTACTTTTTCAGCCACTCTTAAAGTAAAATCTGGACTATCAACTGTAAATAATAAATGTGGATTAAAATCTACTATTGCTTTTACCGTTTCATTAATTTTTTTATTAATTTTAAATATATTTAATAATACTTTTGTAAAACCAAGATAAGTAATTTCTTTTAAATTATAAATTGATTTTATTCCTAAGGATTGAAGATTTTCTCCTCCAACTGATAAATACTGAATATCTTTATTTATTTTTTTTAAATCAGCAATTACCTTTGATGCTAGCTTGTCACCTGATGGCTCACCTGTAAGAATAAATATTTTTTTCATTTATACATTCTCCAAAGACTTCCATTATCAGAAAGCATATAAAGATCTCCTGTTTCCTTTTGAATTTTAATATCTCTTATTCTGCCGATATTTCCTCTAAATATAATTTCTTCATTTAAAAGCTTGTTGTCTTTAAATTTAATTTTTCTTAAAGATTGGTCTTTAAGTGAAGTTATCAGAGCATCTCCATTCCATTCTTTAAATGTATTTCCTTGATATATGGTGATTGCGCTGACTGCTATAGAAGGCACCCAATATTTAATTGCTTTAGTAAATCCAGGTTTCCATTTAGGTCCAATTTTGGTTCCAGAATAATTAGTTCCTCCCCATCCTAATATTTTCCATCCATAATTTTCTCCAAAGTTTACTGTACCAAACCAATCTCCTCCTTTTGCTCCATGATTTGATAAATAAATCTTATTATTAAAAGGAGATAGAGCCATACCTTGAGGGTTTCTTATTCCTATTTGAAAAATTTCAGGCAACCAATCTTTTTTACCTTTATATTTTGGATTATCTTTTGGAATAGAACCGTCTAAATTAATTCTAATAATACTACCTGGATGCTTAGTAGGGTCTTGAGCAATCATTCCCTGACCCCGTTCTCCAGATGTTATATATAGGTGACTACCTTTAATGACCAGTCTAGATCCAAAGTGATAGCCTGAGTCAATTGGAGGTTCTGCTCTGAAAATATTTTTGAATTGAATATTTTTTTCACCAAAATTACCTTTAGCTACAGAGGTGCTTGTTGCTCCTCGTTGTCCTCTGTATTCTGAGTAAGATACATATATTTCTCCTTCGTGATATAAAACATCAAGCAATCCTCCTTGCCCATCTTCTAAGACAAGAAGATTATGTTTTATTTCGGATTTTTTTTTATTTTTTAAATTTAATGTGAATAATTTTCCTGATTTTTCAGTAATTATTACATTCTTATTATCAATAAATGACAAACTCCAAGGTTTATTCAAGTCATTAGATATTTGTTCAAATTTAATTTCTGAAGAATAAAGATTAGTATAGGTAAATAAAAATAAAAAAATAATTAACTTTTTCATTTTACCATTATAAACATTTTATTTTTATTGGCGAAATTAATACTTTTTTTTCTTTCTAAAAAAACATTTTGTCTATCTTTTATAACAACTCCTTTTAATCCTGCTGATTTACATTGTTTTAAAGTTTTTAAACCTACGGTTGGTAAATCAACTCTTAAATCTTGCTTTTTCTTGGGAAATTTAACTAATACACCATTTTTTTTTGATTTTTTATTTTTACATATTTTTAGCATTTTTTGAGTACCGCCTTTTCCTTCAATAGCAATAACTTTTTTATTCCTAACGACTGTACCTTGACTGAAGGTGTATTTGCCCAATCGGCTTAATGTTTTAACTGCTAGATTAATGTCGAGTATGTCTTCTCTATTAGGTTTGATTTTAGAGTAATATCCTTTTTTCAAAGCTAGTTCAGGGTTAAACGCTAAAGAACTAATTGTTTTAATTTTTTCTTTTTTAAAAATATTTATTATCTCTTTTAGGATGGCTGCATCACCAAGTTTAGCACTTTTTATAATTCTAGGCATGTAATAAACTCCTTTTAAATCTAGTCGAAGTTTAGAAAATTTAGGTTTTTTTACCTTTCCAGCAAATAGAACTTTTTTACATTTATTATCTTTTAAGATTTTAATAATTTTACCAAACTGTCCTAGAGAAACTGGGTAAGAATTTCTGTCTTTTTTGAAAGTTTTTTTTCTAGTTAAGTCAATTATCAAGTATTTTTTTTTATTCTTCATCTTTTTTAAGATTTGATTGGGAAAATCTGTTTCTCCAAATATGAGGCCTATCATAATTATCTTAATTTTTTGGTGAACAAATAGGTCTTTTTTTATCTTTTGCTATAAAAGTTACTACTTCGTTTACTAGTTCATTGCCTTTGTGTTCACCATTAATTTTACCCAAGTTTTCATGCAAATTTTTTGAGGCAAATATTTCTTTATACGCTTTACTTAATCCCATAATTTTTTTATTTTCATATTTTTTTCTTCTCAAACCTATTAAATTTAATCCATCCAAATAATTTCGGTTACCAATAGATAATCCAAATGGTATCACGTCTTTTAATACACCTGTCATACCTCCAATCATTGCTAATCTTCCAATTCTAGTAAACTGTTGGACTGCAGAGTTTCCTCCAATTACGACCGAGTCCTCAATTGTAACGTGTCCTCCTAAAGGAACATTGTTTGCTATAATTACATTATTACCAACTTTACAATCATGAGCTACATGAGAAGAAATCATAAATAAACAATTGTTTCCTATGATTGTTTTTGACCCTCCCCCTGCTGTTCCTGGATTAATAGTTACATATTCTCGTATTAAATTATTATCTCCTATTTCAAGACTGTTTTCCTCATTTTTAAATTTTAGATCTTGCGGCTGTGTGCCAATACTTGCAAAAGGAAAAATTCTCGTTTCCTTACCAATAGTTGTATTTCCTTCTATATGAACATTAGATAATAACTCAACATTATCTTTAAGAATAACGTTAGGTCCAACATAACAAAATGGACCAATTTTTACATTGGTCGCAATTTTAGCTTTTGAGTCTACTATACTTGATTTATGAATCGTCATTTTCTGTCTACTATGGTTGCAGACCATTCTGCATCAGCCATTCTCTTGCCATCAACTTTTGCAGTTCCTTTGTATTTCCAAACCCTACCATGTGATCTTACTGCTTCTATTTCTAAATGAAGTTCACAATCTGGGATTATTGGACTTCTAAATCTGGCTTTATCGACACTCATTAAATAAACTAACTTGTTAGCATACTCTTTTGGATCGATACCGTGTGCAGTTAATGCAGCTGCTGCTTGACCAAAAGCTTCAACTATTAAAACTCCTGGCATTACTGGTTGGCCTGGAAAATGACCCTGAACATAGAAACCATTTTTTTTCACATACATTATTGCAGTCGCAGATTTTAAAGGAACAATCTTTGTTAACTTATCAATTAATAACATTGGCTCTCTATGAGGCAATAAACTTTCAATCTTTTTTTTATCTATTTCTGTTTCACTCATTTATTTTTTCCAATTTTTAATAAACTCTTTAAATGGTATTGCTGGATAACCCATAACAACTTGATTATCCTCAATATCTTTTATGACACCACTACCACCACCAATTTTTACGTTATTTCCAATTTTTAAATGACCTGAAACTCCTGCTTGACCTCCTATTGAAACATTATTTCCAATAGTAGAGCTACCAGCAAAACCTACTTGACCAGCTATCATGCAGTTAGATCCAATTTTTACGTTATGAGCTATATGCACTTGATTATCGAGATAAGTATTTTTTCCTATTTCAGTATCGTCAATTGATCCTCTATCAATTGTACATCCAGATGCAATTTCTACATTATCACTTATTAAAACACGTCCTATATGAGGAAATTTTAAGTTTTCACCTTTGATGGGTATGAAACCAAATCCTTTTGTGCCAATTTTGCATCCATCTTGTATCACAACATTATTTCCTAAAATTGAGTTTTTCAAAACTACGCTAGACCCAATTACACAATCTTTTCCTAGCACAACATCGTGTTCTATAATTGTATTTGAGCCAATAATAGAGTTTTTACCTATTTTTACATTTTTTCCAATTAAAACATTATTACCAAATTTTACACTTTTAAAATCTTTTTTGTTGTATGGTTTTACTGAAAAATCGGGAAAATCTATATCAGCATTAATGTAAATTGCTTTTAAAACTTTGGCTAATGCAAACAATACATTTTTAACAACTATTCTGTCAATTTTTTTTGGTAAAAATTTTTCTAATTTTTGAGTAGTTATACAAAATGAAGCTTTAGTATTTATAGCTGTGTTTTTATATTTAATAGAGTCAAAAAAGGTAATATCATATTTTTTAGCTTTATCTAAAGGTTTTACGTCTTGAAACTTAAGGTTTTGAAAATTCTTATGGTTTGGAAATATCTTTTTGATATTTGAAATTTTATTTTTTTTAAAGAAATGCACTGATTTGTTAAACTTATTAGTTTAATTTTATTGATTTTAATTTCTTATTTAAAATACCAATAATATCATTCGTAATATCTAAATTTTCATCTGCTAATAGTAGACTTTTTTTGTCAACTACCATTCTAATTTTTTTTTCTTGCATATATTCCTTAATAATTGGGTTTAATGTTCTTAATAATTCATTTTTAGCTTTAGCTCTTTTTTTAGATACTTCCTGCAATAAATCGTTTCTTTCTTTTTGCAAAGCAGCAACTTTACTTCTTAAACTTGTTACTTTCTTTTTATATTCTTCGGCTGAGATAATTTTTTTTTGTTGTATTATTTTTTTCTCTTCTTCTTGCAGAGCTTTCTCTTTAGCTTGTAAAGCTTTGATTCCTGTATCTAGTTTATTCTTTAAATAATTTTGAGCTTCTTTGCCAGCTTTACTCTCATTTAAAATAAACCGAAAATCTAAATAAAACGGAGTGTCTGCAGCTAAATTTCCTTCAAACATTAAAAATATTAGAAAAATATATTTTATTTTTTTTAAGAATTTCATTCTAAAAAGTTGTTCCTAAGTTAAAATTAAAACTTTCTGTTTTGTCAGTAGATGCGCTAGATATGTCAGTAGAAAATACAAAAGTCATAGGACCCAAAGGAGACATCCAACTTGCTGCTACTCCAGTAGAAGATCTAATTTTATTACTATCGTCTATTGTGCTATCATAATCAACACCCCAAACATTTCCAAAATCTAAAAATAATCCCACATCAGTTCTTGTATCTTCTGGCAGCAAATTAGGAAGATTTGCCTCAAAATTTAAACTTGCAGCATAATTTCCTCCTATATGATCTGTTCCATCAACAGGCCCTATTTTTCCTCTTTCAAAACCTCTCAGTCTTTTTGAGTTGAGAAATCTTCTTTTGCTTAATCTGACGTCATCATCAGAAAGCCCGTTAACACTGGAGACATAAAACTTGGCTGCTCCAATTATATTTTCTGTTAAAGTAGAATATGAACTTGCTGTAATTGTATTAGAAATAAAACTTTTATCTGCGTAAAAGGGTAGAGTCTGACTAAAGCCTACTATTGAACCACTTGTAGGCATAAACGCTCTATTTCTTCCATCATAGGTAAAACCGTAATTTCCACTTAATTCTGTAAACTCTCCACTTTGTTTTTTTAAAGTATCAGATGCACTGCTTAATGTTCTCAAATCATCATAAGACAAGCCTAAACCAAGCGAAGCAAAAATATTTTTGTACTGTTCAAATCTTGTCTCAATCCCAGCACCAACTATTGTATTTTCGTACCCTTGATCTGGTTTATCATTTGTAATGCTGTTAAGAGAATAACTAATAGAGTTTCCTAAAAAATCATAATTTGGATTTAAATATTCTAGATTACCTTTAATTGATTCTTGATTTATTTCAAAATCAAAACTTAAATTTTTACCTTCTCCTAACCAATTGTTTTCTTTAATATTAAATCCTACACTTCCTCCGTTAGTTCCAACTCCAGCACCAGCACTAATTTCACCAGTTGGTTTTTCTTCGACACTAATATCAATAATTTTTAAATTATTTGAAGATCCTTCTTTAATTTCAGACTTTACTGAAGAAAAAATATTCCTTGATCTTATTTTAGCAAGTGACTTATTTAAGCTTAAATTGGTAAATGGATCACCTTCGTCTAATATTAACTCACTTCGAATTACACTTTCGTTTGTAACATTGTTTCCTAAAATATTTATTCTTTCTACCGATACTTTTTCTCCTTCAAAAATATTGAATTTAATAATAATTGAATTTCCTTCAACTGTTTCTTCAACATTGTGTTCTACAAATTGCAAGTTATTTCTAGCAATTAATTCATCTATTTCTTCAAGAAGATTTTTTATCTTAAAAGGAGAATGATAATCACCAATTATTTTATTGTACTTTTTATTTAGTGGAAAAAATAATTTTTTATCGAATACTGAATCAACATTGGTCGTTATTTTTTTAATTACATAACGCTGTCCTGCGTCTATAGAATAAGTAAGCTCAACATTTCCACTTTTTTTTAATTGTGCAGAGTTTGAAACTACTTTTACGTCATAGTATCCAAGAGATTTATAATAGTTTTCTAATAGTCTTACGTCTAATTCTACTAAGTTTTGACTAAATCTAGTATTTCTTGAAATAAATTTATAAAATTTATCTTCGGTACTTGCAATTATATCCCTTAATCTTCTTTCTCTTATTTTCTTATCTCCGGTAAATGTTATTTTTGAAATTTTTGTTACCTCTCCTCTATTAATATCAAAAATTAAATCTAATCTTTTTTCATCTATTTTTCTAATTTTTGTTTCAACTTCCACAAAATTATAACCTAGTGATGAATATAGACTTTTTATTTTAGCTACATCTTCTGATAAATAATTCTTTATAAATGATTCTTGTTTTTTTAGTCTAATAATTCTGTTTATTTCTTTCTTATACTTGTTGCTAGGTTCACCTAAAATTATTAGCTCGTTAATTACAGGATGCTCCTCCAAATTAACTATCAATACTCCTTTTGAAAGCTCAACTTTAACATCTTGAAAAAACTCTGTTTCATACAAATTATTTAAAATTTGATTTAAATCCGACTCTTGGTAGTTTTTATTTAGTTTGATGTCACCGTACAGTTTAATTGTTTCATCGCTTACCCTAGAGTTTCCTGTAATCTCAATACTTGTAACTACTTCTGCCTTTAAAAAAGTAGAATAAAAAGAAATTATCAATACTAATAAAATTATATTACGCATTTTTTTTTCTAATATACTTTAATGTTATTTCTCTCGACCATTTATCTATTAGATAAATTTGGCTTATATTTTTAGGTTCTTTTATAGCATATTTCCTATAATTTCTATCCTTCATAACAAGAGAGAGATACTTAAAAAACGAGTTAAAAGGTATTTTTTTATCTAAATATTGATCAACTAATATTTCATTAGCAGCATTTATAATTATTGGAGTTGAAACATGTTCAATTAATCTGTCTTTCAATCTAAATGTTGGAAATCTTTTAATATCTACTTTATGAAAGTTTAAATCATTAATTGAAGATAGATTTTTTTTGCTTTTTTTAGTTTTAATGAAATCGTCTATTCTTAAATTTCCATCAAATATTGCGTTGCTGAGTGGAATAAGCATGGTTGTTTCATGACTTATAAACTTGTAAATACCATTGTTAAGTTCAATAACTGCATGAACCAAAGACTGAGGATGTATAAGAATTTCTATTTTATCTTTTGTTATTGAAAAAAGTTTTTGAGCTTCTATAAGTTCAAGCATTTTATTCATTAAGGTTGCAGAATCTATCGATATTTTTTTTCCCATTTTCCATTTAGGATGTTTGATGGCTTCATTTGGTTTTACGTTTTTTAATTTTGATAATTTATAATTTAAAAAAGGCCCTCCAGATGCGGTAAGATAAACCTTTTTAATCTGACTTTGGTCTAGATTTTCCATTAATTTCATAATAGAAAAATGCTCAGAATCAACTGGAACGATTATTGTTTTATTTTTTTTTGCTTCCTTTTTAATTAAATTCCAACCACAAATAATTGACTCTTTGTTTGCAATAAGAATTTTTTTACTTTTTTTTATCATAGAAATAGTTGGCAACAACCCAGCAATACCAGGTATTGCTGCTACTGTAATATCCGATTTATGAAAATTTTTATTTAATTTAATCTCATTTAAAATTTTAACTTTTTTATTTTTATATTTTTTTTTGATCTTTATAAAAATCTTATAATCATTAATGACAAATGTTTTAGGTTTTAGGCTGTCGATCTGCTTACATATTAAGTTATAGTTCTTATTAGCACTTAATAAATTATATTTAAAAATATTTTTTTTTTTTTTAAATATATTTATAGCATTTAAACCAATTGAACCTGTAGAACCTAATACTGAAACAATTTTTTTCATACTAATAAAATAATATTAAAGCTAAAAAACCTATTGGCAAACCTAATAATATACTGTCAACCCTATCTAAGATACCGCCGTGTCCTGGTAAAAAGTTTCCAGTATCTTTTAAAAACGACTTTCTCTTTATCAATGAGAAAAATAAGTCACCTAGTTGACAAGCTATTGAAGTAATTAAACCTAATATTAATGCCCGATAACTTAATTCTTCTGTAAGATAATAAAATATTATTAATGATAATGTTGATGAAAATAATAAAGACCCAATAGCACCTGATACAGTCTTTTTTGGGCTAATTTTGATAAGTTTTTTACCCTTAAAGATTTTGCCAATAATAAATCCTCCTATATCTGAAAATATACATATCAATAAGATTATGAATATAAAAATTTTGTAATGGTTGTAGGTAGAAAGTAAGATAAATAGTAAACAAAAATAGAACAAGAAAACTAAAAATAAAAAATTAAAAAAATATTTTAGTAATTTTTTTCTTTTGAAAATTATAGAATTTATATTCAAATATTCAATAGCTGAAATAGAGCCCATGATAATAATAAAATAAGCTAAAATAAAATTACTGAAAAACATTCCAAATAGTAAAAAAATTAGACCTATCGAAGTAGCAATTCTTTTTTTTAAATTTTTAGACATTTAGACCGATCCAAAGTTCCTCTTTAATTTTTTAAAATCTCTAACTATCTTACTCAAATCGCTACTTTTGAAGTCAGGCCAGAGTTTATTTAAAAAGTAAATTTCTGTGTAAGCTAATTGCCAAAGCATAAAATTACTAAGTCTTTTGTGACCACCAGTCCGTACTAAAATATCTGGGTCAGGAAGACCGTGAGTATACAAGTTTTGTTCAAGTGTTTTTGTTGTAATCTTATTTCTTATTTTTTGAGATGCGTTAACAATTTCATCTTTTGAACCATAATTTACTGCTAAATTAACAATAATTTTTTTATTTTTTTTTGTAAGTTTTATAGCTTTTTTTAAAGAGGTTTTAATTTTAACTGGTAGTTTTTCAAATTTACCGATTATGTTGATTTTAATATCATTGGTAATTATATTTTTTAATTCTTTTTTAAAATAACTGGTAATTAAATTAAAAAGAAAGTTAATTTCTGCTTTAGGTCTTCTCCAATTTTCTGTTGAGAAAACGTAAAATGTTACTACGGGTATCTTTAATTTTACGGAGGTTTCTACAATTTTTTTTACAGTCTTTACGCCATTCAAATGACCAAAATTTCTTCCTCTATTTTTTCTCTGTCCCCACCTTCCATTACCATCCATTATAAAGGCAACGTGGTTAAGTTTATTCATATTTGTAAAATCTCTTTTTCTTTATCTGCTAAAATTTTATCTATATCTTGAATGTTGTTATCTGTTAGTTTTTGTATATTTTTTTCAAAATTTTTATTATCGTCTTCTGTTATTTTTTTTTCTTTTAATTGATCTTTTATTTCCTCGTTTGCTTCTCTTCTGATATTTCTAATTGAAACCTTGGACTTTTCACCCATATTTTTCAAAATCTTTATTAAATCTTTTCTTCTTTCTTCTGTTAAATCTGGTATTCTTAGTCTGATAATTTGTCCATCTATTTGAGGATTAATACCTAACTCTGACTTTTGAATTGCAGAGTCAATTAATGTAATATTAGCTTTATCCCAAACTTGTATAGAAATTAGTCTAGCTTCTGGAACACTAACGGTAGCCAATTGCTCAATAGGCATTAATTGTCCATAAACATCTATCTTTATCGTATCAAGCATGCTGGGATTTGCTCTTCCAGTTCTTAATGTAGAAAGGTCTTTTTTTAAAGCTAGAATTGTTTTGTCCATTTTTGAAGAGTAATTTTTTTCATTAAATTCTGAACTCATATTTACACTCCTTCGCCAACTTTATATCTAACAAAGTCTAATATTTTCAAATCTTTATCAGTTTTATTTTCTTTTAAAATATCAGACACTTTTTTTTCAGGATCCATTATCCAAATTTGATTTAATAAGGTATTGTCATTAACGAATTTAGAAATTTTTCCATTAGAAATTTTTTCAGCTATCTCTTTAGGTTTTCCAGAATTAATAATTTCTGCTTTTATTATTTCTAATTCTTTTTCTATTATACTCTTATTAATTCCATCTTTATCAATTGCCAGAGGGTTAGAAGCAGTTATATGCATTGAAATCTTTGATCCTATGTCATCATTTTTGCCTTTAGTGATTCCATCTAATTTAACTACAGAAATAATTTTGCCTATATTTTTTTCAATAGCTGAATGTACATAAAAAAAGTTAGATCCATTAGAGCTGTCAAAAAATTGAGATCTTCTAATAGTAATTTTTTCACCTATTTTAGCTATCAGATTTACTAAGTTGTCCTTTACCAAAATATTATTTTTCATTTTTGAATTATTAATTTTTTCTAAGTCACCTTTGTTAAAAAAATTAATTTCTGATAGTTCTTTGCAAAAAGATATAAAATCACTATTTTTTGCTACAAAGTCTGTTTCACTATTTATTTCAATAATAGAAATTTCTCCTTGATTTTCTTTAACTAAAACTAAACCTTCCGCGGCAGTCCTGCTCATTTTCTTAGTGGCTTTTGCAATACCTTTTTTTCTTAAGAACTCTACAGATTTCTCAATATTTCCGTTATTTTCATCCAAAGCTGATTTACAATCTTTAAAACCTACACCCGTAAGTTCTCTTAGTTTTTTAATGTTATCTAATATATCTTTGTTTGACATTGAATTATCTAAAAGATTATTTTTTTATTTTCTCAGATTTTTTTTCCTTTGGCTCAGAAGATTTTATAAATTTTTCAGCATCTTTAATTGTATCTTTTAATAAGTTACAATATAAATTTATAGATCTTCTTGCATCGTCATTACCAGGGATGGGGAAATCAATGCCAGTTGGATCTGAATTTGTATCTAAAACAGCTATAATTGGAATGTTAAGTTTTTTCGCTTCTGCAACAGCAAGCGACTCGGTATTGGTGTCTATGATAAAAATCAAATCAGGAGTTTTTTTCATTTCAGAAATTCCACCTAAGGACCTTTGGAGCTTTTCCTTTTCTTTTCCGAACTTTAAAATTTCTTTTTTTGTAAAACCTGTATTTTCTGTAGACAACTGATCCGTTAATTTTTTTAATCTTTTTATTGAATTTTGTATTGTGTTCCAATTAGTCAGCATACCGCCAAGCCATCTATAGTTAACAAAAAACTGATTTGTTTCTTTTGCTAATTCACTTACTTGTTCTGATGCTTGTTTTTTAGTGGATACGATTAATAATTTACCACCACTTGAAATGATTTTGTGAACTTGGACTAACGCATTTTTGAAAAATTCAACTGTTTGAGTTAAATCTATTATATGAATAGAATTTTTTTCTCCAAAAATATACTTTTTCATTTTCGGATTCCACCTAAGGGTTTTGTGTCCTAGGTGTACACCAGCTTCTAATAATTGTTTAATATCTACTTTTGGTACGTTCATATTTTTTTCCGGTTAATCCACCACAGTTACTCCATTTTTTGGACCGGGAGGACAATGCCCTAAAAACTGTGTGCGAAATTAAATACTGATATATACGACTTAACTAAAAAATCAACCTTCTAAACAGTGATTTTTTTAACGTATTCCTTACTTTTCATCATCTTGAGATGATTACAATCAAATTTTCTAGGGTCTTGAAGACTGTAATGAATTTTCTTATTTTTATCATTAATAATTAAACTAATTTGTGTATTTCCTTTGTGCTTTAACAAGTCTTTTATCTCGTCAATGTTAAAGTTGTCTTGTAATTCTATAGTCACTTTAGAGTAAGGTTTATTTAAAATATCGTCTATACTTAATAATTTTTTAACATTAATACGTTGATTAGGTTTATCAGTTAAATCTTTTTGTAAAGTTAAAACAAAAGAGTCTGACTCTCTAATCTTGTCTCTATTATTTATTAAATTTTCTGCAAAAAGGAAAAGTTCAAACTCTCCTTTATTATCACTAAACTTAACTATTGCGAAAGGTGTACCCTTAGCGGTTTTTTTTTCTTGAATTGACATAATTGTCCCCGCTACTAGAGCTTCTTTGTTTTTATTTTTTAAAAAGTCGTTATAGGAAATAATGTTTAATTGCTCAAATATTTCATTGTATTCATTTAATGGATGGTCAGATACATAAAAACCTAGAGATTTAAATTCTTCAAATAAAAGCTCTTTTTTTGTCCATTGTTTAGTATCAATGTATTCGAATTTATTTTCTGTTAACATTTCAGTAAATAAATTAGTTTGATTTGTAAATTTGTCATCATTAACAGATTTTATTTGTTGAATTATTTTTGGAATAGAATTAAAAAATTTATTCCTATCCTGAGAAAATTCATCAAGAGCGCCTGACTTAACTAATCCCTCTAATTGAAGTTTGTTTACATCTTTAATATCTACCCTGCTAATAAAGTCTTCTATAGATTTGAATTTACCATTTTTTTCTCTTTCTTGAATTATATTAGATATAGCTTCAAAACCTACATTTTTAATTGCACCTAAACCATAAAAAATTTTATTTTTTTCAGCTTTAAATTCTGCATAGCATTCATTAATTCCCGGTCTTACTAGTTGTATATTAAGTCTTTTAAGTTCTTCTACAAATTCACGCAACTTGGATGTATTAGTTAGTTCAGTAGACATAGTGGCTGCAATAAATTCTTCTTTAAAATAAGTTTTCAAATAAGCTGTTTGATAAGAAATTAAAGCATAGGCTGCTGCATGGCTTTTATTAAAACCGTATTGGGCGAAAGGTTCTATTTTTGTGAAAACAAAGTTTGCAACATCTTTACCGATACCATTTTTAATTGCCCCATTAATAAACCTTTCTTTTTGCTTATCTAATTCAGCTTTTTTCTTTTTACCCATTGCTCTTCTTAAAATATCTGCCTCTCCAGCTGTAAAACCAGCTAAAATTTGGGCTATTTGCATAACTTGTTCTTGATAAATTATTATTCCGTAAGTTGGCTCTAAAATTTTCTTTAATGTTGGATGTATATAGTCAGGAGTTTTAATTCCGTTCTTACAATCATTGTAAATCGGAATGTTGCTCATTGGACCAGGCCTATATAATGCTACTAAAGCAATAATATCGTCAAATCTATTAGGTTTCATTTGTTTAATAGCTTCTCTCATTCCGCTACTTTCCAATTGAAATAATCCTGTTGTTTCACCAGTTGACAAAAGGTTAAAAACTTTTTCATCACCTAAACTGATTTTACTAATATCAACTTTAATATTTTTTGATGCTAGTCTTTTAAGAGTCTTATCGATTACAGTTAAAGTTTTTAAACCTAAAAGATCAAATTTTACTAATCCTGCATTTTCTGATGAATACATATCATATTGAGTGGATGGTAAAATTAAATTTGAGCTTTGATCAACATAAAGAGGAAATTGCTCTGCTAATTTATTTCCTGCAATGACAACACCTGCGGCATGTGTTGCCATGTTACGGTTTAATCCCTCAAGTTTTAAAGATAAATCAATAAGTTTTTTGACCTTTATATTAGCTTTAATTTCATCTTTAAATCTTGGTTCTCTATCAATTGATTCTTGCAAGGTTAACGGCCTAGATGGATCAAAAGGAACCATTTTGCAAATTCTATCAACATGTCCGTAAGAAAGTCCTAAAACTCTACCAACATCCCTCAGAGCCATTCTTGCTTTCAATTTTCCAAAAGTAATAATATGTGCAACTCCACCTTTATATTTAGATTTTAAATATTCAAAAACTTTATCTCTCTGCTCCTCACAAAAATCTATATCAAAATCTGGCATTGAAATTCTATCAGGATTTAGGAATCGCTCAAAGATTAAATCAAATTCTAATGGATCAAGATCAGTTATATCTAAGCAATATGCTACGAGTGATCCTGCGCCAGAACCTCTTCCTGGCCCAACTGGTATTGAATTTTTTTTTGCCCATTTAATATAATCTGAAACTATTAGAAAATAACTTGAATAATCCATAGAATTAATAATATTTAGCTCATGTGATAATCTATCAAAATAAATTTTTTTTATATCGTCAGAAGATTTTTCTTTATCTTTTTTAAATACAAAATTATCTAATCTATTTTCTAATCCTTTGCTTGCTTGAGATTTTAATTCATTCTGCGCTGAAATGTTTTCATTATTAGAAATCGAAGGCAAAATAGGTTTAGATTTATTAAGCTTATAATTAAACCTTAAGTGAAAATTATAATTATTTTCTAAAGCTTCAGGTAAATCTTTAAATATTTTTTCAATTTCCTCATGTTTTTTCAAATAATGTTGGTTATTGTATCTCAGTCTATTTTTTTCATCTAAAAACCGTTTATTACCTATACATATTAAAGCGTCATGTGCTTCGAACATACTTGGGTCTAAATAAAATACTTCTTGGCTAGCTATTATTGGAATATTTAGTGTATTTGACAAATTTAACAAATAATTTTCAAAATTTTTTTCACTTATCTCACCATGTCTTTGTATCTCAATATAAAGATGATCTTTAAAAGCCATTTTAAGATTAGTGAGAATTTTTTCTAAATGTTTAATCTTATTTTTTAAAAATAATTTTCCAAATAAGTCATTATAATTTCCAGTCAAAAGAATAATATCTCTATTATTTTTTATTATGTCTTCAATTTTACAATGAGGTTCATTAGTGCTATTTTTTTGTAGATAACTCATTGATGATAATTTAGTTAAATTTTTATATCCTTCTTCAGAAGTTGCATACAATGTTACTTTTCCTAAAATATTGTCAGTTAATAAATTTATTTGAGTTCCTATGATAGGTTGTGTTCCAGCTTTACTAATCTTTTCAGAAAATTCAAGAGCGCCACATAAATTATAACTATCTGCTAAACCTATTGATTTAATTTTATTTTTTTTACAAAAGTCTGCTAGATCATCAATCTTGATAGCTCCTTCACATATTGAGTATTGTGAATGAACCTTGATATTATTAAAACTTTTATTTGATGCGAGCATTAGCTCGTTTTATATCACCCTTGGAAATACTCAACTTGTAATCTGCCATGTTAGCAAGTTCTCTATTATGAGTTGCAAAGATTACTGTTTTATTCATTTTTTTTAGTTTTAAAAAATAAGAAAAAATATTTAGTGAAGTTTTGTAATCTAAATTTCCAGTAGGCTCATCGGCTAAAATTAGATCTGTATCTGCTATTATTGCCCTTGCTATAGCAACTCTTTGTTGTTCTCCACCCGATAATTCATTTGGAAAATGATTTATTCTATTCAAAATATCGACTTGTTTTAAAATTTCTTTTGCTTTTTTTACGATTAAAGAAATCTTTTCACCTTTAATTATGAGTGGCATCATTACGTTTTCAATAGCTGTAAAATCAGACAGTAAATTATTATCTTGAAAGATGATCGAAATATTCTTGCTTCTCAAATTATCTTTTTCAATATCTTTTAAGTCTTTAGTTTCATTGTTATTAATAATTATTTTTCCATTGGTGGGGTCATCTAATAAAGCAAGTATATGTAAAAATGATGACTTGCCTGATCCTGAAGGACCTGTCAGAGCTATAAGACTACCTTTTCCTATCTTAAGATTTACGTTTTTAAAAAGGTCAATATAATTCTCTTTGTGCTTATACTTCTTAGATAAATTTTTAATTTGTAAAATATGTTTAGTCATATTTTAAAGCTCTAAATGTTTTCATTTTTGAGATACTTGAAGCTGGTATATAAGATGCAATTGCAGAAACAACTAATGAAAAAATTAATATCAAAATAATAGAATTAGGATTTAATTCACTGGGTAATTGTTCTAAAAAATAAACATCTGAAGGAAATAGTTCAAATTTTAAAAATTTCGATAAAAAGAACCGAACTTTTTCAATATTCAAACTAAATATAACTCCTAATAATATTCCTGAAATAGTTGCAAAAAAACCAATAACAAAACCAGTCAAAAAAAATGTTTTCTTTATTGAATAATTACTTAAACCTAACGTCTTCAAAATTGCTATTTCTTTTGTTTTGTTTTTAATCAAAATTGTAAGTCCTGAAATTATATTAAAAGCAGCTACAATTACAATTAAAGTCAAAATGATAAACATAACATTTCTTTCTACCTTAAGAGCATTAAAAAAGGATCGATTAAGTTCTGACCAAGAATATACAAAATAATTTTGATTAATTTTTTGTATTTTTGTTTTTAAAGTATCAGCCATTAAAGGATCTTTTAAAAAAATTTCTATATTTTTATCATCTTCCTCTTTTTCAAAAATGTTTAAAGAATCTTTTAAATTTAAAAATATAAAATTTTGATCAAATTCATAAAATCCTGTATTGAAAACTCCTGCTATAGTATAAGCTTCTTGCTTTGGAAAACCTCCAAATGGTGTTGCAATAAACACTGATGACATTAAGTTTATCTTATCTCCAATTTCTAAATTTAAATTAAAAGCTAATTCAGCACCTACATATACTTCACCTTCCTCAATCTTTGTTATATTATTTTTATTACTATGTTTTAAAAACTTAAAATCTTTATTATTATTTACATCTAAACCTTTTAAAATTACCCCTTTAGCATTGCCGTTTCCTATTACTACTCCTTCGCCAGAAAATGTTTTAGAAATTTCAATATTCTTAATTGTGTTTTTAAGTTCGTTAATAAACTTATCATCAATTTTATATCCATTAGACTCAACAATAATATGAGGGTTTAAACCTAAAATTTTTTTTGTTAACTCTGTTTTAAAACCATTCATTACAGACATTACAATTATCAAAATTGAGACACCTAGCATGATTCCCAAAAATGAAAAAATGGAGATTACTTTTAAAAATCCCTCCTTTTTCTTTGGACGTAAATTTCTTAATGAAATTAATCTTTCTGCTTGGGTAAACAATTTAATTTTTTTAGTTCTGACTTAATGTTCTCAAAATTTAACATTTTGCTATCTGAATTAAGTTCCTTAAATTCAAAATTATTGTTATCAGATTTAGATCCAACAATTATTTGATAAGGTACTCCGATTAAGTCGTGTTTTTTAAATTTATTTGACATACTCTCATCAACATCATCTAACAATACGTCAATATTTTGATTTTTTAAATCTTCATATATCTTATGTGCTTTTTTTAAGTATTCTTGGTTATTTTTGTTAAAGCTTGGTATAATTACTGCATCAAATGGCGCTATAGATTTAGGCCATTTCATTACTTCATTATTATAGTTAGCTTCTATCGTGGCACCGACTAATCTTGAAACACCTATACCATAAGATCCCATTTTAACGGTTGTCTTTTTGCCGTTTTTATCGTCGATCAAGCAATTCATTGGTTTTGAATATTTGTCTCCAAAATAAAAAATATGACCTACTTCAATACCTTTTGTGATTATTTGATTTTCTTTACTCACTTTTTCTTTAAATTCTTTTTCATTATATTTGTCATCAGTTACTGCGTAGATGTTAGTAAAATCCTCTCTCATTTTTTTTAAGGATCCTTCAGTTAAATCGTAATTATTAAGATTAATTTCAAAAATACGTTTATCTGCAAAAATTTGGCTTTCACCAGTTTCAGCTAAGATTATAAACTCATGAGATAAATCACCACCAATCGGACCTGTATCAGCTGACATAGGGATTGCTTTTAAACCTAATCTTTGAAATGTTTTTAAATAAGAGTAAAAAATTTTATTATACGATTTTTTTGCTTCCTCATCTGATAAATCAAAAGAATAAGAATCCTTCATATAAAATTCTTTACATCTCATAACTCCAAATCTCGGTCTAATTTCATCTCTAAATTTCCACTGAATATGATATAAAAGCTGCGGAAGTGATTTATATGACTTAACACTTGATCTAAAGATATCTGTAATGAGCTCTTCATTAGTTGGGCCGTAAAGCATTTCTCGTCCCTGACGATCTTTAATTCTTAACATTTCTTCTCCATAGTCGTTATACCGACCACTCTCTTTCCAAATTTCTGCAGACTGTATTGTAGGCATCAACATTTCTTGAGCGCCAATTATATCTTGCTCTTCTCTCACAATTTGCTCAATTTTTTTCATTATTTTATACCCTAATGGAAGCCAAGAATATATTCCAGCAGATGACTGCTTAATCATACCTGTTCTTAACATTAGTTGATGTGATTTAATTTTAGCTTCAGCAGGCAAATCTTTTGTTAGTGGAATAAATAATTTTGAAAGATGCATTATTGTAAATATTCTCTTAAGTTTAAAACATTGATATTAACAAGATAATATATCACTAAAAAAATTAATGAAGTAATTAAAGTAGTTATTAAAAATTTTTTAGCTATTTTTGGATTTTTTGGTGCTCCAGGGTCAATTCCTTCAATTTTTTCTTTAAAAACTTCCTTATTTGACTGTACACCAAAAGGTAATACAGAAAAAAAAATGACCCACCAAATCAAAACATACACAATAATAGAACCTGTTAAACCCATTATATTCTTGCGATGTTGATATTAGTAAACGGTTTTTTTCCAGTTTTCTCTTTAACTATTCTTCTGCAATTTTGTTTAATTGTTTCAATCAAATTTTTTTGTTGTCTCTTATTTTCAACTGAAAAAGTTCTACAAATATTTAAAATCTCATCTTCCATATCAAATACTAAAGGTTCACTTTGCTCGCTTTCTGGTATACCTTTATAAGAAATAATTGGTTTTTTTATTTTACCGTTATTTGCAAATATTAAAGTTATTTCTAAATACCCGTTAATTGACAAATTCTTTCTATCTTTTATAGATTGAGACTCAGTATTTACATTTATATTGCCGTCTAAATAAATTTTTCCCGATGGAGCTTTATCGACAATCTGAGGATTGTTTCCAGGCAAAATTTTAATTATATCACCATTTTCAATTAAAAGAGTTTTAGGTACTTGCATCTCTTTTGCAAAAGATACATGCTCAACCATGTGTCTGTGCTCACCATGAACTGGAATTATGCATTTTGGTTTAACCCATTTATACATATCTTTTAAATCATCTCTATTTGGATGCCCTGAAACATGCACAAATGCGTTTTCCTCGCTAATGATTTCCATTTTATTTTTTACAATAAGATTTTGTAAATGATATAATTTTTTTTCATTGCCTGGAATAATCTTAGAAGAAAAAATTACACAATCTCCCTCTTCCAAAAATACTTCTGGATGAATGCCGTTTATTATTCTATTCATAGCACCCATAGGCTCTCCTTGACTACCTGTTGCTAAATATAAAATTTTGTTTTTTGAAACTTTTTTTGCATCTTTAGGTTCCAGTGGTTCAATCAAATCTTTCAAATATCCACACTTTTTTGCTGCTTTATATATGCGTTGCATTGATCTTCCAACTAAGCATATGTTTCTACCTGTTTTTTTTGCACAATAAAAAATAGTTTCCATTCTTGCTACATTTGATGCAAAGGAAGTTACAAGTATTCTTTTAGTTTTAATTTCCATAATTCTTAATAAACTATCTCTAACTTGTGATTCTGATCCTGCTCTTCCGGGGCTAAAAATATTTGTTGAGTCACATATCATCGCTGAAACTCCGTCATTACCAATTTTTTTTAATTTTTCCTCATCAATTCTACTTCCAATTAGCGGGTTTGGATCTATTTTCCAGTCACCTGTATGAAGAATTGTTCCTAAAGGAGTTTTTATACTTAGGCCGTTAGGCTCCAATATTGAATGTGTCAGAGTTATAAAATCAATTTCAAAGTTACCAAGTTTAATTTTGCTATTTAAAGGGACAACATTAAGATAATTAGTTACATCAATCTTTTTCTCCTTAAATTTTTCAACCAATAAAGCTGCTGTAAAGGGGGTAGCATAAATCTTGCATTTTAAGCTTGGCCATATGTGTGCAACTGATCCGATATGATCTTCATGAGCATGTGTAAGAACTATACCAAGTAAGTCATCTTTTTTATCAATTATGAAACCAGCATCTGGAATTATTAAATCGATTCCAGGTACGCTATCATCAGCGAATGAAACTCCCATATCAACTATAATCCATTTTTTATTACTTTCATTTCCGTAGGCATATAAATTCATATTCATTCCTATTTCACCTGAACCACCTAATGGACAAAAATAAAGTTCGTTTTTATTCATACAAGTTCCTTATAAACTTTTACTAATCCTTTAATAGTAATATCTTGGTCTACAATAGTTTTTTTCTTTATTATATTTTTGAAAAGTTTGGCATATCCTCCAGTTAAAACAATTTTATATTTTACTTTTCCTGAAGAAAAAATTTTACTTATTATGTTGTTAATTAAACCTTCATATCCCCAAAAAAAACCAGTATTTAATGCTTCTTTAGTATTTTTACCATAAATCTTTTTAACTTTCTTTAATTTAAAAGAAGGTAACAAAGCTGTAGAATTTTTTAAATTTGCAATAGAGATTTTTATACCAGGAGCAATAACGCCACCTTCATATTTGCCATTTCTAATTATATCGAAAGTAGTGGCAGTGCCGAAATCTAATACAAGACAATTTTTAAGATTTTTTACACCTATTGCATTAACAATTCTATCAGAGCCAATTTGATTATAGTTCTTTAAATTTATCTTTATAATTTTCTTTAAATTTAATTGCTTTACTTCAATTAATTTTAAATTTGAATTCTTAAGATAATTTTTAATCTTTTTAAACGCTAGTGGAACAACGCTTGAAAACAAAATTTTTGAGTTTATATTTTTTTTCAAAAAATTTATTAAAATTTTTTTTTTAAATTCTCTATTATAAATTTTATCAGTTTCTATATTAATATTCCTAATTTTTTTAAATTTTGAATTAAAAAAACAAATTTTAGTAGATGTATTTCCAATATCACCAATTATATAAGTCATTTACAATATCTTTTTTTTATATTGATATATGAAAGTTTTTCAACATTATCTAAAAAAATTTCATATTGTTTTTTAATATTTATAGCAATTTTAGTATTATCAATTTTTTTGGAAATTATACTTTGTAACGAAACTGCTTTTAAACCTTTCTTTCTAGGTGAAAAGTTTGTATTTAAACCTATTCCTATTATTAAAAAATCATAATTTTTAAAACTTACAACTTCTTGTAAAATTCCACAAATCTTATGTTGTTTTTTATATAAGAGATCATTGGGCCATTTAATAGTAATATTTTTGGGTACCAATTTCTTAATGATGCTTTTCAAAATATAAGCATTAAGTATAGCATATTGTCTAAAATTTATTTTTTTTTGATTAATTTTAAAAAAAATCGTTATAAACAGATTTCCTTTTTGAGAAACCCATTTTTTTCCCATTGTTCCCCTGCCTTTTATTTGATTTTCTGACAACACCAATGTCGGTTTAAAATTTTCTTTTTTGATTAATCTTATTGCTACATCATTTGTGCTTTTTACTGTTTTAAATTTTATAAACTTTATTTTCATTAATTAATAAATAAAGAATTTACAATTTCATTTAAAAATGAAGGGTAAAGAAAAAAACTTAACAATATTCCGCAACTTAATAGAATGGTTATTTGTGCTGTTTTGTTTTTAACTTCATCAAAAGTTATGACGCTATCATCAAAATAAATTGTTTTTATAATTCTTAAATAATAAAAAGCTGATATTACTGTTGTGAGCAACCCAATAATTGCTAGAGTGTACATTTCTTGTTGTATCACCGAAGTAAACACATAAAACTTTGCAAAAAAACCACCCAACGGCGGTATTCCTGCTAAAGAAAATAAAATTATTAATAAAGCAAAAGCTAAAACAGGATTTTTTTTTGAAATACCTGAAAGATCTGAAATATTTTCTTTGTATTCTCCATTTTTTTTCATCAAATATAAGCAAGAAAAAGCACCGATATTCATAACAACATAAATTGTTATATAAATTGTTGCACTTTCGAAACCTGGTATTGCACCTGTTGCTACGCCTGCTAAAGCATATCCAATATGCCCAATAGAACTATAAGCTAAAAGTCTTTTTAAATTTTTTTGTACTATAGCCGCTACAGCTCCAAGCATCATTGAGGCAATGGAAATAAAAATTAAGATAATTTGCCACTCCACAAGAATATTCTTAAATGGAATTTCCATAAATTTAATTAGTAGTGCTAAACCGACAACTTTTGGAACTACAGCAAAATAACTAGTTATTGAAGTTGGTGCTCCTTCATAAACATCTGGTGTCCACATATGAAATGGAACTGCAGATATTTTAAATGCCAATCCTACTAAAATAAACACCATTGCAAATATTGCGCCTGTATTATCTTTAGTTAATTCATTTGCTATTAAATCGAAATTTGTAGTGCCAGTAAAACCATATAACAACGAACATCCGTATAATAATAAACCTGATGATAATGCGCTTAGTACAAAATATTTTATGCCTGACTCTGAGGATCTCAAATTGTCTCGATCAATTGATGCCAATATATATAAAGACAATGATTGTAATTCTAAACCTAAATAAAATAAAATAAGATCATTTGAACTCAACATAAAAAACATTCCTAGAATTGAAATTAAAATGATTATTGGATATTCAAATTTGTTAACTTTATTATCCACAATAAAATTTTTTGATGAATTAAGTACAAATAAGCTTGCAATTAATATTAAGACTTTAAAAAAACTTGAAAAGGTATCTCTAATAAAACTCTCAAGAAAAATCTTAGTTTCATCAGTTGGAGAATTTAAAATAATAAAAATTGTAATTATCAATATTACAGAAGATAAATTAAAAACTAAGTTAAAACTTCTTTTTGTGAATACACCTATCATTAAAATTGAAAAAATTGATAAAGTTAAAAAAATTTCAGGTAGTAATATGTTTAAATTACTGATCATTATTTACTAAATTAGTGGTGTTAATCGCTTGCTCATAATTATTTATTAGATTATCTACGGGCGCATTAAGTGTTTCAATAAGTGGAGCAGGATAAAATCCAAAAAAGATAATTAAAAAAGCTAGAGAGATTAACATCAAATTTTCCAGTTTATTTGTGTCTTTTAAACTTTTTATCTGCTCATTTTTTACATCTCCAAATATCACTCTTTTTGTCATCCACAGCATATAGGCTGCCCCTAGCACAACGCCAAATGTAGCTAAAATTGCTACTAAATAATTTTTTTGAAAACTTCCAACTAAAACTAAAAATTCACCTAAAAAACCTGTAGTTCCTGGTAAGCCAAGAGCTGCTAAAGCAAAAACTACGAAAAATATTGAATACTTAGGTAGATATGAGACCAATCCGCCATAACTATTGATTAATCTAGAATGTAATCTGTCATAAACTACTCCTACACATAAAAATAATGCTGCAGAAATTAGTCCATGACTTATCATTTGAAAAATACTCCCTTCAATTCCTTGCTTTGTTAAAGTGAATATTCCTAATGTGACATAACCCATATGAGCAACTGACGAGTAAGCAATTAGTTTTTTCATATCGTCTTGCATTAATGCAACTAATGATGTGTAAATTATTGCTACTATACTTAGCGAAAATACCAAAGGCGTAAAAAATTCTGATCCTAGGGGAAACATTGGAATAGAAAATCTTATAAAACCATATCCAGCCATTTTTAAAAGTATAGCAGCTAAAATAACTGAACCAGCTGTTGGAGCTTCTACATGAGCATCGGGTAACCATGTGTGTACTGGCCACATTGGAGTTTTTACAGCAAAAGAACTAAAAAAAGCTAACCATAACAAATTTTGATACTCTTTAGGAATTTTGATTTCATAAATTTGAGTTATATCTGTTGTTCCTGTTATCCAATAAATTGCGATTATTGCTACTAACATAAGCACTGAACCTAAAAGTGTAAATAGGAAAAATTTAAATGCTGAGTAAACTTTTTTAGGACCTCCCCAAACACCAATTATAATAAACATTGGTATTAAACCAGCTTCAAAAAATAAATAAAAAATTACTAGATCAAGTGAACAAAAGACACCTATCATTAAAGTTTCTAAAACTAAAATTGCAATTAAAAATTCCTTAAGTCTCTCTTTGATACTGTTTATGCAAGATAAAATGCATAAGGGCGTTATAAATGCAGTAAGTAAAATAAATAATATCGAAATTCCATCGATACCTAATTTAAATTTTATAAAATCGTTAATCCAAGATTGTTCTTCAACAAACTGAAAATCTGGTACATCTAAATCCATTGAATACCACAAAAATAAGGATAGCAGAAAAGTAGCTATACTACTAAAAAGTGAAACATAAATTGATGAATTATTATTTTCATTTTTAGATAAAAAAATAAAAAAAGAACTTACTAGTGGCAAAAAAATTAAAGTAGATAAAATTGGAAAGTTCATTTTATGTCAAAATTAGATAAGTTAATAATATGGAGAGACCAATTAACATCACAAATGCATAATCGTATATAAAGCCAGTTTGAAAACGTCCTGCTTTGCTAGATATCATCTTAACTAACTTTGAAATACCATCAGGTCCAAATCTATCTATGGTACCTATATCTCCTTTTTTCCAAAAAAATGATCCAATTCTTTTTGCTGGTTTGACGAAAATTGTTTCATAAATTTCATCTATGTACCACTTATTTAATAAAAAGTTATAGAAAGGAAAGTTTGTCTTTTTTATACTCTCTAAAATATTTGGGTTTAAAACAAAATAATAAAAAGAAATAGGGATTGAAATTATGACTAATACAGGTGTTAAATATAGTAACCAGATAGGGACTCTTTCATGTTTAATCTCATCAAGAAACAATATTGATGATTGCCAAAAATCAGCGTTAAGATGACCTATAAATGTTTCTTTAAATAAAAATCCAGCTAATATTGCACCAATACTTAATAAAAATAATGGGAACAGCATTATAATTGGTGACTCATGAGTTTTTTCAATAGGTACTTTTTTATTATTATACGTCCCATGAAATGTTTTAAAAAAAAGTCTCCATGAGTAAATAGCTGTTAAAAAAGCCGTAAATACTCCAATGAAAACTGCATAATTACTAAATGATGCTTCACTTAAATAAGAAAATTCTATAATCGCATCTTTTGAGTAAAAACCTGATAGAAAAGGAAACCCAGTCAAAGCTAAAGTTCCAATTAACATTGCAACATAAGTAAATGGTAGTTTTTTTCTAATTCCACCCATATTCCTAATATCTTGTTCATCATTAAACGCATGAATTACTGAACCGGCACCTAAAAATAATAAAGCTTTAAAGAAAGCATGGGTAAATAAGTGAAACATGGCCACATGGTAGGCGCCTATTCCTGCAGCAAAAAACATGTATCCTAATTGGCTACATGTTGAATAAGCTACAATTTTTTTAATGTCATTTTGAACTAATGCTACCGAGGCAGCAAAAATTGCAGTTACCATTCCCACAATTGTAACCATATTTAATGCAACTTTTGAATATTCAAAAATTGGCGAGCACTTTACAACTAAAAATACCCCAGCAGTAACCATGGTAGCAGCATGAATTAATGCAGAGACAGGAGTTGGGCCCTCCATTGCATCAGGAAGCCACGTGTGTAATAAAAATTGTGCAGATTTACCCATGGCACCAATAAATAAAAATAAACAAATTAAAGTTATTAAATTAAAATCAAAGCCTAAAAATATTAACTGTTTTTCAGATAGTTGAGGAACAAGTCGGAAGATCTCATTAAAATTTATTGTTCCAAAATAAAAAAAGATTAGAAATATACCAACTGCCAAACCAAAATCACCTACTCTATTAACTATAAATGCTTTAATTGCTGCATCGTTGGCAGTTTCTTTTTTATACCAAAAACCTATTAATAAATATGAACACAATCCTACGCCTTCCCACCCAAAGAATAGTTGTAGAAAATTATCTGAGACAACTAAACTAAGCATAGAAAAGGTGAATAAAGAAAGATATGACATAAATCTAGGTTTATGAGGATCATGGCTCATGTATCCAATTGAATAGATATGTACAAGTGCTGAGATGAAAGTAATTACTATTAGCATCACTGAACTTAAAGGATCAATATTTATCGACCAATTAGCAACAAAATTCCCAGAACTGATCCATTCAAAAATTAAATAATTCTCGTATTCACTATTTTGAATCCCTTTCCAAAATACTATTATTGAAAAGATAGCTGACATTACTACAAAAAAACTTGTTGTAATCTCTGCAAAATTTTTTATTAAGTTTTTGCCTAGATAGCCAATTAAAGCTCCTGCAAGAGGAAGAAAAACTATTGCGTATGCCATTTAACCTTTCATTCCATGGATGTCTTCAACTCTGATAGAGCCCTTATTTCTATAGTAAATTACAATAATTGCTAAACCAATCGCTGCTTCTGCTGCTGCAACAGTCAAAGTAAGCATTGTAAAAATCTGCCCAACTACATTGCCTGAAAAAATCGAGAACGAAATCAAATTTATATTTACTGCAAGAAGAATTAATTCAATAGACATTAAAATTACAATAACGTTCTTTCTATTTAAAAAAATTCCTACTACACCTAAAAAGAAAATTATTGCTCCTAATGATAAGTAATGACCTAAACTTATTTCAATCATCAATTTTAATTCCTTTATTTGACTCAACTTCTTTTAATTCAACTGACGATGATGGATTTCTAGAAATTTGTTTTAAATAACTTTGTTTTTTTACACCAGACCTCTCTCTGTATGTAAGTAATATTGCCCCAATCATTGACAATAAAAGTATCATTCCAGCTAATTGAAAGTATAAAATATAGTCAGTGTACATTACTAATCCAAGTTGATGTGTGTTAGAAATGTTAGAAATCTGTAATGTGCTGCTAGACATCAAATTGTCTTTGTATTTCCATCCGCCTACAACTACCAATAATTCTAAAAAAATTAACACACTTACAATAAGTCCAGTCGGGATGTGTGTTGATTTTTTTCCTATAAACCAAGATTGTTTTTGCTCAGCTACATTGAGCATCATGACTACAAATAAGAACAATACTGCCACAGCACCTACATATACAATAAGTATAATCATTCCTAAAAATTCAGCTCCCACCATTATGAATAAGCATCCTACTGAAATAAAATCTAAAATTAAAAAAAATACAGAATTAACAGTGCTCCTTGATGTAATTACCATTAAAGAGGAAAAAATTGCTATTATTGAAAAAAAATAAAAGAAAAATGAGTGAATTAGCATTTATCTATAAGGTTTATCCAGTTTAATATTTTTTGCTAGAACTGACTCCCACCTATCACCATTATCTAGGAGTTTTTGTTTATTATAGTAAAGTTCTTCTCTCGTTTCTGTTGCAAATTCAAAATTTGGCCCTTGAACAATTGCATCTACTGGGCAGGACTCTTGGCACAAGCCACAATAAATACATTTTAACATATCAATATCATATCTTGTAGTTTTTCTACTTCCATCAGATCTCTCTTTTGACTCTATAGTAATTGCTTGAGCGGGACAGACAGCTTCACATAATTTACATGCAATACATCTTTCTTCACCATTTGGATATCTTCTTAACGCATGTTCTCCTCGCATTCGCGGACTTATCGATCCTTTTTCAAAAGGGTAATTAATTGTTTTAGACTTTCTAAAAAGTTCTTTAATAGCCATGAACAATCCTTTAACAAATTCTGTTAGAAAAACTGTTTTAAAAATTCTTGTAAAATCCATTATAAATTACCTTTAGGAAGTTTATCGAAATAAAATAAAAAACTTGCAGTTAAAACTAAATATACTAATGAAAAAGGTAAAAATATTTTCCATCCTAGTCTCATTAGTTGATCATATCTGTATCTTGGAACTATAGCTTTGATAAGTGCAATTAAAAAAAATAAAAAAAGTATTTTCAATATCATCCAAATAGGTGAGGGCAATAAATTTAAAGGATAAATATCTATAATAGGTAACCATCCTCCAAGAAAAAGAATTGTACCCATAGCACACATTAACAAAATGTTCGCATATTCTCCTAACCAAAACATAGCATACATCATTCCAGAATACTCAGTTTGGTAACCAGCTACAAGTTCCGCTTCTGCTTCAGGTAAATCAAATGGTGGTCTATTGGTCTCCGCTAAAGCAGAGATAAAAAAAATTACAAACATTGGAAATAGAGGGATTATGTACCACATGTTTTTTTGAGCTAAAACGATATCGGTTAAATTTAAAGACCCTACACATAGAAGAACATTTATAATAATTATACCAATTGAAACTTCGTATGAAACCATTTGTGCAGCTGATCTTATTGCTCCTAAAAAAGGATATTTTGAGTTAGATGCCCATCCTCCCATTATTATTCCATACACACCTAAAGATGAAACAGCAAATAGATACAAAATACCAACGTTAATATCTGATAGCACAAGTTGTTCACCCATCGGAATAACTGCCCAAGCTACTAAAGCTAGTGTCATTGTTATGATTGGAGCTAATATAAAAACAGTTTTATTTGCGCTTGCTGGTATTATTATTTCTTTAAAAATATACTTTAATGCATCTGCAATTGTTTGAAAAAGTCCAAAAGGGCCAACTACATTTGGACCTTTCCTTTTTTGCACCAAACCCCAAACTCTTCTATCTAACCAAACTATCATGGCTACTGAAACTAATATTGGAACAAGTAAAAATAAAATTTTATAAACTTCTTGAGATAAAATTTGCAAATATTCGATCATTAATTATCTGTTCCTGTTTTTTTAATTTTTTGTCTTATTTGTCGGCATTCACTCATTGTTTTAGATGCTCGAGAGATAGAGTTTGAGAAATAATAGTTTATATCTTTAATTTTTACGTTTTCGCTGACAAATTCAACGGTATGATTTTCGTTTTTTGTAATGTTAAATTTTGGTAGTGAATTAATTTCTGAAAAATTTTTTACTAAAGACAAAGACTCTTTTCTTAAATTCTCAAAATTTATAAAATCATCCTTTTTACCTAATTTTTTAATTATTAAGTTAAAGATCTTCCAGTCCTCTTTCGCTTCACCAATAGGGTAGGACGCTTTCTTACATTCTTGTACTCTACCCTCTAGGTTTTCATATAAACCGTTTTGTTCTGTATAAGTGGCACTTGGCAAAATAATATCAGCGATTTCAGCACCTCTATCTCCATGACTACCTTGATATACAATAAATTCGTTATTTTTATTTATTTGTAAATTATCTGATCCAAGTAGATATAAAAATTCAAATTCATTTTTTTCCAACATATTGAAAAAACCAAAATCATCTTTTTCATTTGGGAGAATCTTTAAGTCAATAAGTCCAACTGTCGACGCATTTTGAGCTAATACGTTTAATGCATTCCATTCATCGGTGATAAAATTATTTTTAATTAAAAACTTTTTAACTTCTTCAAAAATATATTTACCACTTTTAAGCTCTAAAGCAGATTCTCCAATAATTAACACAGGTTTTTTTGATGATAAAATTTTTTTAGAAATTTCACTCTTTTCATTAATTAAATCTTTTATATCATCTGTTTTATTTCCAATAATTTTATAGTCATATGTTAAATCGCCAGGATTACCGATAGAGAAAATTGGTGTTTTTTTTTGTGAATAAGCTTTTCTTATTCTAGCATTAAGCATAGTAGCTTCATATCTTGGATTTGTACCAATTAATAATATTAAGTCAGAATCTTCTATGCCTTTAATTGAAGAGTTAAATATATAATTAATTTTTTCTTTTGAGTTAAGATAGGTTTTTTTTTCTCTAAATTCTAAATTTTTACTATTTAATACATTAAAAAGTTTTTTAAAACCAAGGGCGGCTTCCATACTAATCATGTCACCAACATGTCCAGCAATTTTATTTATATCTGCACTTTGAAGTTTTTCACATATAATATTAATGGCTTCTTCCCAAGTTGACTTAACAAATTTATTATCTTTTTTAATATATGGAACATCTAGCCTTTGTTTTAACAGACCATCACATGAATATCTGGTTTTATCTGATATCCATTCTTCGTTGATATCGTTATTCAATCTTGGTAATATTCTTTTTACTTCCCAATTATAAGTATCAACTCGTATGTTAGATCCCACTGCATCCATAACATCAATACTTTCCGTTTTTTTAAGTTCCCATGGTCTAGCTTCAAAAGCATATGGTTTTGACGTTAATGCTCCAACAGGACATAGATCTATTACGTTTGCAGATAGTTCGGACTCCATGGATTTTTCTAAATAAGTAGTGATTTCCATGTCTTCGCCTCTTCCTATAGCGCCGATTTCTGGCACACCTGCAACTTCGGTTGCAAATCTTACACATCTAGTACAGTGAATACATCTTGTCATTTGAGTCTTAATCAAGGGTCCCATGTATTTTTCTTTAACATTTCTTTTATTCTCTACAAATCTAGATTTATCTACTCCATAATATAAAGATTGATCCTGTAAATCACATTCACCGCCTTGATCACACACTGGACAATCTAAAGGATGATTTGCTAACAAAAATTCCATAACTCCTTTACGAGCTTTTTCAACAAATGTTGTATTTGTTTTTATTATCATGCCTTCAGAGGCTGGCATTGCACATGAAGCTATTGGCTTCGCAGATTTTTCCATCTCAACTAAACACATTCTACAATTTCCTGCTATCGATAATTTTTCATGATAACAAAACCTTGGTATCTCAACATCTGCTAATTCACAGGCTTGCAATACTGTCATTCCGTTTTCAAATTCAATTTCTTTTCCGTTAATTGTAATCTTAGGCATTTTTGTTCTCTAATAAATGTTGGTCAACTAAATAAGGATTCTCTATTTTTTTCTTTATAAGTGGTTCTTCTCTACATCTGCTTTCAATTTCTTTTCTAAAATGTCTCAGTAAACCCTGAACTGGCCATGCAGAACCCTCCCCAAAAGCACAAATAGTATGGCCTTCTATTTGTTTGGTTACATCATCAAGTAAGTCTATATCATTAAAAGTTGCTTTTCTTTTAACAACTCTATCTAATATTCTCCACATCCACCCTGAACCTTCTCTACAAGGCGTGCATTGACCACAGCTTTCATGTTTGTAGAATCTGGCTATCCTAGCCATACAAGCAACAATATCTTGCTGTTTATTAATAACTACAATCCCAGCCGTTCCTAAACCACTTTTATTTGCAATTAAAGAATCAAAATCCATAGTGATTGTATCGCAAATTTTTTTTGAAAGTAAAGGCATCGATGATCCTCCAGGAATTACTGCTTGTAGGTTATCCCAACCACCTATAACTCCCCCCGCATGTTCTTCTATCAAATCTTTTAATGGCACACCCATTTCTTCCTCCACATTACACGGAGAATTGACATTGCCGGAAATACAAAATATTTTTGTTCCAGTATTTTTAGGTTTACCAAGTGATGCAAACCATTTAGCTCCTCTACGAAGTATAGTCGGAATAACTGCAATAGTTTCAACATTATTTACTATTGTTGGGGATCCATATAAACCAACTAATGCTGGAAAAGGAGGTTTCAATCTAGGTTGGCCTTTATTTCCCTCAATACTTTCCAAAAGAGCAGTTTCTTCACCACAGATATATGCTCCTGCACCGTAATGAATATGAATATCAAAATCCCATCCCGTTCCACATGCATTTTTGCCTAAAAATTTTTTTTCGTAAGCTTGATTTATTGCTTCTTGTAATCTCTTACCTTCATTCACATATTCTCCTCTTATATAGATATAGCAAACATGTGCATTAATTGTGTAACCAGCTATTAAACATCCCTCAATTAATTTTTGAGGTTCGAATCTTAAAATATCCCTGTCCTTGCAAGTACCAGGTTCAGACTCGTCCGCGTTTATAACTAAATAATGTGGTCTAGACCCAACTTCTTTAGGAGCGAAGGACCATTTTAAGCCAGTTGAAAAACCAGCTCCCCCTCTTCCTCTTAATTCAGATGATTTGACCTCATTTATTATCCATTCTCTTCCCTTAAATATTATATCCTTAGTTTGTTTCCAATCATCCCTCTTAAGAGCATTGTCTAAATCCCAACCTAATTTATTATATAAGTTTTTAAATATTTTATTTTCTTCTTTAAGCATGTTTTTCTCCGTTGAAAACTTGTTTTTTTTCAGGTGATGTATTTTTACGGCCTCTATATGAACCCGGTTTTAAAGGATTATCATTTAATAAGGAGTCTAATATTTCTACAGTATTTTTTTCATCTAAGTCTTCATAATAATTATCGTTAACTTGTATCATAGGAGCGCTTACACAAGCACCTAAGCATTCTACCTCCATCCAAGAACATTTTCCATTAGATGAAATTTGATTTTCTTTAGAAGAGATTTTTTTTTTACATAGATCTACAATTTTATCCGCACCTCGGATTAAACATGGAGTAGTTGTACAAACTTGTATAAAATGTTTTCCTACAGGCGCTAAATTATACATAGTATAAAAAGTCGCTATTTCATAAACTGAGATATAAGGCATAGCTAAAATTTTTGCTATATACTTCATCGCTGCTAACGGGATCCAGTTTTTATTTTGCTTTTGTGCTAAATAAAGCAATGGCATCACAGCACTTTTTTTATTTTGGGCAGGATACCTGCTAAGAATATCTTCAACCATTTTTAAATTTTTATCATTAAACTTAAATGCATTTGGTTGCTCAGAATGAATTTTTTTTAAACTCATCTATCTACCTCACCAAATACTATGTCTAGAGATCCTAGTACTGCTGGTACATCTGCTAACATGTGACCACGAATTAAATAATCCATTGCTTGTAAATGAGAAAAACCAGGTGCTCTAATTTTACATCTATAAGGTTTATTGCTTCCATCTGATATTAAATAAACACCAAATTCTCCTTTAGGTGCTTCGACTGCAGTATAAACATTACCTTCTGGTACCCTGTACCCTTCTGTGAAAAGTTTGAAGTGATGAATTAACGCTTCCATCGATTGTTTAAGATCATCTCTTTTTGGAGGAGTTATTTTTCCATCAATAGACTTGACAGGTCCTTTGGGTAATTTTTCAATACATTGCAATATAATTTTAACGCTTTCTCTCATTTCCTCTATTCTACAAAGATATCGGTCATAACAGTCTCCGTTTTTTCCAATTGGAATTTTAAAATCTAAGTCTTTATATACTTCGTATGGTTGAGATCTTCTAAGATCCCATGGTACGCCTGATCCCCTTAACATAACACCAGAGAAACTATGATCTAAAGCTTCTTGTTTTGTAACTAATCCGATGTCTACATTACGCTGTTTAAAAATTCTATTTTCTGTTAATAATCCTTCTAGGTCATCTATAATTTTTGGAAATGATCTGCAGAATTTTTCAATATCCTCTACTAGTTTTAAAGGTATATCTTGGTGAACTCCTCCAGTTCTAAAATAATTTGCATGAAGTCTAGATCCTGAAGCTCTCTCATAAAAAGTCATTAATGTTTCTCTTTCCTCAAAACCCCATAGTGACGGTGTTAATGCCCCAACGTCTAATGCTTGCGTAGTAACATTTAGTATATGACTTAAAATTCTTCCTATTTCGCAGAATATCACTCGAATATACTTAGCTCTGATAGGCACTTCGACTTCTAATAATTTTTCAGCAGCTAAAGCAAAAGCATGTTCTTGATTCATTGGAGCTACATAGTCCAATCTATCAAAATAAGGCAAAGCTTGAGTGTAAGTTTTTTGCTCAATTAGCTTTTCTGTGCCTCTATGAAGCAATCCTATATGCGGATCAGCTTTTTCAACAACTTCTCCATCTAGCTCTAGTATTAATCTTAAAACACCATGGGCCGCAGGGTGCTGCGGTCCAAAATTTAAGCTCATCGTTTTAGTTTTTTTTGTCATCTTTTTCTAAATTTTTTATTTCTTTAATATAATTTGTTCCTTCCCATGGACTTTCAAAATCAAAATTTCTATAATTTTGTTCAAGTTTTACTGGCTCGTAAATAACCTTTTTTTCTTTTTCACTATATCTAACTTCATTAAATCCCGTCATCGGAAAATCTTTTCTTAATGGATGGCCTTTAAAACCATAATCGGTAAGGATTCTTCTTAAATCTGGATGATTTTTAAACTTAATACCATACATATCAAATACTTCTCTCTCCATCCAATTTGCTGATGGAAAAATTTTAGTTAAAGATTGTACTGTTTGATCTATGTTAAATTTTGTAATTAATTTTATTCTAGTATTTTTTTCGTGAGATAAAAACAGATAAATGAGATGAAAACGTTTTTCATCTTCAGGATAATCTACACCTGCAATATCTATTAATTGTCTAAATTTACAATTTTCATTTGATCTTAAAAATTGCACCACATGAATTAAATCTTCACATTGAACTTCAATAATTAATTCATCATACTGAATAAGTGAATTTGAAATTTTACTAGCCAACTCACCATTAATTTTTTTTTCGAGTTTTTTTAAATTTTCCAACATAGATTATCTGTTTAAAGTCCCTTCTCTTCTAATTTTTTTTTGAAGCTGAAGAATTCCATATAATAAAGCTTCGGCTGAAGGTGGACATCCTGGAACATAAATATCGACTGGAACAATTTTATCACACCCTCTTACTACAGAATAAGAATAATGATAATAACCGCCTCCATTGGCGCAACTTCCCATGGAAACAACATATCTAGGTTCTGGCATTTGATCGTAAACTTTCCTTAAAGCTGGTGCCATTTTATTTGTCAATGTTCCAGCAACAATCATTACATCTGACTGTCTAGGTGAAGCTCTTGGAGCTGCTCCAAATCTTTCAAGGTCATATCTTGGCATTGAAGTTTGCATCATCTCTACAGCACAACAAGCCAATCCAAAAGTCATCCAATGCAAAGATCCTGTACGCGCCCAATTAATTAAATTTTCAGAAGATGTGGTAATAAATCCTTTTTCAGCAAAGTCTTTAGCTAAGTCTTTGAATTCATCTGGTATTTTTTTCTGTTTGTCAGAATTAAAACCTATTTTTATTCCCATTCCAATGCTCCTTTTTTCCATTCATAAATAAAGCCTATTGTTAATATCGCCAGAAAAAGCATCATAGACCAGAAACCTAAAGCACCGATATGACCTAGTGAAATTGCCCAAGGAAACAGAAAAGCTATCTCTAAGTCAAATATAATAAAAAGTATTGCTACTAGATAAAATCTTACGTCAAATTCCATTCTGGAGTCGTCAAAAGCTTCAAACCCACATTCGTATGCAGATAGTTTTTCTGGATCTGGATTAGAAGGTGAAGCTAAGAAGTTAGCTAATATAAAACCCATGCTTAAAAATAAAGCAATAAATAAAAATATTATTATGGATAAGTATTCGGTTAAAAAGTTATAAATCATTTTTTTAATTAATATCTACCTTAATACTTTAATGTTTAAGGATTCTTATATTAACGATTCATATTTATAGCATTTATCATCAAAGTGTACAGGACAGAAGGAAGCATTTTTTAAATCTTTATAAACGATTTAATAGTTTTTTATTGCTAGATGAAAATCATTATCAACTAGTGGCGGGAGTGACGGGACTCGAACCCGCGACCTCCTGCGTGACAGGCAGGCGCTCTAACCAAGCTGAGCTACACCCCCAGATATTTAATGGTGGGCGGTAAAGGACTCGAACCTATGACCCTCTCGGTGTAAACGAGATGCTCTACCAACTGAGCTAACCGCCCCTATTAAATAAAATCGACATATACAATAAATAATTTATAAAGAAAAGTATTTAAGTTTTAATAAATAGCGGTAATATTGATAAAATATGATTTTAAGCTGTAATTCATGTGAAAAAAAATTTGTAGTCCCTGATAACGCTATAAGTGCTTCAGGAAGGTTAGTTCAATGTAGCTCATGTGGAAATAAATGGAAGCAATTTCCAATAAACAACCAAATTAAAAGTAATGAAGTTAAAAAAAAATCAATACCGAGCGTAAAAAAAATTAATAAAATAGTTGCCGTTAAAAGAAAAAAACCAAAAAAGAAAACTGGACCAGATCTTTACTCACCTGAGTATTTAGCTAAGAAGCATGGCATACATTTAGGTGAAGAGAAAATTCAAAAAAAACCTACTAAAATTGCATCCGTTAGTTTTGGTTTTTACAATTATTTAATAGTATTTTCTGCGTTTATTTTATTAGTTTTTGGAATACTAATAAATATAGAGGATCAAATAATATCAAGATATCCAAATTTTGAAATATATTTTAATTATTTGTTTGAGACTATAAATAATATTATAGTTATTATTCAAGATTTCTTTTATAATCTCTATTAATTTATTCTAAATCTTTTATATTAATAAATTTTTTAGAAAGATCAGAATTATTTTTTTTTATATCATTAAAAAAATTCCAAGCTAGTACAACTATAGTGTTATTTTTATCTTTAATCTTAGACTTATCTTTAATTTGAATATTAACCCCTGGAACAAATTTATCATGTTTTAGTTTATTGTCTTCAACAATAAAGTCTATTTCTTTTGTTACCCCAAAAAAATTTAAAGCTGTTGTAGCTTTAGCTGGAGCACCATATCCAATTACGATTTTATTTTGGTTTTTAATTTTTTTTAAATTTTTTATTACATTTTCTCTTATTTTATAAATTTTTTCACCGAAATTTTGATAGGTTTTGTAGCTTCTTATTCCAAAATCATTTTCTTTTTTTATAATTTTATTAACGCTTTTATCTATCTTTACCTTTTTACTTTTTTTGATATAAACTCGAAGAGAACCACCATGTGTTTCAATTGTCTCAGCTTTAAAAATTTTAGCATCAAACTGGTTAAAGAAATTTATTAAAGAAGTTAAAGACCAGTAATTATAATGCTCATGATAGATATTATCAAAAGTCATGTCTTTCAAAGTGTTCAATAAATACTGAACTTCTATTACAATAGTTCCATCTTTTTTTAGTAAGGAGAACATGCACTCTGCCATTTCTTTTAATTTATCTGAATGCGCAAAAACGTTTGATGCTAAAATTAAATCTGCATTCTTTTTGATCTTTTTAAGATTTTTTTTCTCAAGGAAACCATTAAAAGTTTTGATTTTATTTTTATTTGCTAATTTTGCTAAATTCTTCGCAGGTTCTACTCCCAATACATTTTTATAACCCATATCCAAAAATGCCTTAAGTGCAATTCCATCATTGCTTCCGATATCAATTATGAAAGCTTTTTTTTTATTAAGTTTAAATTCTTTTGAATATTTTTTAGCAGCGAGAATAAAATGATTTCTAAAAGATTTAGATGTTGAAGATGTATAAAGGTAATTCGAAAACATTTTTTTTGGGTCAACTGCTACAGAAAGTTGACAGTTGTGGCATTTGTCACAATAATTAACTTCTAGAGGATACAGCTCATGTTTTTCACCTTTCTTTTTTAATAAATTATTAGCTAATGGTTGATATCCTAATGAAACTACTCTCTTAAGATTTACATTACCACATGATCTACAATCAAACTTATAACATTGCATAAGTAATTTTTTTTCATCCTCATCTACAAAAACATGTTTTATTGTGTGGGTAATTCCATAATTTTCATGATCCCTTTCACCTCTTACTAAATTTAAAAAAGTTGTGTCTTTTGTGAACACCATAGTATGTGCAACATTGGGTTTGATTATTGAAAGTTGTCCTTCATTGACAACTTGAGTTATTTTTGGTGAATTATGATTTATTAAATCTTGAAAAACTTCAATGATTTGTCCTTTTGTAAATAGACATTTCTGTTCTTGTTGAGGATGATAATGGTTAGCTCTTATAGTACCTTTTTTTGAATCTATTAAACCAATTAAATTAATTGGCTCGGTAAGTTCATGGTTACTAATTTTACCTCTTTTATCCTCAAAAATATTTTCACCATTTTTTACATATTCAAGATCTTTAACAAAATTTTGTTTAGACCATTTCGTTATCATCTCTTTAATACTTTCATCTAAATTATATAAAAAGCTAAATCCTGTTTTTAAAATCTTTTTATTGGATAAAGAAAATCCTAAATTAGGTATCTCATCATTAGTTTCTCTTAAGATGATGTTAGGACTATATTTTTTGCAAATTTCTGCAACTTTTTTAACTGTTAGTGTATCTTTCGTTAAATTAAATGTTTCTTTGGAAAGATCGTTTCTTTCTTCCATAAATTTAAAGCATCTAGCGACATCTATTAAAGGAACAAGACTTTTTAATTGTCTCCCTCCTGAAAATAATTTCAACGTTCCATTTTGAGAAGATATTTTTGAAAAAAGATTTGGCATTATGTCTATACGAGTTGAGTCTGTTGAATAGCCATAAACTGATCCTAGACGTAATATTACATAATTTTTTCCTGATTTTTTAAGCTGTTCCTCATTTATAGCTTTTGATGAAGAATAAGATAAAACAGGTTTTGATTTTTCTTCTTCTTTAATATCCTCTCTAACATTTTCTATACCCTCATAAATTACATGGGTTGACGGAAAAATTATTTTACATTCGTCGCTAATTGTATCCAATATATTTTGGGTACCTTGAACACCCACTAGCTCGATTTTTTCATCTTTTTCTTTTGTTGTGTCACTTTTAGTCCTTGGTACATCCGTAATTCCTGCTAGATGATGAACTATATCACAGTCCTGAAAATTTTTTTTTACAAACTCTTTGTCTAAAATATCTCCGTGAAGAAAATTCATGTTCCAATTTCGAATTTGATTTACCCGTTCTGAGATAAATCTATTGTCTATAACAATTATTTTATGATGCCAGCTTACACCAGAATAAATTTTACAAAGTTCTGTTCCAATATATCCTAGGCCGCCAGTTATGATGATTTTTTTTACCATTTCATTATCTATTTACATTTACTTATAACAAATTTTATTATAACTCAAATAAGATGAATATCTATGATTGCTTCCAGTATTTTGATGAAGATCTTTTATTAGACGTTAGACTTCATGTTTTAAGTAAATATGTGAAAAAGTTTGTAATCAGTGAAGCTACATATACCCATAATGGAACTCCAAAAAAATTAAAATTCGATATTAATAATTTCAAAAAATTTAAAGATAAAATTAATTATGTAGTAACTGATAAAAAACCTTCAAACTTAATAAAAGTAAAAAATAATGAAACAGAAAAAGAGAAAGCTGATAGATTAATTTTGAATGGTATGTCCCGTGACTATTTCCAAAGAGAAAATTTAACTAAGGGATTTGATGATATAGACGAAAACGACTTAATTTTGATTAGTGACCTAGATGAAATACCAAATCTGGAAAATATTAAATTAGATAATA
>QBYL01000003.1 GCA_003282835.1 Pelagibacteraceae bacterium AG-325-J13 | reverse complement strand
AAGTTCTTTAAAGTAGCTGCGGTTACAGGTGCAGCAGCGGCAGCAACAGTTGCAATGCCAAACATTGCATTCGGTGCTCCGAAAACTTTAAAGATGCAAGCCGCTTGGCCTTCAGGAGCAAATATATTCTTCGAAATGGCTGGCGACTATGCAAAAATGGTAAGCGACATGTCAGGTGGAGAATTGAAAATTGATCTTCAACCTGTTGGTTCAGTTGTAAAAACTGGAGAAATAGGTCAAGCAGTAAGTTCAGGTGTACTAGATATGGGACACTGGGTAACTGCATACTGGTATGGTAAAAACGCAGCCGCTTCATTATTTGGTACTGGTCCATCATACGGAATGTCATCTCAAGAAGTTATGGGATGGATGGAGTACGGTGGAGGTAGAAAACTATATAACGAAACACTTGCAAAAGTTGGTTTCGATTACATTGGTTTCTTCCATATGCCAATGCCAGCTCAGCCTTTTGGTTGGTTCAAAAAGAACGTAACTAAAGTATCTGATGTTAAAGGAATGAAGTACAGAACAGTTGGTTTAGCGACTAACGTATTAACAGCAATGGGAATGGTAGTTAGACAATTACCAGGCGGTGAAATCCAACCTGCAATGAAAACAGGTTTGATTGAAGCAGCTGAGTTTAACAACCCAACTTCAGACTCTCAATTTGGTATGCAAGATGTTTCTAAGCATTATCACTTAGGAAGCTTCCACCAATCTCAAGAGATGTTTGAAATCCCAGTTAATAAGAAAACATTTAATGGTTTAGCGCCTAAACACCAAGCTATTCTAAAAAATGCTGCTTATGCTGCGAATACAGACAACTACTTCAAAGCGTTAGTAAGATACTCAGCTGATTTATCAAAACTGATGAATCAACATAAAGTTAATGTGTATCAAACATCTGATGAAATCTTAGCTCAACAATTAAAAGGTTGGGATAAAGTAATAGGTGATTTCAATAAGAAAGATCCTTTCTTTAAGAAAGTTGTAGATTCTCAGAAAAAGTACGCTAAAAGAGTAATGAAATACTTGCTGATGAATCAGCCAAATTACAAGCTGGCTTATGAAAATGAGTTCGGAAGTATTGCAAAAGTTAAAATTTAATTAGCTTTTTTATAATTTTAAAAGGGGGCTTTTAGCCCCCTTTTTTTTATGGAAAAGAATAAAATTTTAGAATAGTTTATTTTTATGAGAGTATTTATCAGCTTTGCAGATCATTTGAGCACATCAGTAGGAAAGGCATTTTCTTGGTGTATTGTAATATTAATGGGTGGAACATGTTACGAAGTAGTAATGGCATATGCTTTTAATGCACCCACATTATGGAATTTTGATTTTAGTTTACAAATGTATGGAGCAATATTTATGATGGCGGGAGCTTACACTTTATCTACAGAAGCTCATGTGAGGGGAGATGTAATCTACAGACTTTTCAAACCAAGAACACAAGGTTACATAGATTTAATTTTATATTTTATCTTTTTCTTTCCGGGTGTAATAGCTTTAGCCTTTTATGGTTACGAGTATGCTGCTCTCGCATGGAAAATAAAAGAAACAAGTTGGAATAGTCCAGCACAAATTCAAATTTATATGGCAAAAGCTTTAATACCTTCCGCAGGTGTTCTTTTGATCATTCAAGGTATTAGTGAAGTTTTTAGATCAATTATTTGCATTCAAACAGGTCATTGGCCAGCTAGAATGGTAGTGGCAGAGGAAACAGAAAAAATGTTAATGAGAACTTCACAAGACGAGGATCAAAAAGATGTTATTTAGTTTAACGAATCCAGAAGTTGCAATTTTAATGATGTCGATATTTTTATTTGCAGTGCTTCTTGGATTCCCTATTGCATTTACTTTGATGGCAATGGGAGTTGGATTTGGATATTACGCTTATTTTGATCCAACTAGAATGGAACATCTTCTAGATAACAGAATTTTTCAATTATTCGTTCAAAACACTTATACTGTAATGGATAATACTGTTTTGACAGCTGTCCCCTTATTTTTATTTATGGGATATCTTGTAGAGAGAGCAGGAATTGTTTCTAGATTATTTTTCGCAATTAGACTAGCTTCTCATAGATTGCCAGCGTCAATGGCGGTAGCAGCTTTAATTACTTGTGCACTTTTTTCAACAGCAACAGGGATCATCGGAGCGGTTGTAACATTAATGGGCTTATTGGCTTGGCCAGCGATGATTAAAGCTGGATACGATAAAAAATTTGCCTCAGGAGTTATTTGTTCAGGAGGTTGCCTCGGGATATTAATTCCACCAAGTATCATGTTAATTGTTTATTCAGTAATTGCTCAGCTTTCACCTTTAAGATTGTTTGCCGCTGCAATATTTCCAGGTTTGTTATTGGCTGGATTATATATAGGTTATGCTATTACAAGAGCGTATTTCAATCCATCAATAGCACCTAAACCACCCGAGGAAGAAATACCTCCAAGAGCAGAAATAATGAAAGAGGTATTGGTTTCGTTTCTTCCTCTTTTTTCACTTATTATTTTAGTGCTTGGAACAATTTTAGGAGGATTGGCAACACCTGCAGAAGCAGCAGGAGTAGGTGCATTTGGTGCGATTGTTTTATCTTTTTTCTATAAAACTTTAAAATGGAAAAATTTTAAGGAGTCAGTTTTCCTAACTGCAAAAACTACTGCAATGATAATGTGGTTGTTTATAGGTTCATGGACGTTTTCCTCTGTTTTTTCTTACTTAGGTGGCCATGAAGTATTTGAACATTTCTTTAAATCTATGGAACTTGCTCCGTGGCAGTTTTTAGTTATTACGCAAATTATAATTTTTTTACTTGGATGGCCTTTGGAATGGACAGAAATATTAATTATTTTTGTTCCAATTTTTTTACCATTAGTTGAATTTTTTGGAGTAAACCCGTATTTTTTTGCAATGTTAATCGCTTTAAATTTACAAACTTCTTTTTTAACACCACCCATGGCTATGTCGGCTTATTATTTAAAAGGTGTTCAATCTAAAAATGTTGAACTTATGGATATATTCAGAGGTATTATGCCTTTCTTGGGAATAGTTATTTTTGCAATGGTGTTAATGTATTTATTTCCAGGTATTGCACTTTGGTTACCCGATGCTTTATTCGCTAACTAATAATTTACAATGATAGATACAGCATCTTTAAGCGCCAATGAATTGGTATCAAAGTTAAAATCTGGTGATATTTCTTCAGTGGAATTATGTAAAGCTTACATAAATAGGATTGAAAAGTTTGAGAAAGAAGTTCAAGCATGGGCATTTTTAGATAAGAAGATTCTTTTAGAAAAAGCAGAAGAAGCAGACGAATATAGAAAATCTGGCAAACCATTAGGAGCATTACATGGCCTACCTGTTGCCATTAAAGATATTATTGGCACTTATGATATGCCAACAGAGTGTGGAACAGTTTTTAGAAAAAAGATGTCTAGTTCCCAAGACTCAGAAATAGTCAACTTATTAAAGAACGCGGGTGCAATCATCATGGGAAAGACCGTGACTTGTGAATTAGCATATATACATCCAAGCAAAACAAAAAATCCTCATGACTATTCAAGAACACCTGGAGGTTCATCAAGCGGATCGGCTGCAGTTGTGGCCTCTCACATGGCACATTTATCCATTGGTTCTCAAACTGGTGGATCAATTATTAGACCAGCTTCTTACTGTGGTGTTGTAGGATACAAACCATCATATGGATTAATTTCAAGAAGTGGTGTGTTAAAAACTTCTGACAAACTTGATACAATGGGAGTGTTTGGAAAAACGGTCAAAGATGTAGCTCTATTAGCTAAAACTTTAATAAAAAAAGATTTATATGATCCTGCAACAATTCATTTTGCAGCAGATGATATGATAAAAGTATGTGAAGAAGGGCCAGTTTTTGATCCAAAATTTATTTTTTATAAGACTAATAATTGGAAAGATATAGATAAAGAATCTCAAAAAGCTTTTGAATTCTTAATTAAAAATTTTAAAAAAAATATAGAAGTTTTTGATACACCTTCATACTTTAAAGAAATACCTAAGTATCATCAAATAATTCACGAAACTGATTTAGCTAATAATTTTCAACTTTATTATAAAAAAGATAAACAAAAGCTCTCTAAAGAAATGAGAGATGCAATTGAAAGAGGAATGAAATATTCTGCAAAAGAATACACAGATGCAATCGATTTTATGAAGCAAAGTTACGATTCGTATAAAGAAGTTTTTGAAGATTATCACGGAATAATTACTCCTTCTTCGAGTGGAGTAGCTGATAAAGGGCTTAAATCTACTGGAAGTGCCGATTTCCAAAAAACTTGGACTTATTTAGGTTTGCCAACAATTTCACTTCCTTTACTAACTGGAGAAAATGACTTACCATTAGGCGTTCAATTAGTTGGAAATAAATTAGATGACTTAAGATTTTTAGGAACAGCTAATTGGTTAGAAAAAAACTGTAAAGATGAATAAATTAACTTCAATAATTGGTTGCCTATTTTGTATTGCATTTTTAGTTGGTCTTGCAACGACATTAACGAGATCGATGATGATAGGCTTCCTTGACGTTTTGCCAGTTTATATATTAATGGGCTTAGTGATAGTAATGATGTTATATGAAGCCTTCGGCGACAAAAATAAATAATTTTTATCCCTATTTACTTTTATTTATTCAGCCAATTTTTATGGCTTCAAATATTATTGTTGCTAGAGGAGGAGTAGAGTATGTCCCTCCAATTTCTTTGGCATTTTGGAGGTGGCTCACAGTATTTTTTATTTTAATGCCATTTTTTTTTGATGAAATATCAAAAAAGAGAAAACAATTTAAATCAGAGTCTTTTAAGCTTTTTATTTTAGGTTTAACAGGGTGTGGTATTTGTGGAGCTTTCCCTTTTGTTGCTGGCATGTCAACAACTATGGCTAATATGGGCATTATTTATACTTCATCACCAATTTTTATTATCGCAATATCTGTTTTATTTTTTAAAGATAAGATTAATTTATCTAGAATTGTAGGACTGATACTTTGTCTTTCAGGTGTTATAATAATTATTTGTAAAGGAGATTTATTTTTTTTGATAAATTTTAAATTCACCTCAGGAGATCTTTGGATATTAGGAGCTGCTATCGGATGGGCTGTTTATTCAATTTTTCTTATTAATTGGAAAAGCGAATTTAGTCTAATGGCAAGGTTCACTCTTATAGCCTTTTTTGGAGCTATATGTTTATTTCCATTTTATATAATTGAAGAATCTTTTTTCTTTAATACTACTTTCAATAACGATTTTCTTTTTTGGGTTTTATTTGCGGCTATATCACCCGGAATAATTGCTTTTACTTTGTACACTAAAGTTCAAAAGTTTGTGGGTGCGTCATTGGCAGGATTTACACTATATATATTTTCTATTTACTCAGCAATTTATGGAATCATTTTGTTTGAAGAATCTCTTATGAGTTTTCACTATTATGGGGCTGCGTTAGTTTTTACTGGAGTATACTTAGCAAGAAAGATAATTAAATGAAGTATCTATTTATAACTTTGTCTTCTATTGTAGTCGCTTACTTAGTAGTGTTGGTTTTTATTTATTTTTATCAAAGAAACTTACTTTATCATCCATCAGAAAATAATTATCAAAATGATGAGATCAAATTTAAATATGAAGAGGTAAATATTGAAGTTGAAAATGAAATAAAATTAAAATCATGGTTAATCAATAAAGATTTTAATAAGTTTAAAACTCTTTTAATATTTCATGGAAATGCAGGAGATTTATCAAATAGAATATATAAATTAAACGAGCTTAATAAATTAGAAATCAATATTTTATTGATTTCTTGGAGAGGATTTAGTGGCAACAAAGGATCACCTACAGAACAAAATCTTTATAAAGATGCTGAAGCAGCTATTATGTGGTTAAATAAAAAAAATGTTAACAATAATCAAATCATTTTATATGGGGAGTCCCTTGGCACAGGCATAGCCGTTGAAATGGCAAAAAAAAATGATTTTAACAGTATAATTTTAGAGTCTCCTTTTACATCTATAGAAAATTCGGCAAAAATTTATTATCCATATTTACCAGTTAAATACTTATTAAAAGATAGATATGACACAATTAGTAAAATCAAAATGGTAGAATCTCCTATTATGATCATGCACGGTGAGAAAGATGACGTCGTTCCTTTTTCAATGGGTAAAGAATTATTTGAAAAAGCTAATAGTCCAAAACAATCATATTTTACACCTGAGGATGATCACATGATGGAATTTAATTCTAGTTTATTAAAAAATATTAAAGATTTTATAGAAAAATATTAAGAGTTTAATCCTAAAAGTGCTTTAGCAAAAAACTCAGCTTTAAATGGATGTAAGTCTGTATCTTTTTCTCCCATTCCTACTGCAACAATAGGCAAATTGAATTTTTTACAAATTGCTAAGATAATTCCACCTTTAGCAGTGCTATCTAGTTTAGTTACAATTAAACCTGTTATATTATGTATCTTACTAAACTCTTCAACTTGATTTAAAGCATTTTGTCCAGTAGTTGCATCTAAAACTAAAATTACTTCATTAGGAAATTTGTCATCAATTTTTTTAAGAACATTTATAATCTTTTTATACTCATTCATTAAATTTTTTTTATTTTGCAATCTTCCTGCTGTATCGATTAAAGCAATATCTATTTGATTTTTTTTTGCAAATTCTGCAGTTTTAAAAGCTACAGAGGCAGGATCACTATTAATTTCTGATTTAATTATATCTACTTTGACCTTTGCAGCCCAAACTTGTAGTTGATCTATTGCTGCAGCTCTAAAGGTATCTGCCGCCCCAAAAACAACTGATCTACTATTATCTTTGAAATATTTCCCTAATTTTCCGATTGTAGTTGTTTTACCTACGCCATTTACTCCAGAGACAACAATAACTGAAGAATTAGCATTACCCATCAAACTTAGATCCTTTTCGTATTTAAGTAAGTCAATCGCCATTTTGTCAGAAATTAATTTTAAAATTTCTTCGTGATTATCTAATTTTTTATCAATTTTAAAATTTTCAAAATCTTTTCTTAGTTCTTTGGCTACTTCCACTCCTGTATCGGCGCTTATAAGCAAATCTTCAAATTCATCTAAGACAGTATTATCAAGTTTTTTTTTTGAAAAAATATTTTTAAATCCACCAGATAAACCTGAAGAGCTTTTTCCAAGTCCTATTTTAAATTTATCAAACAAACTCATTAGATTTTTAATGTTATTTCTTTTATATCAGATACGGGTCCTGTCATATATACATTACCACCACCCAAATCATAAACTATCTCTAGAGTTCCTTCTTTGAAATGAACATTGCAAATTTTTTCAGTTAATTGTTTTAGATATCCTGCTACCACAGTTGCGCATGCAGCAGTTCCACATGCTTTAGTTTGACCCGCTCCTCTTTCCCAAACATTTACTTTTATATTTTTACAATCGTCAGAGACCTCTGCGAAAGTAACATTTATTCTTTCAGGGAAATAATGATGGTTTTCAATTTTAGGACCAATTTTTTTTATGTCTATTTTTTCACAGTCTTTAACAAAAAAAATAATATGTGGATTTCCTACATTTACACAAATTCCACTTCCATATTCTTTTTCAATGAAATCGATTGAGACTTTTCTGGGATTTAGTCCCTCTTTAATAGGAATACTTTTGTCACCTTTAAATTCTGGAAGACCCATATTTATTCTTACTAATTTTTCACTTAAAATTTCTGCTTCTAAAATTTTTTTATCTGCTCTTAATTTAACGGATCTTTGATTGTTTTCTTTTGAGATTAAATAAGCAATACATCTACTTCCATTTCCACAAGCCCCTATTTCAACACCATCAGAATTATAAATTGTTATTGGAAAAATTCCTTTGTCCTCTTTATCAATAAATATTATTTGATCAAATCCTACGTTACTTCTGTTGCCTATTTCTATTATTTGCTCTTTAGATAGATTAATTTTGTTTTTTCTTCTGTCAATAATGACAAAATCATTTCCTAGACCATCCATTTTAAAAGCGTTAATCTCTGGCATATTTAAAGTAGTATAATTATTCGTTGACTTTTAAAACCCCAAATTGTAGTTTCTTCAGACTTTCCGCAAATACCTAAGTTTTTGCGGTGCTCTTGAAAACAAGAGTGTCGACACTAGTCAGCGAAGGTTCGCCCACTAGTGCGATAGGTGTTGGGTATTATAAAAATGTTTGAAAATTTAACAAATAAATTAGAAAGTATTTTTTCTAGGTTAAAAAGTGCTCCCTCATTAACTGAGGAGCAAGTTGACTCTGGTTTAAAAGAGATACGATTGGCTTTATTAGAGGCTGATGTTGCTCTTCCGGTCACAAAAGAATTTATTGCGAATGTAAAGCCAAAAGCTATTGGTCAAGAAATTATTAAATCAACATCTGCTGGTCAGATGATAGTTAAAATTGTTTATGATGAACTAGTTAATATATTAGGTTCAAAAAATGAGGAGCTTAACTTCAAAGCTGTACCTCCAGTTTCACTATTATTAGTCGGATTACAAGGTTCAGGAAAAACTACGACTGCTGCCAAGCTTGCAAAAAATATTGAGACAAATTACAAAAAAAAAGTAATGGTAGTTAGTTTAGACGTTTATAGACCAGCTGCTCAAGAACAACTTAAACTACTTGCCGAAGCAAATGGAATTCAATGCTTGCCGATAGTTGAAAAGCAACAACCAATTGACATAACTAAAAGAGCATTAAATGTAGCAAACCTAAATGGTTCAGATGTTATTATATTTGATACTGCAGGAAGAACTCAGATAGATTTACCAATGATGTCTGAGATTAAGCAAATTAAAGATATTACAAAACCAGCAGAAACAATGTTAGTAGCTGACTCATTGACAGGACAAATAGCTGTAAATGTTGCAAAAGAGTTTGATACTGCAGTTAGTCTTTCTGGAATAATTCTTACAAGAGTTGATGGTGATGCTAGAGGTGGTGCAGCACTAAGCATGAAACATGTTACTGGAAAACCAATAAAATATATTGGAGTTGGAGAAAAGATTTCTGACCTAGAGCTTTTCCACCCTGACAGACTAGCTAACAGAATTTTAGGAATGGGTGATGTAGTTACTCTAGTAGAGAAAGCACAACAAGATTTAAGTGAAGCAAAAATTAAAGAAACGGAAGATGAATTAAAAAAAGGGATATTTACTATGGATTCATATCTCGCTCAACTAAGACAAATGAAAAAAATGGGAGGAATGGAAGGCGTAATGTCTATGTTACCAGGAGTAAAAAAAATGAAAGCAAAGATGGATCAAGCTGATATAGATGAAAAAATGCTAGTGGAAAATGAGGCAATTATTTTATCAATGACGAAAAATGAGAGAGAAAATCCAAAAATCATTAGCGGATCTAGACGTAAAAGAATTTCAAAAGGTGCAGGTGTCGATGTTTCAAAAATTAATAAATTATTAAAACAATTTAAAATGATGTCAGACATGATGAAAAAAATGTCTCAAGGAAAAAAAATTCCATCTGGAATGATTCCAGATGAAATGCTCAATCAACTAAAATGAAAGGTATAATATGTTAAGGATAAGATTATCGATGGGGGGAGTAAGAAAAAGGCCTATTTATAAAATAGTGGTAGCTGATGGAAGATATCCAAGAGATGGAAAATTTATTGAGAAACTTGGATCTTATAATCCATTATTACCAAAAGATAAGAAAGAAAGAATTAAAGTTGAATTTGAAAGAGTTAAATATTGGATCAGCAAAGGTGCCCAACCTACTTTAAGAGTTTCAAGAATTTTAGGTGAAATGCAATTAATGCCGATGCCTAAGCCAGGCAACAATCCCTTAAAAGCTATTTCTAAAAAAGATAGAAAAAAGGAAAATAAGGAAGAACCAAAAGCAGAAGCTAAAAAGGAAGAACCAAAAGCAGAAGCTAAAAAGGAAGAACCAAAGGCCAAGTAAGGAAAAAAACTTATGTTTGAGGTAAAAATTTTTACTTTATATCCAAATTTATATCCTGGACCCTTGAATACTGGACTTTATAAAAAGGCACAGGAAAAAAAAATTTGGAACTTGGAAGTAATTGATATTAGAGATTATGCAACTGATAAACATCGAAAAGTAGATGATACTCCTTTTGGTGGTGGAAGCGGAATGTTACTTAGACCAGACGTTGTAGCTTCAGCTCTTGACAAAAATTTAAATAAGGGAGATCAAATTATATATTTGTCTCCCAAGGGAAAAAAATTGGATCAAACAACTGTAAAAGAGTTTAGTAAGAAAACAAAATTAAATATTTTATGTGGTCACTTTGAAGGAATAGATCAAAGACTTTTGGAAACGAGAAATATTCAAGAATACAGCATTGGTGATTTTGTCTTATCGGGGGGTGAAACAGCTTCGTATGTTTTTATTGACTCAATTATTCGATTATTACCAGGAGTTTTAGGTAATGAAAATTCTTCAAAAGAAGAAAGTTTTGAAGACGACCTACTGGAATATCCTCAGTATACAAAACCTCAGAATTGGGAAGGAAAAGGTACTCCTGATGTACTTTTATCAGGCGATCATGCCAAAATTAAAAGCTGGCGTTTATCACAATCTGAGGATATAACACGTCGCCAGAGACCCGATCTTTGGAAAAAATATTTAAATAAAAAAAATGAAAAATATTGAAGACATAAATAAAGAAGCAATTAAAAGAATTATTGCTAACAAGAAGATTACTGATTTCTCAGCTGGGGATACCATTAAAGTAGGTGTAAAAATAGTAGAGGGAAAGAGAGAAAGAATTCAATTTTTTGAAGGAGTGTGCATTGCAAAAAAAAACAGAGATATAAATTCATCATTTACTGTGAGAAAAATTTCTTTTGGAGAAGGAGTCGAGAGAACTTTTGCCCTATACAGTCCTAATGTAGATTCTATAAAAGTAATAAGATCAGGGAAAGTAAGAAGAGCTAAATTATACTATTTAAGAGATAGAAAAGGAAAATCAGCAAGGATAGCTGAAAAAATTAAGAAAAAGATTGGAGTTGATGTTTCAGTAAAGGCAACCGAACCAATAAAAAAAGTTGATATTGTCGAAAAAGAAGAAATATTAAAAAAAGAAATTTCTACCGATCAGAAGAAAACTGATTTACAATCTACCGAAAAAAAATAAAATATTTTACATGCCAAAAACTCTATATGATAAAATATGGGATGATCATCTTGTCCATACACAAGCTGATGGAACCTCGTTAATATATGTTGATAGACATTTAGTGCATGAAGTTACTAGTCCTCAGGCATTTGAAGGTTTGAGAATTCAAAAAAGGAAAGTAAGAAGACCAGAGCTTACTTTAGCTGTTCCAGATCATAATGTTCCAACAACAGATAGATCTAAAGGTATTGACGATAAAGAATCTAAAATTCAAGTTGATACATTAAGAAAAAATTGTAAAGATTTTGGTGTCAAACTTTTTGATGTAAATGATAAGAGACAAGGTATAGTTCACATTATTGGGCCAGAGCAAGGATTTACGCAACCAGGCACAGTAATAGTTTGTGGAGATAGTCACACTGCTACACACGGAGCTTTCGGCGCTTTAGCTTTTGGAATTGGAACATCAGAAGTAGAGCATGTATTAGCGACACAAACTCTTATTCAAAAAAAGTCAAAAAATTTAAGAATAAATGTTCATGGCAAGATTCCTAAAGGAGTTACTGCAAAAGATGTTATCTTAAAAATTATTGGAACTATTGGAACAGCAGGCGGGACAGGATTTGTGATCGAGTTTGCAGGGGAAATAATTCAAAATTTTAGCATGGAAGAAAGAATGACAGTTTGTAATATGACAATTGAGGCTGGAGCTAGAGCCGGTTTAATAGCGCCTGATCAAAAAACTTTTGACTACCTAAAGAACAAAAATATGTCTCCAAAAGGTGAGAACTGGAATAAAGCAGTTAATTATTGGAAAACTTTGTATTCTGATAAAGATTGTAATTTTGATAAGGAAATAAGTATTAATGGAAAAGATATTGAACCACTAGTAACGTGGGGTACCTCACCTCAAGATGTTTCACCAGTTACTGGTGTTGTACCTGATCCTAATAAAGAGACTGATAAAGATAGAAAAATGGCAATGCTTAGATCACTAGAATATATGGGTTTAAAAGCAAATACAAAAATTGCTGATATTAAAATTGATAAGATTTTTATTGGAAGTTGTACTAATGGCAGAATTGAAGATTTACGACTAGCTGCAGATCTTCTTAAAGGAAAAAAAATTGCTAATAGTGTGAGTGCAATGGTAGTCCCTGGTTCTGGACTTGTTAAAGCTCAGGCAGAAAAAGAGGGTTTAGACAAAATATTTATAAATGCAGGTTTTGAATGGAGAGAGCCAGGATGCTCCATGTGCCTAGGAATGAATCCAGATCAATTAAAACCAAAAGAAAGATGTGCCTCAACATCTAATAGAAATTTTGAAGGCAGACAAGGTAGAGGAGGAAGAACACATTTAGTAAGCCCAGGTATGGCTGTTGCGGCAGCAATCAAAGGTCATTTAACAGACGTCAGAGAAATACAGTAATGGAAAAATTTTCTAATATAAAAAGTATCCCGTCATATTTATCATTACAAAATATTGATACAGATATGATAATTCCAAAACAATTTTTAAAAACTATTAAAAGAACAGGTCTAGGAAAAAGTCTTTTTTATGAGATGCGTTTCGATGAAAATGGAAAAAAAATTGATAATTTTATTTTGAATAATGCTCCATATGATAAATCTAAAATTTTGATCGCTGGTAAAAATTTTGGATGCGGCTCATCAAGAGAACACGCCCCTTGGGCACTATCCGATTTTGGGATTAAATGCATAATAAGCTCAAGTTTTGCAGATATATTTTATAACAACTGCTTTAAGAACGGTATTTTACCAATTCAAGCTTCGGAAGAAACAATTTTGGAATTAGCAGAATATTCAAAAAGAAGAGAAGAAATTGTAGTTAATTTAACAAAACAAGAAATTTTCTTTGGAAATAAGACTGTAAATTTTGAAGTTGATGCATTTAAAAAAAAATGTCTAATCGAAGGTCTTGATGATATTGCGTTATCTATGGAAAAGATAAGTCAAATTGATAGTTTTGAACAAAAATTAAATTCTGATAAACCTTGGGTTTTAAAAAATGAATAAAAAAAATAGTAGGAAGATCTTATTATTGCCAGGAGATGGTATCGGACCAGAAGTAGTTAGGGAAGTTAAGAAGATTCTTGAGTGGTTTAATAAAAATAAATCTTTAGATTTTAGTTTTGAGGAAGAATTAATTGGCGGTGCATCTATAGATGTCAACAAAATACCAATTACCGATGAAGTTTTCTATAAATCTCTAGAGTCTGATGCAGTAATACTTGGGGCATGTGGAGGGCCGAAATGGGATAATCTAGAATTTTCAAAAAAACCAGAACGGGCACTCTTAAAACTTAGAAAAGAATTAAAACTTTTTGCAAATCTTAGGCCTGCAATTTGTTTTAGTCAGCTAGTTGATTCATCCACCTTAAAGCCTGAAATAGTTTCTGGTTTAGATATAATGATTGTTAGAGAGCTAACAGGGGGAATTTATTTTGGTGAACCGAGAGGTATTGAACCAATAGAAAATAATCAAAGAAGAGGGATAAACACTCATTCGTATACTACAAGTGAAATTCATAGAATTGCTAAAGTTGCCTTTGATTTAGCAAAAAAAAGAAAAAATAAAGTGACCTCTTGTGAAAAATCTAATGTAATGGAAGCAGGAGTCCTGTGGAGAGAGGAGGTGCAAGTTCTTAAAGATAAAGAATATAAAAATGTAGAACTACATCACATGTTAGCGGATAACTGTGCTATGCAATTATTAAGAAATCCAAAACAATTTGATGTAATTTTAGCTGACAATTTATTTGGAGATATGTTGTCAGACGAGGCAGCAATGTTGACAGGTTCATTAGGATTATTGCCGTCAGCTTCTTTAGGAGCAAAAGATAAAAATGGCAAAATTAGATCATTATATGAACCAGTACACGGTTCAGCACCAGATATTGCTGGAAAAAATTTAGCTAATCCAATTGCAACTATCTTAAGTTTGTCGATGGCTTTAAGGTATTCTCTAAATCTTGACAAAGAGGCAGATCAATTAGATGCAGCTGTTCAAAAAGTGTTAGATGAGGGTCTAAGAACAAAAGACATAATCTCAAAAGGTAAAAAAGAAGTCACCACAACTGATATGGGTGATGCAATTATATCAAAATTGAAATAAAATAAGTCTGTTATGAATTTAGCAATAATTGGCGCCACAGGGAATGTGGGTAGAAAGACTATAGAAGTTTTAGAAAAATCTTCGATAGATATTGATAACCTTTATCTAGTAGCGTCTGCTAAAAGTGCTGGCCAAAAACTAAAATTTAAGGATAAAGAAATTATAGTTCAAGAGTTAGACAAATATGATTTTTCTAAAGCTAAAATAACTATTTTTGCTGCCGGAAGTGAAATTGCAAAAAATTGGATACCTAATGCTTCAAAAAAAACTATAGTAATTGATAACTCTAAACATTTTAGAATGGATCGAGATGTCCCTTTGGTTGTTGCAGAAGTTAATCCAGAAGATTTAAAAAGACACAAAAATATAATTGCAAATCCAAATTGTTCTACAATACAATTAATGCTGCCTCTCAAACCATTGCACGATAAATATAAAATAAAAAGAGTAATTGTTTCTACATATCAAGCTGTTTCGGGCGCAGGGAAAGCTTCAGTTGACGAATTATTTGCTCAGACAAAGGATTATTTAGAAGGAAAAAAGATTGTTTCAAAAAATTTCACAAAACAAATGGCGTTCAATTTGATTCCACATATCGATAGTTTTGTTGAAGATGGTTACACTAAAGAAGAGTGGAAAATGGAAAATGAAACAAAAAAAATTTTGGATACAAAAATCGGTCTTAGCGCAACGTGTGTAAGAGTGCCAGTTAAAACATCACATTCTGAGTCAGTGAATATAGAATTTGAAAATGAATATGATTTAAATATAGTTCATAAAATTTTAGAAAATGCTCCTGGTTGCAAAGTTGTTGATGAGAGAAAGGACGGTGGTTATATAACTCCACTTGAGGCAGATGGCAATTATCTAACTTTTATATCAAGAATAAGAAAAGATAATTCAAATAAAAATGCTTTAAACATTTGGATTGTTTCTGATAATTTGTTAAAAGGTGCAGCATTAAATACAGTTCAAATTGCAGAGTGTTTGTTAAAAAAAATTTAATTATAGTTAATTATGAAATTTTATGGAGCAAAATAAAAATCCTTTAAGCCCACATCTTCAGATTTATAAGTGGCAAATTTCTTCATTATTATCTATTACACATAGAATTGTAGGTGTAATTAATTTTTTTGCTATCACTTTTATTTGTGTTTGGTCACTATATCTACTATTAGGCGAAACTAATTATGAAGTTGTTAACAATTTTTTTAATTCTTTTTTTGGAAAATTTTTAATAATTGCTCTCTGCTGGAGTTTTAGTTTTCATATTTTAAATGAAATAAGACACCTAGCTTGGGACTTTGGTTATGGCTTTGATATTAGAATTTCAAAAATTACTGGCATAATTGTTTTTTTTGGATCTTTTATTTTAACGGTTATAATTTATGTATTAGGAAGAAATTATATTTAAATGAATAATTCTACGAAAAAATGGCTATTTACGAAATCAAGCTCATTAGTTTTGTTGCCAATGATGGTTTGGTTTATAGTAAATTTTGTTAAGATTTATGATAATGATTATCAACAAATAGTAATTTTTTTTTCCTCTCCAATTTCTAAGCTTTTGTTCTCTGTTTTTGTTGTAATTGCTTACTTTTTCTCTGCTTTAACAATTAGTGAAATATTTGAAGATTATATTGGAAATGATAAAATCAAAAATGTCGCAAATAAACTACTTAATATATTTGCTATAATAATTCCTGTATTAACAATCGTAGGAATTTTAAATTTTTAAATGAAAGAATATAAAATTATTGATCATGAATACGACGTTGTCGTACTTGGTGCAGGAGGATCAGGCTTGAGAGCTGCCGTAGGCCTTTCGGAGTCTGGCTTAAAGACAGCTTGTATATCTAAAGTATTTCCAACAAGAAGTCACACATCTGCTGCGCAAGGAGGGATATCTGCCGCTCTAGGCAACATGGGAGAGGATGACTGGAGATGGCATATGTATGATACGGTTAAAGGATCTGATTGGTTAGGAGATCAAGATGCGATTGAGTATTTATGTAAAGAAGCTCCTAGGGCAGTTGTAGAGTTAGAAAGATATGGTGTGCCATTTAGCAGAACTGATGATGGTAAAATTTATCAAAGACCTTTTGGAGGTATGACGAAAAATTACGGAAATGGCATTGTACAAAGAACATGTGCTGCTGCAGATCGAACAGGTCACGCTATACTGCACACACTGTATGGACAAGCCTTAAAACACAATACTGAATTTTTTATCGAATATTTTGCATTAGATTTAATAATGAAGAATGGTGAGTGCAAGGGAGTAATAGCATGGAATTTAACTGATGGAACAATCCATAGATTTAGATCTCATATAACTATTATTGCAACAGGTGGTTATGGAAAAGTTTATTATTCAGCAACCTCCGCACATACTTGTACAGGTGATGGAAATGCAATGATTTTGAGGGCAGGATTGCCACTTCAAGATATGGAATTTGTACAATTCCATCCAACAGGCATCTATGGTGTAGGTTGTTTAATTACAGAAGGTGTAAGAGGAGAAGGTGGATTTTTAGTTAACGGAGAAGGTGAAAGATTTATGGAAAGATATGCACCTAACACTAAAGATTTAGCATCAAGAGATGTAGTAAGTAGATCAATGGAGATGGAAATTAATGAAGGAAGAGGTGCTGGAAAAAATAAAGATCATATAAATCTTCATTTAGATCATTTAGATCAGAATATAATTGAAGAAAGATTGCCAGGAATAGCTGAAGCAGCAAAAACATTTGCAAATGTAGATGTCAGCAAAGATCCAATACCAGTCGTACCAACAGTACACTATAACATGGGAGGTATCCCAACAAATTATAAAGCCGAAGTTCTTACTTTGAATGGGTCAGAAAAAACAGTTCCAGGTCTGATGGCGATTGGAGAGGCGGCATGTGTCTCAGTTCATGGAGCTAACCGTTTAGGATCAAATTCATTGATTGACCTTGTAGTTTTTGGCAGGGCAGCAGCAAAAAGGGCGAAAGAATTAATTAAACCTGGAAGTCCACATGAAAAAATATCAAATGATGAAACAGATAAGTGTTTGAGTCGATTCGATAAACTTAGAAATTCAAATGGTTCAACAAAAACCTCTGAATTGAGAATGTCCATGCAGAAAACCATGCAAACTAAGTGTGCCGTCTTCAGAACCGAAAAGACTTTAAAAGAAGGAGTAGATCAAATTAGACAACCTCATCAAGGCATTAATGATGTATCAGTAAAAGATAAATCATTACTTTTTAATACAGATTTAGTTGAAACTTTAGAATTCGATAATTTAATTAGACAAGCTCTTACAACTATGGACTCTGCTTATCATAGAAAGGAAAGTAGAGGAGCACATGCTAGAGAAGACTTTAACAAACGAGATGATAATAATTTTATGAAACATACCTTAGCATGGCAAGAGGGAAATAAAGTTAAAATAAAATATAGAGACGTTCACTCTCGTACACTAACTAATGATGTTCAATATTTTCCTCCAAAAGAAAGAGTATATTAATTAATGGCGAGATTTAGTTTACCTCAAAATTCTAAAATCGAAGTTGGAAACTATTTTAAGGACGAAACAAAATCAAAAAACCTAAGAAAAATAAATGTTTATAGATGGGATCCTTCAAAAGGAAAGAACCCAAGAGTGGACACGTTTGAAGTTGATATGGATAATTGTGGACCAAAAGTCTTAGATATACTTATCAAAATAAAAAATGAAATAGACCCTTCACTTACTTTTAGAAGATCTTGTGCCCATGGAGTTTGTGGATCTTGCGCTATGAATGTTGATGGAGTAAACACTCTGGCTTGTATTAAATCTCACACAGATATTAATGGAGATTTAAATATTTATCCACTTCCTCATTTAAAAGTAATTAAAGATTTAATTGGGGATTTAAGCACTCTTTACAAACAATATGAATCTATTCAGCCTTGGTTAAAAGTAGGGCAAACAGGTAAAGAAAAAGAAGAAATTAAACAGTCACAAAAAGATAGAGAAAAATTAGATGGGTATTACGAATGTATTTTATGTGCTTGTTGTTCAACTTCCTGTCCAAGTTACTGGTGGAATGGTGACAAATATTTAGGACCCGCTGTCTTGTTGCAAGCATATAGGTGGATTAATGACAGTAGAGATAATGACAAAAAGGAAAGACTAAAAAAAGTCGCTGATGAACTGAAACTATATAGGTGTCATACCATAATGAATTGCACAAATTCATGTCCAAAAGGTCTAAATCCAGCAAAAGCTATTGGTTCTATTAAGAAAATGCTTGCAACAAGCTAAAAGCTTATTTATTCAATATCTTCATGAAAACTATTGAACACTTTGTTGATGGCAAATTATTTAGCGGAGACTCAAAAAGAACTGGAAAAGTTTTCAATCCTGCTACTGGTGAACAAAGTGCTGAAGTAAGGCTTGCGAGCACAAAAGACGTTAATGAAGCAGTATCAAACGCTCAAAAGATGTTTTGGGAATGGTCCAATAAACCCCCCCTTCATAGAGCAAGAATAATGTTTAAATTTAAAGATCTGGTAGAAAAAAATTCTGACGCGTTAACAAAAATTATTGTATCAGAGCATGGAAAAGTATACGAGGATGCCAAAGGATCTTTAACAAGAGGATTAGAAGTCGTCGAATTTGCTTGTGGTATTCCACAAATGCTTAAAGGAGAATTTACAGAAAATGTTGGATCTAATGTAGACAGTTGGTCTATACGCCAACCTTTAGGAGTTTGCGCAGGGATTACGCCTTTCAATTTTCCAGCGATGGTTCCTATGTGGATGTTTCCTATGGCTATTGCATGTGGTAATACGTTTGTTTTAAAACCATCAGAAAAAGACCCATCATGTTCGATGATGCTAGCTGAACTTTTAAAAGAGGCAGGTTTACCAGATGGAGTTTTTAATGTTGTTAACGGTGATAAAGAAGCAGTAGACGCTCTAATCAATAATAAAGATGTTGTTGCGATGAGCTTTGTAGGATCTACCCCAATAGCTAAATATATTTATGAAAATTGTGCAAAAAATGAAAAAAGAGTTCAAGCTTTGGGAGGTGCCAAAAATCATTGTGTAGTAATGCCAGATTGTGATTTAGATCAAGCTGTTAATGGATTGATGGGAGCTGCGTATGGTTCAGCAGGCGAAAGATGTATGGCTCAATCGGTTGCTGTTGCTGTAGGAGGAATTGGAGACAGTTTAGTAAAATCACTTGCCAAAAAAGTTGAAACATTGAAAGTTGGTCCTGGTATGGATAAACAATCAGAAATGGGACCATTAGTTACAAAAGAGCATCTAGCTAAAGTAAAAAATTATGTCGATATTGGTGAAAAGGAAGGTGCAAAATTAATTGTTGACGGAAGAAATTTCAAATTGCAGGGATATGAAAATGGTTATTATATAGGAGGATGTTTATTTGATCATGTTAAAAAAGATATGAAAATTTACAAAGAAGAAATTTTTGGACCTGTATTATCCGTCATAAGAGCAAAAGATTTTGATGAGGCGCTAAATCTAGTTAATGACCATGAGTTTGGTAATGGAGTAAGTATCTTTACCAGAGACGGGGACTCAGGAAGAACATTTTCAAATAAAGCAAAGATAGGGATGGTAGGTATTAATATACCTATTCCGGTTCCTATGGCCTTTCACAGTTTTGGAGGTTGGAAAAGGTCTTTATTTGGAGATCAGCATATGCATGGTCCTGAAGGAGTGCGATTTTATACAAAACTAAAAACTGTTACTTCAAGATGGCCTTCTGGTTTAAGGACCGACCCTGAATTTGTGATGCCAACGATGAAATAACAAAAAGGAAAAAATGAAAAAAAAAATTACACTTATTGGGGCTGGACAAATTGGGGGTACCCTAGCTCACTTGATAGCATTAAAAGAATTAGCAGATGTTGTTTTGTTTGATGTTGCTGCAGGAATTGCTAAAGGAAAGGCATTGGATATAGCTCAATCTTCACCAGTGAATGGTTTCAATGTTAATTTATTAGGAACAGATAATTATGATGATACTAAAAATTCAGATGTAATAATTATTACCGCAGGTGTTCCAAGAAAACCTGGCATGACAAGAGATGATTTGCTTGAAATAAATCTGAAAATTATTAAACAAGTAGCGGACGGTATAAAAAATACTTCACCTAATGCTTTTGTAATTTGTATCACTAATCCCTTAGATGTCATTGTAATGGCATTACAAAAATATTCAGGTTTACCAAAAAAAAAAGTTGTTGGAATGGCGGGTATATTAGACTCTTCAAGATTTATTTATTTTTTATCACAAGAACTGATGGTTTCGGTTCAAAAAATAAAATCATTTGTGTTAGGAGGACACGGAGACAGTATGGTAGCTATGCTTGATCATACTGAAGTAGATGGAGTAAAAATAAGAGAACTTGTGAAGCAAGGAAAATTAAAAAAAGATAGACTCGATCAGATAGTAGATAGAACAAAAAAAGGAGGAGCAGAAATAGTTAAATACTTAGAAAAAGGATCAGCGTTTTATGCTCCGGCTGCATCAGGCGTAGAAATGGCAGAGAGTTATTTGAAGGATCAAAAAAAACAACTTCCATGTGCTGTCCACTTAAATGGGGAGTATGGGGTTAAAGATTTATATGCGGGTGTTCCTGTAATAATTGGTTCTTCTGGAATTGAAAAAATCATAGAACTAAATTTAAGTGACCAAGAAAAAGAAAACTTCGATAAGTCTATTGAGTCAGTGAGAGAATTATTTAATGCTGCAAAAAAAATTGACAAAACTCTAATCTAATCATTTTTTTTTAGCACCAACCTTCTTCCCATACAGAATATTTTAGGAAATAATTTCACCAATATATTATCAATCCTATGTAAAATATTTAAAAAAAAATTATTCATCGGCACATGAGCCGTTTTCGACGTGACTCCTCCGGAATTTATAAAGACAAAACACTCAGTAAGTTTTTCATACTCTATAGAAAAAAGTTCTCCCAATTTGTCATTAAATATATTTTTATCATCAAAAATAAGATGAGGAACAGCAATATTTCCATGCCAGGCGTTTTTTTCATCACTCTTTGGAATATTCTCATCCCACACATTTAAAGTGAAATCAAAACCTTCATGCTTCATTATAATTGTAGCTAGTTGGAAAAATATTGAACAATATGATTCAAAAATTATTAGTTTGCCACCTTTTTTCAAAATTCTATTTGTTTCTCTAAAAAATTTTATAGGGTAAGGAATATGATGAATCATATTTGAAGCTATCACAAAATCTAAACTTTCATCCTCTAAACCAGTATTTTGTGCATCAATATTTTTAATATCTAAATGATCTTCATCACCTAAATCTGTTAATTTGAAGTTCTTATTTCTAATAAAATCTTTTGAAAAACCTGCACCTGAACCAACCTCAATGCCTATATGATTATCTGATATAAAATTATTCATCCAATCAAATCTTTTATTTAATAAAAATCTCAAATTATTTGAACTTGATGAGTAATATATTTCTCTAGCAATTTTAGTATTTGCTATAGATTTCATTCTATTCTGATCTCTGGGAAATTGAACTTTTTCTTTTATTTTTAACATATAGTTTAGTAAATATATAAATCAAATACATTTAGTGGTACATTTAAATAATTTATAGGTTATTAATTTTCATACAATGTTTTTAACAAAAAAAAGTAATTTTAAAGAATTTATCACTGTATTAGGAATAATTTTTTATGCATATTATATAAATCGATTGAGTAGTGCAGTTGGAGTAATGCCAATCGATTCTTTTGGTTTTTTTGATACTGCATTTAGCATATTAAAAAATAAATTGCCAATCAGGGACTTTTGGATTTTTACTGGTCTTATCGTTGATTACATGGGAGCTTTCTTTTTAATTGTTTTTGGAAAAAACTGGGCCAGCTATGTTTTACATGCTTCTTTCATGAATATAGTAGCATCACTTAGCTTCTATATTTTCTTAAATAAAATTAATTTTAATAAAATATTTGCAATCTTTTACACAATTAGTTTTGCAACATTATGTTATCCCGTTTCAGGCACCCCATTTGCCTATATACATGCTTATATATTTTCACTTATTTCAATTTTCATTTTCATTATTGCAGTAAAAAATAATAACTTTTTAAGCTGGTTTTTAATTCCAATATTTTGTTTTATGGCTTTTTTGTCAATGCAAACACCAAGTGCTTATATTATTCTTATTATATTTTTTTTATCTATAAAACATTTTGTTAAACATTTTGATTTTAAGAATGTACAGTTTTTTGTTTTAGGTGCATTTTTAAGTATATTAATATTTATATTATTTTTATTCTTTACTAAAACACCATTTATAAATTTCTTATACCAGTACATTCTTTTTCCTTTAACTATCGGTGAAGGAAGATTTAGTAGCAACGAAATGGCTTATTTAGGATTAATAGATCAATTAAATATCAAAAGGATTTTAGGAGATTTTAAATTTTTACATGCATTTTTAGTTCCATTAATATTTGTTGCTATTAGATATCGTAAAAAAAACAAAGGATATCTCAATTCTTTTAATTTAATAATTATACTAAGTTCTTTTGCTTTCATTTTTAATCAGTTACTTACTGCAAATCAGATCTATATTTTCAGCATGATCCCTCTATTAGCAGCAGTATTACATTTTAACATTTCAAAAATTGACCCATCTTCAAAGTTAGTTTGGCTGTTGATCTTTATTGTTCTATTTGCATCAATTAAATTTCATTTTAGATATAATATTGATAGAAAATTTCATGATTTAGAAACTATTGATAAAAGTAAAGCAATCGATGCTGTGGCCATAGATAAAAACTTAAAGGGGCTAAAATGGATTAACAAATTAAATCTAGACCCTTTAAATGAAATAGATAGTATAAAAAATGCATTGGTAGTTATCAAAAATGATCAAAGAAAAAAAATTTTAATAACCCATTACCAATTTATATCCACGATATTAGATGAAGACCTAAACATCTTGAATAGGTGGTATTTGTGGGATAACAATACGCATCCTACTGAAAATCACAAATATTTTGAATTTTACAAAAGCATGGTTCAAAAAAATGTTGATAAAAATAAAATTCAAGTAATATACCTATTAGGTCATGACAATGAAATGATGTTGAAGAATATAAAAAATTACTTTACGAATGTCTGCTTTAAAAGTAAAACCCTCGAAGAAAAAAGATTTTCTTCGCACGAATTGATTACTTGTAAATAAAAAAGATGAATATTCACGAATATCAAGCTAAACAAATTCTAAAGGATTTTGGGGTGCCAGTATCTAAAGGACAAATAATTTTGTCATTAGACGCCTTAAAAGATGAGATATCCAAATTAAAAGGTGACAAGTATGTTGTTAAAGCTCAAATACATGCAGGCGGCAGAGGAAAAGCTGGAGGTGTAAAACTTGTCAAGAGTTATAAAGAATTAGAAATAGAGGCAAAAAAAATGATGGGAAAAGTTTTGGTTACCCATCAAACAGGCCCTGAAGGAAAAGTCGTTAAAAAACTTTACGTAGAGGAAGCTTCTAATATAGCAAGAGAATTTTACTTATCATGTTTAATTGATAGGGAAACATCTAAAATTGCTTTTATTAGCAGCACAGAAGGAGGAATGGATATCGAAAAAGTTGCGAACGAAACACCTGAAAAAATTGTTACAACTAAAATTGAAATAGGATCGGATATACCACAAAATGAATTAGACAAAATAATTTCTCCGTTTGATTTTAGCGCAAGTCAAAAAAATGAAGCTTATAATATAATTAAAGCAATGTATGCTATTACAATTAAGAAGGATGCCAGTTTGGTAGAAATCAATCCTTTAATTATTACAAAAGAGGACAATTTGATATGCTTAGATGCAAAAATGAATTTTGATGACAATGCAATCTTTAGGCAGCCAGAAATATTGAAATTAAGAGATTTAGATGAAGAAGATCCTACAGAAATAGAGGCGAGTAAGCATGATCTTGCTTATATTAAACTAAATGGATCAATTGGGTGCATGGTTAATGGTGCCGGTTTAGCAATGGCAACAATGGATATCATAAAACTTTATGGCGAAGAGCCTGCTAATTTTTTAGATGTAGGTGGAGGTGCATCAAAAGAAAAAGTGACTGCAGCTTTTAAATTAATTTTATCTGACAAAAATGTTAAGGGTATTTTGATAAATATATTCGGGGGGATAATGCGTTGTGATATACTTGCTCAAGGAGTTATCGATGCAGTTAAGGAAACTAATATTTCCGTACCTTTGGTTGTAAGATTAGCTGGAACAAACTTTGAAGAAGGAAAAAAAATCTTAGATAAATCAGAATTGAAAATTCTGTCAGCGTTTGATTTAAATGATGCTGCAAAAAAGATTGTCGAGGCAATTAAATAAATGTCAGTATTGGTTAATAAAAATACTAAAGTTATTTGTCAAGGTTTTACAGGAACTCATGGAACTTTCCATTCAGAGCAAGCTATCAAATACGGTACTAATCTAGTTGGTGGAGTAACTCCAAAAAAGGGCGGACAAACACATTTAAATTTACCTGTTTTTAACTCGGTTAAAGAAGCAAAAGATAAAACACAAGCCAACGCTTCTATGATTTATGTTCCACCAAAATTTGCTTCGGCAGCCATAATAGAAGCTATTAATGCTAAAATTGCTTTAATAGTATGCATTACCGAAGGCATTCCAGTTGTAGACATGCTAAAAGTGAAAAACGAATTAAAAAAAAGTCAATCAAGATTAATTGGACCTAACTGCCCAGGGATAATAACACCTGGTGAGTGTAAAATTGGAATTATGCCAGGAAATATCCATAAAAAAGGTAAAGTAGGAATTATTTCAAGGTCAGGCACTCTTACTTATGAGGCAGTAGCTCAAACAACTGCAACAGGGATGGGTCAGTCTACTTGCATAGGGATAGGAGGAGATCCAATAAATGGAACAAATTTTATTGATTGTTTAGAACTTTTTTTACAAGATGATGAAACTGAGTCTATTGTAATGATAGGGGAAATCGGAGGATCAGCAGAAGAGGAAGCTGCTCAATTTCTCAAAAAAAACAAAATTAAAAAACCCATGGTAGGTTTTATTGCTGGATTGACTGCCCCTCCTGGGAGAAGAATGGGTCACGCCGGGGCAATAATATCAGGAGGAAAAGGTGGTGCAGAAGATAAAATAGAAATTATGAAATCTGCAGGTATTACCATATCAAAATCTCCAGCTGATATTGGCAAGACACTTTTGCAAAAACTTAATGGTTAAAATTTTACTTTTTATGTTAAGATAATTAAAAATGTCATCTTCAAAAAATAATACTAACTATAAAAAAACTTCTTTTTTAATAGGTAGCAACAGCGAGTTTATTAACGAATTTTATTCTGATTACTTAACTGACCCAGAGTCACTACCTGAGAGTTGGAAGGCATTTTTTGATGGATTAAGTGAAGAACAAAAATTAATTTATAACGATTTAAAAGGACCAAGTTGGTCTCCAGGTAAAAAAGATTCAAAAATATTTCTAACTAATGGAGATAAAAAACAAAACAATGCCTCTAAAGAAATAGATTTTCAATCAGTTAAACAAGCTACTCAAGATTCCGTTAGAGCTATAATGTTAATTAGAGCATATAGAATTAGAGGACATTTAATAGCTGACTTGGATCCTTTATCACTTCAAGAAAAAAGAGAGCATTCAGAACTTCAGCCAGAAACCTATGGATTTGGTAAAAAAGATTATAACAGAAAAATATTTCTAGATGGAGTTCTAGGACTTCAATATGGCGACCTTAATCAAATACTAAAAATATTGAAAAAAACCTACTGTTCCAAGATAGGTTATGAGTTTATGCATATGGGTGACCCCGATGAAAAAAGCTGGATAAGAAATAGAATAGAAGGTCCAGAGAAAAAAATTGAATTTACTGAAAATGGTAAAAAAGCAATTTTAAATAAGATTATCGAAGCTGAGGGATTTGAAAAGTATTTACATGTAAAATTTGTAGGAACTAAAAGATTCGGTCTTGATGGAGGGGAGTCTCTTATTCCTGCATTAGAGCAAATAATTAAACGTGGAGGTAATTTAGGTGCGAAAGAAATTAAAATAGGAATGCCTCATAGAGGAAGACTAAATGTATTAGCTAATGTTATGGGAAAACCCTATAAAGCTATATTCAGTGAATTTTTCGGTACAGGGAGTAATGCTGAAAAAGATTTTGGAGGTGATGTAAAATATCATTTGGGCGCATCATCCAATAGAGAATTTGATGGAAACTCCGTGCATATAAGTTTGACTGATAATCCCTCACACCTTGAAGCAGTAAATCCAGTAGTTTTAGGACAAGTCAGAGCAAAACAATTTTTTCATAAAGATAAGTCTAGGAAAAAAGTTATTCCAGTTTTAATGCACGGCGATGCAGCATTTGCAGGACAAGGAATCGTAGCAGAATGTTTTGCGATGTCAGGTTTACCTGGCCATAATATTGGTGGTACTATTCATATAATAGTTAATAATCAAATTGGTTTTACTACTGCGCCGAGGTTTGCCAGATCTTCACCATATCCTTCAGATGTTGCAAAAACAGCCCAAGCACCAATTCTTCATGTAAATGGCGATGATCCCGAAGCAGTAGTCCACTGTGCTAAGATTGCAACTGAGTACAGACAAAAGTTTAATAGAGATATTGTAATAGATATGGTTTGTTATAGAAGATTTGGACATAATGAAGGTGATGAACCATCATTTACACAGCCAATAATGTATAAAAAAATTAAAGAACATCCATCTACATTGAGCATATATGGAGGAAAACTTATAAATGAAGGATTGTTAAGTTTAAAAGATTTAGAGGATAATAAAAGTAACCTTAAAAAATTTTTAGAAAAAGAATTAAATTTATCAAAATCATATAAATCAGAGCTAAAATGGTTTGAGGGTGCTTGGTCAAGGTTTAAACCTGGGCTAGGAAAAGACAAAAGGGGTAAAAGTGGAGTTAGTAGAAAAAAAATAATTACGATTGGAAAAAAAATATCAACATTACCAAAAAATATAAATGTACATAAAACATTAAAAAAAATATTTGATAATAGATTTGTTGATTTTAAAGAAAACAACCCAATTGATTGGTCGACATCAGAAAGTTTAGCGTTTGCGACCTTGCTGACAGAGGGTTTTTCGGTAAGATTGTCAGGCCAAGACTCTGGAAGAGGTACTTTTAGTCAACGACACGCAGTTATTAGAGATCAAGAAAGTCATGATAGATACATTCCAGTCAATAATATTGAGAAAAATCAAAAAAATTTTGAAATTATTGACAGCTTATTGTCTGAATTAGCTGTTTTAGGTTTTGAATTTGGTTATTCTTTATCAGAACCAGAAACGCTTGTAATTTGGGAGGCCCAGTTTGGTGATTTTGCTAACGGCGCTCAAGTAATTATCGATCAATTTATATCTTCAGGAGAGTCTAAATGGGGAAGAGCAAGTGGGCTTGTAATGCTATTACCTCATGGTTACGAAGGTCAAGGTCCAGAGCATTCTTCAGCAAGATTGGAAAGATTTTTACAATTATGCGCTGGAGAAAATATGCAAATCGTGAATTGTACAACACCCTCAAATTATTTTCATGTTTTACGTAGGCAAATGCATAGAGACTTTAGAAAACCTCTAATTGTCATGACGCCCAAATCTCTTTTGAGGCATAAAAAATGTGTTTCTGAACTAGAAGATTTTACAGAAAATCATACATTTCATCGAGTATTAAATGATGATGCATATAAAAGTAAAAACGGATTGATTAAATTAAAAAACAATGATGAAATTAAAAAAGTTGTAATGTGTTCTGGAAAAATTTATTACGATCTAATCGAGGCAAGAGAAAAGGCAAAAAAGAATAATTTAGTATTTATACGGTTAGAACAATTATACCCTTTTCCTGCAAAGACACTTGCAAATTTATTAAAAAAATATGAAAAAGCTGAATTTATTTGGTGTCAAGAAGAGCCAAAAAATATGGGTGCTTGGAATACAGTTAGAAATTATATAGATAGAACCCTTGAAATCATATACTTTACGAAGGATAAGGTTAAATATGTGGGAAGAAATGCTTCAGCATCAACTGCGACCGGAAATATGAATAAACATCTTGCACAACAAAAAGAAATATTAGAAAAGATACTTAGATAGCAAATGTCAGATAAAATAATAGTTCCAACTTTAGGAGAGTCAGTCACCGAAGCAACTGTTTCAAAATGGTTAAAAAATCAAGGCGATAAGGTTTCAACTGACGAACCATTGGTCGAGCTGGAAACAGACAAAGTTAATGTTGAAGTTCCTTCTCCTTCAAGTGGCTTTCTAGAAAAAATATCTGTAAAAGAAGGTCAAACAGTAAATGTTGGTGCATTGCTTGGTACAATCAATGGATCCAGCAAACTTGCTGAAAAAACGGTTAGAGAAGTAAAAGAATATTCACCGCCGAAACAAGAAAAAATGGTTTTAAATAACCAGTCTAAAACAACACAAAAAGAAGTTTTTAAACAACCAAAAATAAAACAAAAAGAAAAACCTCTTAAACTTAAAGAGGAAGATACTTTAATTCTAGAAAATGTTGTAGAGCAAGTTAGTGAGATACAAAAACCAACCATAGCTAAAAAAGAAAAATTAGTTTCTCCTGCTGCAAGAAAAATGGCAACCGAGTCTAATATAGATATTAATACTATTAAGGGCACTGGAAAGAATGGAATTATTCTAAAAGAAGATATTATGAGTTTAATGGGATCTAAACCAGCTCCATCTACAAGAAAAATTGAACACGGTCCCGAGGAAAGAATAAAAATGACAAGGCTAAGATTAACAATTGCAAAAAGATTAAAAGAAGCACAAGAAAATGCCGCTATGTTAACAACATTTAATGAAGTCGATATGAGCGAAGTGATGTCAATGAAAAATCAATACAAAGAGGAGTTTATAAAGAGGTACGGAATAAAATTAGGTTTCATGTCTTTTTTTGTTAAAGCTTGTGTTATCGGACTAAAAAACTATCCAGCGATAAACGCAGAGATTCAAGATGATGAAATTGTCTATAAAAACTATTACAATATAAGTATTGCTGTCGGTACGGACAGGGGGTTAGTAGTACCTGTATTAAGAGAAACTGATGAAATGTCGTTTGCAGAAATAGAAAATAATATCAGTAAACTTGGAGAAAAAGCGCGTAGTGGCAAAATTACAATTGATGATTTACAAGGAGGCACTTTCACAATTACTAATGGAGGGATTTATGGATCAATGCTCTCAACCCCAATTTTAAATCCACCTCAGTCAGCAGTATTAGGAATGCACAATATAGTGAAAAGACCTGTCATAGTCGATGAAAATATTGAAATAAGACCTATTATGTATTTAGCATTATCTTACGATCATAGAATAGTAGATGGAAAGGAAGCAGTTTCCTTTTTAAAAATTGTTAAAGAATCTCTCGAACAACCCAAGAGATTATTTTTGAATATATAAAAATGGATAATTTTGATTTAATAGTAATTGGTGGAGGTCCGGGAGGATATGTTTGTGCTATTAGAGCAGCACAACTAGGTTTAAAAACAGCATGTGTTGAGTCAAGAGGTTCTTTAGGAGGAACTTGTCTTAATGTTGGGTGCATTCCTTCAAAGAGTTTACTTAATTTATCTGAAAATTTTCATAAAGCTAAAAAAGATTTTAATAATCAAGGTATAGAAATTGATGGAATAAAACTAAATATAGAAAAAATGATGTCTAATAAGAATAAGTCAATACAAGTTTTAACTAAAGGAGTAGAATTTTTGTTTAAAAAAAATAAAGTAGCTTACATAAAAGGAAAAGGAGTAATTTTCTCTAAAAATGACGTAGTAGTCTACGACAATAACAAAAAAAATAGTTATAAGACTAAAAATATTGTAATAGCGACAGGTTCAGAAGTGACTTCTTTACCGGGAATAAAGATAGACGAAAAAAATATAATTTCATCAACAGGAGCTTTATCTTTAAATAAGGTTCCAAAAAAACTGGCTATAATAGGTGGAGGTTATATAGGTTTAGAAATGGGATCAGTTTGGTCAAGACTGGGGTCAGATGTAACAGTAATAGAATATCTAGATTTTATTACGCCAGGCATGGATAGAGAGATTTCTGATGAATTTAAAAAAATATTAATTAAACAGGGAATAAAATTTAAATTGGGCTCAAAAGTAAATTCAGTAGACAACAAAGGTACTTCAGTTTTAATAAATTATACTGATATAAAGAACTCATCAGATAACAAAATTGAAGTTGATAAAGTGTTAGTTTCGGTAGGAAGAAAGCCTTACACTGAAGGTTTAAATTTATCTAAAATAGGAATTAAAAAAGACGATAAAGGAAGAATCGAAGTTAATGATAAACTGCAAACATCAGTTAATAATATTTATGCAATTGGTGATGTAATAAAAGGACCGATGTTAGCTCATAAAGCCGAGGACGAAGGAATAGCTGTTGCTGAAATATTAGCTGGACAAGCTGGGCATGTAAACTACGATGTAATTCCAGGCGTAATTTATACATCACCAGAAGTAGCAACAGTTGGAAAAACTGAGGAACAACTTAAAGAAAGGAAGATTTCTTATAAAGTTGGAAAGTTTCCTTTTCTTGCTAACTCTAGAGCAAAAGTTAATAATGAAACGGAGGGGTTTGTAAAAATTTTAGCTGATAGTAGTACAGACAAAGTTTTAGGTGTACATATTATTGGACCGCATTGTGGAGACATGATAGCAGAAATGGCCTTAGCAATGGAATTCGGAGCTAGTGCAGAGGATATCGCAAGAACATGCCATGCACATCCAACACACACAGAAGCAATTAAGGAAGCCGCTTTAGCTGTTGATAAAAGACCAATTCATTTTTAATTAAAGATAATTCTAATACTATTGCACCATGAAAGCGCAAGTTTTGTTACCAAAAATATTTAATTATCCTTTTACTTATAATTCAAACAGCGATTATAAAATCGGAAGTCTAGTTGAAATTCCTTTTGGATCAAAAAAAGAGATCGGGGTAATTTGGAACAATAACTATAATGAACCTGAAAATATTAAAATTAAAAATATAAATAAAAAGACCGAATATTCAATTAACAAAGAATTAATTAGTTTTATTGAGTGGTTTTCAACTTATAACATGGTTTCACTTGGCTTAGTTTTAAAAATGGTTATAGGAGGTGCAGATAAATTCATAAAAAAAATTGATAATAAAATTGAAATAAAAAACAAGAAAATAAGAAAATATGTATTAAATAAGGAACAGATATTAGCGCTTAAATTTCTTGAAAAGGTTGAAAATAAATTTGACGTATCAGTTCTACAAGGCACCACAGGTTCAGGAAAAACACTAGTTTACTTTGAGCGATTAAAGAAGATTATCAAAAAAAACAAACAAGCGTTAGTTTTACTTCCAGAAATTTTTTTAACAAATGATTTTAAGTCAAGATTTGAAGATTTTTTTGGATTTGAACCAGCAATTTGGCACTCCAAAGTAACTCCTAAACAAAAAAGAATAATTTGGAAAGGTATAATAAAAAATGAAATAAAGATTATAGTAGGAGCTAGATCTGCTTTGCTTTTGCCTTTTAAAAAATTGGGAATTATTGTTGTGGACGAAGAACACGACGCCTCATATAAACAAGATGAAGGAGTTATATACAACGCTAGGGACATGGCTATTTCAAGAGCTAGTTTTGAAAAAATTCCTGTACATCTTGTTTCTTCAGTTCCATCAATAGAAACTTACAATAATATTTTAAAAAAAAAGTATCGACATGTAAAAATTTTAAAAAGATTTAAAGATTATCCATTACCAAATACTAAACTAGTCAATTTGAATATTGAAAAATTAAAAAATAAATATATCGCTAAAGAAACGGTAGAGTTTGTTAAAGAATATTTAGAAAAAGGAGATCAAGTGCTTTTTTTTATAAATAGACGAGGATTTGCACCTTATTTAATTTGTAAAAAATGCGGTAACAAGCACACATGTAAAAATTGCTCGATATACTTAACTTTCCATAAATTAAAAAATAAAGCTATATGTCATCATTGTTCATTTGAAAAAGAATTAAAAACAAAGTGTCATGTAGAAAATTATTGTGATTATACAATGTATGGACCAGGGGTAGAAAAAATATATGATGAGATTAGAGAATTATTCCCTAAAAAAAAAGTAAATATTTTTTCTAGTGACTATTTAAAAACTAAAAAAGATACTCAATTTTTTTTTAACAACATGAATGAAAATAAAATTGATATATTAATTGGCACACAAATGATATCAAAAGGTTTTAACTTTCCAAAATTAAATTGCATAGTTGTAGTTGATGCTGACTTTTCTGGCAGAGGTTTTGATTTAAGATCAACAGAAAAAAATATTCAGTTATACCATCAGTTAAGTGGACGTGCTGGAAGATTTAGTTCAAGATCTTTAATAGTCTATCAAACTTTAACACCACACGATGCTATCCTTAACGAGTTAATTAAAAATAAATCAGAAGAGCTTTTAGAAAATGAGCTTAATATTAGGAAAAAAAATAAATTACCACCTTTTGTCCGATTAATTGCAATTATAATTTCCTCAAAGGAGCATAAATTGAGTTTGAGAGGAGCTAGAGAAATAAAGTTAAAATTAGGCCATATCGACAACTTAGAAATTCTGGGTCCAGTGGATTCTCCATTATTAAAGATTAAAAGAAACTATCGGACTAGACTTTTGCTTAAATTTAACAATCAATCTTTCATGCAAAAAAGAATATTAAAAGTGATAAATAAGCTTAAAATCTCTACTAAAATTAAACTTACGGTTGATGTAGATCCTATCAATTTTGCATAAATTCAAATTGGTAACTTGATCAACTTATACTCTTATGGTACGACCTCTGCATAATTTCACGATAATTTCAAACAATAAAAAATGAGCACAAATAAATCTTTCTCAACTGAAACTTCAGAAAGGTATTCTCGTGCTTTATTTGAGGTAGTAAAAGAAGCGAACGAATTAGTCAAAGTCGAAGTTGATATCAAAAATTTTTTAGCTTTTCTTGACTCAAGTGAAGAGATTAGAAATTTTATTAAAGATCCTACTCAAGATAAAAAAACACAGGAAGAGTTCATAAATCTATTAGCTGCTAATTTAAATTTTACTAAAAACTTAAAAAATTTTTTATTATTATTGATTGAAAAAAGAAGGATATTTTTTGTTAAAAAAATATTTGGTAGTTTTATGAAGTTGTGTTCTCAAAAAAGAGGAGAAATTAAAGCTTCTTTAATTTCATCTAAAGAATTAACTCAAAGCCAACTAGAAGAAATTAATAAAGATTTGTCATCTTCAATAGGTTCAACTTTAAAATTTGATTATAAAGTCGATAAAGAATTAATTGGAGGTTTAAAGCTACAGCTTGGCAGTTATATGATTGATACCTCAATCAAGAACAAATTAAAAAGATACAAACAAGTGATGTTAGAAAAATAAGATGACAATTAACCCTTCTGAAGTTACAAAATTACTAAAAGATCAGATTAAAAATTTTGGTGAAAAAGCCGAAATTTCAGAAATAGGTAAGGTTTTATCAGTTGGTGATGGTATCGCACGTGTGTATGGCCTAGACAATGTTCAAGCAGGAGAAATGGTTGAGTTTGAAGATGGTTCAAAAGGAATGGCTCTTAATTTAGAAAATGACAATGTTGGAGTAGTAATTTTTGGTGATGATAGAAGTATTAAAGAAGGAGACACAATAAAGAGAACTAAAGCTATTGTAGACGTTCCTGTAGGTAAAGAGCTTTTAGGAAGAGTTGTAGATGGATTAGGAAATCCAATTGATGGCAAAGGATCTTTAGCAGCTACAAATAGAAAACGAGTAGAAGTTAAAGCTCCGGGAATAATTCCAAGACAATCAGTAAATGAACCAATGCAAACAGGTTTAAAGTCCATTGACTCATTAATCCCTATAGGTCGGGGACAAAGAGAATTAATTATAGGAGACAGGCAAACTGGAAAAACAGCTGTAGCTATCGATGCAATTATAAACCAAAAAAAAATTAATGAATCTTCTGATGAAAAGAAAAAACTCTATTGTGTTTATGTTGCAATTGGTCAAAAACGCTCAACAGTCGCCCAAATTACAAAAACTTTAGAAGAAGCCGGAGCATTAAAGTATACAACAATAGTTGCAGCAACAGCTTCCGATTCAGCTCCTTTGCAATTTTTAGCACCCTATACTGGTTGTACAATCGGTGAATATTTTAGAGACAATGGTATGCATGCTTTAATCGTTTATGATGATTTGTCAAAGCAAGCTGTTGCCTACAGACAAATGTCTTTACTTTTGAGAAGACCACCTGGAAGGGAAGCTTATCCCGGAGATGTATTTTACTTACACAGTAGATTGCTTGAACGAGCGGCAAAATTAAGCGATAAAAATGGAGGTGGATCTTTAACAGCATTACCAATTATCGAAACACAAGCAGGAGACGTTTCTGCTTATATTCCAACAAATGTTATTTCTATTACAGACGGTCAGATTTTTTTAGAAACCGAATTGTTTAATCAAGGAATCAGACCAGCTGTCAACGTAGGACTATCAGTTTCTAGAGTTGGTTCAGCAGCTCAAACAAAAGCAATGAAAAAAGTCGCTGGTTCAATTAAATTAGAATTAGCTCAATATAGAGAAATGGCAGCTTTTGCCCAGTTCGGTTCTGATTTAGACGCTTCAACACAACAATTATTAAATCGAGGAGCTAAATTAACTGAGCTTCTAAAACAAGATCAATATTCACCAATGACAGTTTCTGAACAAGTAATTTCTGTATTTACTGGTGTTAAAGGATTCTTAGATGATGTTGACTTAAACAATATAAAAAAATTTGAAAAAGATATTATTGAAAAGATAAAATTGGACAAACCTGAAGTATTTGAGGCTATTCAGACATCAGGTAAGCTTGATGAAGAAACAGAAAAAGTTTTATCAAAGATAATAGAAGAATATAAAAAAGGTAATAAATAATGCCCAGTTTAGATGATCTTAAGAAGAGAATTAAAAGTGTAAAATCCACTCAAAAAATAACAAAAGCCATGAAAATGGTGGCAGCCGCTAAACTTCGAAAAGCACAAGAAAATGCTGAGAGAGGTAGGCCCTACAGTCAGAAAATGCAAAATATTATTTTAAATTTAACTAAGTCAATTAATGACCCTGAGAATGCACCTAAACTTTTAACTGGCACTGGAAAAGATAAAGTTTATTTGTGTGTTGTACTAACAGCAGATCGAGGTTTGTGTGGTGGGTTTAATTCTAACATTTGTAAGTTAGCTAAAGTAAATTTTAAAAAATATTTGAGCACAGGGAAAGAATTAAAAATTATCACTGTCGGATCAAAAGGATTAGATCAATTAAAGAGAGAATATGGAAAATATATTATTAATAAATTCAGTTTTAAGGATATAAAACAAATTTCATTTAAAGAAGCTGAAAAAATTGGAAACGAAATTATAAAATTGTTCAAAGAAAATAAATTTGATAAATGTATATTATTCTACAACAATTTTAAAAACGTAATTACTCAAATACCTCAAGCCCAACAGATAATACCAGCTGAAAATAATCTCACAGACGAAAAAAAAGAGGAAAATATTTCTTCATACGAATTTGAACCTGAAGAAGATGAAATTTTGGAAGACTTGCTACCCAAAAATATTACCACCCAAATTTTTAAAGCTTTTTTAGAGAATGCAGCTAGCGAACAAGGATCGAGAATGACGGCAATGGACAATGCAACTCGAAATGCTGGTGATTTAGTAGACAAGCTCACGATTAATTATAATAGAAGTAGACAAGCTTCTATTACAAAAGAATTAATAGAAATAATTTCAGGAGCAGAAAGTTTATAGTTATGCCTAGTAAAGGAAAAATAACTCAAATTATTGGGGCCGTAGTCGATGTTAATTTTGATAATGAATTACCTGAAATTTACACAGCGCTTCAAGTCAATAATTCTGGGAATAAATTAATTCTGGAAGTTGCACAGCACTTAGGTGAAAATGATGTTAGGACTATTGCAATGGATGCCACCGAGGGATTGAAAAGGGGGGACGATGTAATTAATACTGGATCTCCAATTAGCGTGCCAGTTGGGCCAGAAACTCTAGGTAGAATTATTAATGTAGTTGGAGAGTCCATAGATGAAAAAGGTGAAGTTAAAACTAAAGAAAAGTGGCCAATACATAGGGCTGCACCGAAATTTACAGACCAAGCAACTGAAACCGAACAATTAGTAACTGGAATTAAAGTTATTGACTTACTTGCCCCTTACGCAAAGGGTGGAAAAATTGGATTATTCGGAGGTGCAGGAGTTGGAAAGACTGTCACAATTATGGAATTAATAAACAATATTGCAAAAGCTCATGGAGGTTTTTCTGTATTTGCTGGTGTTGGAGAGAGAACAAGAGAAGGTAATGATCTATATCATGAAATGATAGAATCTGGAGTAATAAAAACTGATGGTAAAGGATCTAAAGCAGCTTTAGTTTATGGTCAAATGAATGAGCCGCCAGGCGCTAGAGCTCGTGTTGCTTTAACTGGTTTGACAGTAGCAGAATATTTTAGAGATAAAGAAGGTCAAGATGTACTTTTTTTCGTAGATAATATTTTTAGATTTACACAGGCCGGATCAGAAGTGTCCGCCTTACTTGGAAGAATACCTTCAGCTGTTGGATATCAACCTACTTTGGCTACTGATATGGGAAATTTACAAGAAAGAATTACCTCAACCGACAAAGGATCAATTACGTCTGTACAAGCAATATATGTACCAGCAGATGACCTGACTGACCCTGCACCCGCAACATCTTTTTCACATTTAGATGCAACTACGGTTTTATCAAGACAAATCGCAGAAATTGGTATTTACCCTGCAGTTGACCCTTTGGATTCAACCTCGAGAATATTAGATCCGCGGATAGTTGGAGAAGAGCACTATAGAGTTGCAAGAGATGTTCAAAGAATTTTACAAGCTTATAAATCTTTGCAAGATATTATTGCGATTTTAGGAATGGATGAGTTATCCGAAGAAGACAAACTCACAGTTGCTAGAGCAAGAAAAATACAAAGATTTCTTTCTCAACCTTTTTTTGTAGCAGAAGTTTTTACTGGTTCTCCAGGAAAACTTGTTGATTTGGATTCAACAATAAAAGGTTTTGATGCCATCTGCAAAGGGGAGTATGATCATTTACCTGAAGCAGCATTTTATATGGTGGGAGGAATTGAAGAGGTTCTAGAAAAGGCTGAAAAAATAGCTAAAGATACTAAAAAATAATGTCAGAAAAATTTACAGTTGAAATAATTAGCCCTAGTAGACTAATTTTAAAAGCTGATTCAAGTGAAGTAACAATACCTGCTTATGAAGGCCAAATGGGTATATTAAAAGATCATGTTCCTTTAATAACATTTCTAAGACCTGGATTAATTTTAATAAAGAGTGAAGATGAAAAAATTTTCTTCGTTGAAGATGGTACAGTTGAATTTAATAATAATGTCTTATTAATCTTAACTTCTACTGCAAAAACACTTAATGAATTAAATAAAGTTGAAATAGACGAAATGATCAGAAGATCTAATGAGTTACTTGAAAACGATAAAGTGACCGATAAAGAAAAATATCTTTTACATTACAAAATAAGAACTTTGCAAGAAATTAATATATAAATTCTCTTAACTCTATTAACAATTCTTCATAAACCTTTTTTTTAAAATCTACTATAACATTTGGCAGTTCTTCAAAATTTATCCATCTCCACTCTATAAATTCTGGATGTTTTGTATTAAGATTTATTTCTTTGTCTTCACCAGTAAATTTTACTATAAACCACCTTTGTTTTTGACCCCTAAATTTACCTTTCCAAATAATACCCAAAAGTTCTTTAGGCAATTCGTATTCAAAATTTTTGTCTAATTCCTTTAAAACTTCAATATTTCTAATACTTGTCTCTTCCTCTAACTCTCTTTTCATTGCTGATAAATAATCCTCGTTTTTATTAATGCCGCCCTGAGGCATTTGCCATTTATCAACTGGATTATCTTTTCTTTTTCCAACAAATACTTTATTTTCGTTATTTAAAACGATTACTCCAACACCAATTCTTAAAGGAAGTTTTTTATCATTCATCGATTTAAGAATTGAACAGTTTTAAAGCATAATTTAACTGATTGTCATTTTTAGATTTGATTTTGAAATCTTTACCTGTTTCTTCAACTATTATATCAGGTGTTACGCCAACCTCTGAAATAGAATTTCCTGATGGTAAATAATATTTTGAAATTGTTAGTCTCATTCCACCACCATTACGTAATGGTATTATTGATTGAACTGAACCTTTACCAAATGAATTTTCCCCTAGTATAATCGCTCTTTTATGATCTTTGAGTGCCCCTGCAAATATTTCTGCAGCCGAAGCTGAACCATTATTTATTAAAACAATTATTGGCTTTCCTTTAATCTCATCACCTTTTCTTGCAAAAAACTTTCTCGTTTCAGAAATTTTACGACCTTTAGTTGATACAATCTCACCATCATCAAGAAAAAAATCAGTAATATTAATAGCTTGCGTTAACAATCCACCAGGATTATTTCTAAGGTCAAGAATATACCCATTTAATTTAGAATTTTTCTCATATTTTTTAACAACATTAAGAAACTGTTTGTCACTATTTTCATTAAACGATTTCAATCTTATATAACCTAAATCTTTTTTGGTGCCTATGATTTCCGAACTGACAGATTTAACTTCAATAATTTCTCTTGTAATTTTAAACTCAAGAGATTTTTTTACATTTTTTCTTCGAATAGTTAAATCAATAGAAGTGCCCACTGGCCCTCTCATTAATTTGACTGCTTCCATTAAAGATTTACCTTGCACCTGATCATTGCCAACTTTAATTATATAGTCACCCGCTTTTATCCCAGCTTTTGCTGCAGGTGTATCATCAATAGGAGCTATAACTTTGACGACCCCAGCTTCCATGCCTATTTCAATTCCTAATCCTCCAAACTCACCTCTGGTATCAGTCTGCATTTCTTTAAATAATTCAGGACTCATATAAGCAGAATAAGGATCTAGTGACTGCAGAACTCCATTAATCGCAGAATCCATCAATTCTGACTGATTTACATCATCGACATAATCTTTTTCAATTTTTTCAAGAACTTCCCCAAATAAATCAATTTTCTCATAGAGTTTATTAGCTGCGTGTAGACATATTGAATTTAAACCAAAACAAACCAAAAATAATATTAAAGATTTTTTCATATCATTGCTTTTTCTTTAGGAATTTCTTCAGACCACATTTTTTCTAAATCATAAAATTCTCTTTTTTCTGGATGAAAAATATGAACAATAATATCGTTTGTATCTACCAATTTCCAATCGTTACTTTCTCTGCCTTCTATCCGACAATTATCTAGTCCGATTTTTTTAAGCTCTACCACTAAAATTTCTGATAAAGCTTGCAAATGTCTTGATGATGTACCAGAAGCAATAATCATGTAATCTGCGATGAATGATTTATTCTTTAGATTAATTGAAATTATATTTTTTGCTTTATTTTTATCTAAAATATTTTCTATATTTTTTTTTATTTCAATAATTTTCATTAAGATCTTTTATTATACATTTTTTTGATGTGTGTTGAAGAAATGTCAATAAATTTGTTGTTAATAAAAATAATATTTCTAGCATCAAGATACTTCACTACTACTGATTTTTTACTTTTTTTAACATATCCTTTTCTTGAAAACACAACTAACTTTACTAACTTTACAATTTTTTTCCAGTTTGTCCACTTATGAAAATTTACAAGATTGTCTGACCCTATAATAAGGTGAAGATCTCTATATTTTTTTGTTTTACGGAGATAATTGATTATATCTATCGTTCGAGAAGATTTAATAAAATCATCTAAGTATAACACCTTAATTTTTTTGTATGTCTGTACAGCTTTCTTTGATTTTATAATTCTTTTATTTAATTCAAAGTGCGCCTTTTTTTTGAATGGATTTTTTTTTGTTACTATCCAAAAAACTTTTTTTAACTTTAATTTTTTTATACTTATATTGGAAATTTTAACATGACCTTTATGAGGTGGGTCAAAACTTCCCCCTAATATTCCAATTGCATCTTTTAAATTTTGCATATTTACTTAGGGTCTAATAATATTTTTTCCTGACACAATATATTTATATGAAGTTAATTGGTTAATACCAACTGGACCTCTTGGTGGTAGTTTATTTGTAGATATACCAATTTCTCCTCCAAACCCAAATTCACCTCCATCAGCGAATTGCGTAGAAACATTGTGCATTGCAATTGAGCTATTAACATTATTTAAAAATAATTTAGCATTTTTTTTATTATTCGTAATAATACTATCTGTGTGCATAGTGCCATACTTTAAGATATGATTTACCCCATCTTGAACGTTCTTTACAGTTTTAATAGAAATTATAGAGTCCAAATATTCAGTTTTCCAATCTTTTTCTAAAGCTTTTCTTAATTTAAAATTAAATAATTTATTAATTTTATTATCAACTCTTACTTCGCACCCAGAATCTGTAAGAGCATTTATAATTTCTTTTGCATGTGAATTAACTGCTTTTTGATCAATTAGTAGCGTTTCAACAGCACCGCATATCCCTGTTCTCCTCATCTTGGCATTTATGATTATTTTCTTTGCCATATTTAAACTTGCACTTTTATCTAGGTATATATGACATAATCCTTCTAAGTGACCAATTACATGTACATTAGAAAATTTTTGTACCTTTGCTACCAAGTTCTTCCCACCTCGTGGAACAATTACATCAATATATTTACTCATTTTAGATAATAAATTATCTACGATTTTTCTATTTTTTCTGTCAATAAATTGAACACAATTTTTGTTAATATTATTTTTGTGCAAGATTTCTCTGAAAATATTAGCCAACAATTTATTTGAATTAATTGCTTCAGATCCACCTCTCAAAATACAACAATTACCAGATTTTAAACTTAATGCAGCAACATCTGCTGTTACATTTGGCCTGCTTTCATAGATGATTCCAATAACACCTATAGGTATTGAAACTTTTTTTATATTAATTTTATTTGGTCTTTGCCATTGTTCCAAAACTTTTCCTACAGGATTTTTGAATTTTGCGATTTCATTTATAGAATATCTAATGCCATCAATTCTTTTTTCATTTAATATAAGTCTATCAATAAGGTGTTCACGTTTAACATTTTTAACATCTTTTTGATTTTCTCTAATTAATTTTCTTTTATTGTGAAATAGTTCTTTGTTATAATCATTTAAGACCTTTACTACCTTTTTGTGATTTACTGATTTAAGATCTTCAAAAGCATTTCTAGCGTTTTTTCCTATATTTTTTAAATATTGCATTTATAATTTTACCATATCATCTTTATGAATAATCTCAGATTTAGCTAGATATCCTAGGATTTTATCGATTTCTTTACTTTGTTTGCCTTTAATTTTATCAATTTCTTTAGAATTAAATGATGCTAATCCTCTTGCCAGTTGATTTTCACTTTGATCGACTATCAATATGTTTTCCCCTTTATCAAAAGAACCTTTAACTTTAGTTATTCCAGCAGCTAGTAAGCTTTTTCCATTTGATAAAGCTTTAGCAGCCCCATCATCAATATAAATTACTCCAGTTGAACTTAAAGAACTTATTATCCATTTTTTTCTAGCATCTAAGCTAGAGATTTTTGGAATAAAATGTGTATAAATTTTATTGGATAATATTCTCCTCAGAGGATTATCTTTTTTTCCATTAGCTAAAAACATATGGCAACCACAATTCATACAAATTTTTGCGGCATCAAGTTTTGTAGAAATTCCACCAGATCCATAAGCATTTTTACTTTCACTTATCATTGAATAAATATCCTCATTTAATGTATTTACACTTTTGACTATCTTTTTAGTTTTATCATAAAGGCCGTCCACATCTGATAATATTATTAAAGTATCTGCCCCTACAATTTGAGCAACCCTAGCGGCAAGTCTATCGTTATCTCCATATTTAATTTCTGAGGTTGCAGTTGTATCATTTTCATTAACTATTGGGATTGCATTCAATTTAAAAAGATTTTCAAACGTACTCCTAACATTTAAAGCTCTTTTTCTCTGTTCAGTATCATCAGGACTTATTAAAATTTGTCCAGACTTTAATCTATATTTCTCAAATAGTTTTTGAAATTCTCCAGCTAATTGAATTTGACCAACGGCAGCTATAGCTTGACTCATTTCAAGTTTTAATTTTTTTTTTTTAATTTTTAGGTACTTTTGACCTAGGGCAATTGCACCAGAAGAAACTATTACAAATTTTTTACCTGCACCAAATTTTTTTATATCTTTAATTAAAGATATTACCCATCTTTTTTTAAATTTTCCTTTTTTGTCAACTACTGTTGTGGACCCTAATTTTATTACAATTCTTTTTGAATTATCAATTAGCATATTTGATTAAAATTTTTTTTATTTTAAGTAGATCTTTATTCGAGAGCACTGAAATTATTTCATATTTAGTTTTTATTTTTTTCTTAAATTCGCTCAGTTTTTTTTTTATTTCGTCACTTTTATACAAGTCTGACTTGTTAAAAAAAATTATTTCCTTTTTTGTATTTAACTTTTTATCATATGATGAGAGCTCTTTGGTAATTTGTTTATATGTTGTGACTAAATTTTCCTCACTTAAATCAATTAAGTGCAACAAAACTTTACATCTTTCAATATGACGTAAAAACTTATCTCCTAATCCTATCCCTTTATGTGCTCCTTCTACTAATCCAGGTATATCAGCTAAAGTAACTTCTTTTCCCCCATAATATGTTACGCCTAAATTTGGGTTAATCGTCGTAAAAGGATAATTGGCTATTTTTGGTTTAGCCCTTGTAAGTGCAGCAAGTAAACTTGATTTACCTGCATTTGGTTTACCAATTATACCTATGTCTGCTATTACTTTTAATTGAAACCATATCCAAAATTCCTCACCAAGTCTTCCATTAGTTTTCTTCTTAGGAGCTCTATTAGTAGAACTTTTGAATCTAACATTTCCTAGTCCTCCTTTACCTCCAGAAGCTACAAGATATTTTTCTTTATTTTTTGTAAAATCATAAATTAAAGTATTATTATCTTCCTCATAAATTTGTGTCCCTATAGGAACTTTAAGAACTAGGTCTTCACCGTTAGCGCCAGTTCTATTTCTTTTACTTCCATTTTTCCCATGCTGAGCTTTAAAATGTTGAGAGTATCTAAAATCAATTAATGTATTTAAATTTCTATCAGACTCAACAATAATAGATCCTCCATTACCTCCATCTCCACCATCTGGACCTCCAAATTCTACAAATTTTTCTCTGCGAAAACTTGCTGAACCTGAACCGCCGTTTCCAGCTTTGATATATATTTTTGCTTGATCTAAAAATTTCATTATAAATATAATATAAATAAGTAAGGTTATTTATATAGATTTAGCTGGGGATTACAGAAACAAAAGTTCTGTTTAATTTTGATTTTTTAAATTTAACTTTTCCTTTAACAAGTGAAAAAATTGAATGATCTTTACCAATACCAACGTTATCACCTGGGTGAATTTTAGTACCTCTTTGTCTAACAATAATATTTCCAGGGATTACTAATTGATCACCATATCTTTTTACTCCAAGACGTCTTCCTTTACTATCTCGGCCGTTTTTAGATGATCCACCTGCTTTTTTTGTTGCCATTTAATAACCTATTTTTTTACTTCCTTCTTTATAACTTTTTTCTCTTGTTTAACAGTTTTCTTATTTTCAACAATTTTCGCCTCATCAATAACCTTCCCACCCTTTGCTAAAATTTTTGTTATTTGAATTTTTGAATGTCGTTGTCTATGCCCATTCTTTTTTCTAGAGTGTTTCCTTCGTCTTTTATGAAATACTAAAACTGTTCTGTCTTTAACATTATCTAAAAGTTTAGCTTCAACTATTGCGCCATCAATACTTGGATTACCTATTTCTGTGTTTTTACTATCGTTTAATAATAAAACATTATTAAATTTAATAGTTTCACCTATTTTAGCGTCCAATTTTTCTATCTCCAAAATTTTACTTGTGGAAACTTTGTATTGTTTACCGCCTGTTTCAATTATAGCAAATGACATAAATTTTTTTTTTTCAGTTTCCACGCAATATAGCCCCCAAAATCACCAAGTCAAGATTATTGAGGTTAAAAAGTGTCCTTTAAATCTCGTAATTTACTAAAAACTTCTTGATCTGATGAATCTTTGAGATTTAATGCTTTTTTTACGTTGGCATCGTCGAACCTCAAGAAAATATTTGATTTAATTTCATCACCAATCGTAGTTGGGATTGTTGGCATATTCTTTTTCAACTTATCATGAATTTCAACAGACTTCTTTTTTAAAAAAGAATTATCTTCATCATATTTTAAGCAGAAATTAAGATTAGTTTTGGTATATTCATGACCACAGTATACTTTTGTTTCTTGAGGTAAATTTTTTAGCTTCATTAAAGACTTTAGCATTTCCTTATGTGATCCTTCGAACACTCTTCCACATCCAAGTGAAAATAACGTATCACCAGTAAAAACAATTTTTTCTTTTTGAAAATATATTGCAATGTGGCCTTTAGTATGACCAGGAACAAATATCACCTCAAACTCTAAATCACCTATTTTTTGTTTTTGGTTATCTTTTAAAAAAATATCAATTCCAGGAATACGACCTTTATCTAAACCAAATCCTAAAATTAGCGAATTGTATTTTTTTTTGAGTTTCAAATTACCATCCACATGATCAGCATGATGATGAGTGTTTAAAATATAATCTAACTTATTATATTTTTTTATAATTTGATCACAAGCTTCATATTCTGATGGATCAACGATCGATACGGTATTAGTTTTTTCTTCAACAATTAGATAACTATAATTATCATTTAAACATGGAATAATTTCTATTTTCATTTTATCCAATTAAAAAAATACCTAATTTAGAAAAGAGATTTTTAATTTCTAAATTATTCTTTTTGATAAAAGAGGTATTATTCTCGTTTACACCAATAACTTTTTTTATTTCAATGTTTTTTTCATCACAAAAATTAAACAAGTCCTTAATGGTACACATATGTAAATTTGGAGTATTATACCATGTATTTGGCAAAGTTTTAGTAACTGGCATTTCACCAAAAAACAAAAGCTTAGTTCTTACCTTCCAATAACCAAAATTGGGTATAGATACAACGACTGACTTTCCAATTCTTAACAAATCTCTTAATACTTTTTCAGGATCATAAAAAGCTTGAAGTGTTTGACTTAGCACCACATAATCAAAAGATTGATCTGGAAACTGATGAAGCTCGGTTTCTGCGTTACCTTGAATAACTGGTAGTCCCTTGTGAATACATGTTTGTACATTGTCTTTATCAAGTTCTAATCCTCTGACCTCAATATTTTTTTCTTTTCGCAGAAATGTCATAAGAGATCCATCTCCACAACCAATATCAAGAACTCTGGTATTATTTGGTAATAAGTCTGCAATTACTTTAAATTCTTTTTTCATTTTTAAATTTTTCGTGCATTGAGTCAATAAAACTTTTCAACGTTTTTAAAAACTCAGGTTCGTTTAATAAAAAAGAGTCGTGTCCTTTATCAGTTATTATTTCTGAATATGAAACATCTGCTCCTGATGCGTTAAGTGCTATTACAATATCCTTATTTTCTTTAGTTGTGTAAAGCCAGTCAGAAGAGAATGATATTATTAGATATTTTGTTTTTTGATTTTTAAAAGCTTCTACCAGTCCTCCTTTAAACTGTTTAGAAAGATCAAAATAGTCCATCGCTCTTGTAATATAAAGAATAGAATTAGCATCAAATCTTTCAACAAAAGCATATCCTTGATGTCTTAAATAACTTTCAACTTGAAAGTCGGCATTAAAACTAAATTCATAGTCCGCTTTTTCTTGCAATTTTCTACCAAATTTTTCTTGCATACCTTTTTCAGATAAATAACTAATATGTCCAACCATCCTAGCAACAGCTAATCCATTTTTTGGTTGCACATTTTTTAAAAAATATTTTCCATTGTCCCATATTGGATCTGCCATGATTGCTTGACGAGCTAATTCGTTTAGTGCAATATTTTGAGCACTATGACTTGAACTACATGCTATCGGAATAGCAGAAAATGTTTTTTCTGGAAAAGTTGCACAAAATTGTAAAACTTGCATTCCACCCATAGAACCACCTGTTACACATAGTAGTTTTTTAATTCCCAAATGTTCTAATAATGACTCTTGAGCTCTTACAATGTCTCTAATGGTAATAACTGGAAAATCTAAGCCATACGGTTTGTTAGTATCTGGGTTAGTACTTTTTGGACCCAAAGAACCCATACATCCTCCAATTACATTTGCACAAATAACAAAATATTTATTTGTATCAATTGACTTATTTGGACCAACCGCAGTAACCCACCATCCTTCTTTATTTGTAATAGGATTTTTTCCTGTAACAAATTGGTCACCTGTTAATGCATGAAAAACTAAAACAGCATTGTCTCTATTTTCATTCAATTTCCCATAGGTCTCATAAGCCAATGGAAAATTATTTATTGTTTTGCCACAATCTAACTTCAGTGGTTTTGAAACATCGAATTTTTTAATATTTTCAATTTTACTATTCATCCAAAAAAAAAGCCCAGCTAAACTGGGCATCCCCTTTTTAGCTACATTTATTATGCGCTTGCAATATGGTTAAATCAGCGCAAATAATGTTTACTAAATCATCACAAACTTGTCAATTTTATATGAAATGAATGTTATATAGAAATAACCTAGCATTTTATATAATACATTATTTAATTATGAGATTACCAAAGCCAAATAAAATTGTTACTGAGAAGTATATTGCTGGATTAAGTCGTTTTAAGCAAAAACCTATTAAAATGAAATTATCAGCAAATGAGTCAGCTTTAGGGCCAAGTCCTAAAGCTATCAAAGAATATTTAAAAGTTTCAAAAAATTTGAAACGTTACCCAGAGTCAGATGGAACATACTTAAAAAGTGTTTTAGCTAACAAATTTAATTTGGACAAAAATAGAATTATTTTAGGATCGGGTTCAGATCAAATTTTTGAATTCATATGCAAAACTTATTTAAAAAAAGGTGACGAAGTCATTGTTCCAAAATTTAGTTTTATAATTTACAGAATTTACAGCAAAATGAATGGGGCAAAAGTAATATACGCTAATGAGAATAAATTTATAGTTTCAGTGGAGAATATAATAAAAAAAGTTAATAAAAAAACGAAAATAGTATTTTTGGCTAATCCGAATAATCCAACTGGAACGTTTATTAACAAAAAAAAATTATTTTATCTCAGAAAAAAATTGAGAAGTGATATACTATTAGTATTAGATGACGCCTATTATGAATATGTAGAATCAAAAGATTACTCTTCTGCTTTAAGTTTATTTTCTAATTACAAAAATGTTCTTGTTACAAGAACATTCTCAAAAATTTATGGTTTAGCAGGATTAAGAGTAGGTTGGGGCTATGCATCAAAAAATATTATAAAGGCACTAAACCAAGTAAAACCTCCTTTTAATATTAGCAGACCAGCTTTGTTTACAGCTTGCGCTGCAGTAAAAGATAAAAAATGGTTAAAAAAAGAAATTAAACATGTAAACAAGTGGAATAGCATAATGTTTAAAAAATTTGAAAAGATGAATATAATTACTAATAAAAGTTTTGCTAATTTCTTATTATTGAATTTTGATAGAGTTAAAATAAAATCTTCAAAGGTATTTAAAATACTAGCCAATTCAGGAATTTTAGTGAGAAAGATGGATGTTTATAATATTAAGAATTCATTAAGAATAACAATTGGAAAAAGTCAGGAAAACAAAAAATTGATTTCTAGAATTGAAAAAATATTTAATGTTTAATTGTATTACTATAATAGGTTGTGGGTTAATTGGCTCTTCTCTTATGCGAGCTATAGAAGAAAAAGAATTATCAAAAAAAATAAATATTTTTGATAAGTCTAATGATGTTACTTCTTTTATTAAGAAAAATTTTAAGGCAGAAGCTTATAAAGATATTTCAGATTCTGTAAAAGATGCTGATTTAATAATAATTTCAGCTCCACTTAGTAGCTATAAAGAAATTTTACTTTCTATTAAAGATAACTTAAAAAAAGATGCAATTTTAACTGATACCGGATCAGCAAAAAAAGAAATCAATAAGATTATAAATAATTTTAATCTTCCTAATTTAAATTGGATAGCATCACACCCTATAGCTGGCACAGAGTATAGTGGGCCAGAAGCCGGTTCATCACATTTATTTAAAGACCGTTGGTGCATTTTATCTTCAGATGAAAATATCTCTAAAGATAAATTTAAACTTTTAGAAAATTTTTGGTATAAGATAGGCTGTAAAGTAAAGTTCATGAATTTTGAAGACCATGACTATGTTTTATCTTTAACAAGTCATTTACCTCACGCTATTGCTTACAGTTTAGTCAGAACTGCTATTAATAATGATGATAAATTTAAAAATGATATTATCCAGTATAGCGCTGGAGGGCTAAGGGACTTCACTAGAATTGCCGCTTCAGATCCATTGATGTGGAGAGATATTTTTATAGACAACAGCGAGAATATTTTAAAAGTATTAGAAAAATATGTTGCAAACCTTGAAGAAATTAAAAAGGCAATTATCAATAAAGATGGCAATAAATTAATTGAAATATTTTCATCTACAAAAAAAATAAGAAAAGACATTATCAAAGCTGGTCAAGATACTGAAAAGCCTGGTTTTGGCAGAAAATAAATTAAGATAATCTATCAATCTCAGTATAAATATTATCTTCCAATTCCTTTATGAACACATTTTTTTCTTTACCTGGCATGATTGGTTCCAAAAAAGAAAAATGTATATCTGCCGAACATTTAATAAAACTATTTTTTGGCCAAACTTTACCAGTGTTTAATGCAACAGGAATACAAGGTAATTTCAAAGCTTCATAAATTCTGCCGACGCCTTTTTTAAATGATTGTCTTTCTCCTAATTTAACTCTAGTCCCTTGAGGAAAAATTAACAGAGGTCTTTTACTAACTTCAATATTATTTTTGATTTTATCGAAAAAATTTAAATTATCTTTTGTAGTCGTGTCTCTTACTATATCAATTGAGCCAATCTTTTTTAAATACCAACCAAATAAGGGAATTCTTAAAAGTTCCTTCTTAAGAATAAATATAGGATATTGTAAAGGAGCTTGAAGTATAAATGTTTCAAGTAAAGATTGATGTGCACTTGCAACAAAAAATTTTTCATTCTTTTTTAAATTTTCTATTCCAGAAAAAGTAACTTTAACTCCTAATATAAATCTTAATAACAATAAAATTAAATGAGCAAGTATCTTTCCACAGATCAAAGTAGCTTTATTAGGCAAAATCAATGTGGGTATAGCTATAATAAAAACTAATATTAAGGTTAAATAAAATAATATGGTAAAAAGGATTGATCTTATAAATTGCATTATTGTTTAAGCAAACTTTTTATATCCTGTTTTTTTCTAATTATTCTAGCTTTAGATTTATTTACAATTATTTCAGCTATTAAAGGTTTAGTATTATAGTTTGAAGATAAAGATGCACCATAAGCACCAACATCTGAAATAGCAACGTAATCGGATTCATTTAGTCTTTGGTATTTATTATATTTTATAAATTTACAAGTGGTTTCGCATATTGGTCCAACAAACTCTAAAGGTCCTTTATTTTTTTTACTATTTTTAATTACCGGAATTATATTGTGAACTGCATCATAAAGTGCAGTTCTCATAAAATCATTCATACCAGCGTTTAAAATTGCAAATGTTTTATTAGAACCTTTTTTAAGGTATTGAACTTTAGTTACTAAAATAGCTGTATTACCCACTAACGCCCGACCTGGTTCAAAAATAATATTACAATTATATTTTTGTCTAAATTTTTCTACCAGACTTGAATAATGTTTAAGATTTATTTTTTTATCACTTTTTTTGTAAGTAATACCAAATCCACCGCCAAGATCTACAAACTTGAAGTAAATTTTAGTTTTTTTAATTATTTCCTCTAAAACTTTTAAAGTCTTTTTAAAAGGATTTTCACTTAAAATTTGACTCCCAATGTGAACACTTATTGCATTAAGTTTCAAATTTTTTAATTTTTTGATATTTAGACAAAAGGAAATTAAACTTGTTTTTGAGAGACCAAATTTATCTTCCGCTTTACCTGTAGAAATTTTTTTATGTGTTGGAGCATTAATATCAGGATTTAGTCTGATACCAATAGCAATCTTTTTTTTTAATTTACCTGCAATTTTGTTAATCAATGTAGCTTCATTCTCTGACTCCACATTTATTAATAAAATATTTTTTCTTATTGCTAATTTAATTTCATCCTCTGTTTTACCAACACCAGAGAAAACAATTTTATTTGGTTTTATGCCAGATTTGATAGCTTTAAGTAATTCACCTCCTGAGACTACATCTGCACCTGATCCCATTTTTTTTAAAACTTTTAAAATTTGAATATTTGAATTCGCTTTTACTGAAAAACAAATTAATGGGTTAGATTTTTTGAAATTACTTAAGAATGATTTATAATTTTCAATAATATTACCCTTTGAATAAAGATAAAACGGAGTGCTTAACTTTGTAGCTAAATTTCTTACGGAGACACTCTCCACGAAAAGATTATTGTTTTTATAACTTATATAAGACATATGTTAAATTATTTTTGTAAAATTATTAATTGACCCTTGGTATTGAGGTTCTGATTTTTTTCCACATGATCCCAATATAAATATTAATATCATAAGAGTTATTAAGTATTTCATCTAAGTTCCTTTTTGTACTTTTTTATCATATTTTTAATATTTCTTTCTGATGTTCCTCCATATGAATTTTTTGAATTCATAGAATTTTTTACGTTAAAAACTTTTAAAACATTATTATTTAAATGTTTATAAAATTTTCTTATTTCATTTAAAGACAGCTCATCTAAATTTTTTTTACTTTTTTCTGCATAATTGACAATTTTTGAAGATATTTTATAAGCATCTCTAAAAGATAGTTTTTTTTCTTTTACTAAGTAGTCTGCAAAGTCTGTTGCTGTTGTATACCCAGTTTTTGCCATATTATACATTCTTGTTTTATTTGGGTTGATATTTCTAATTAACTCACTGCTCATAATTAAGGTATCTTTTAAAGTATCAAATCCATCAAATACTAACGCCTTGTCATCTTGTAAATCTTTAAAATAAGAAATTGGAAGTCCTTTTAAAATTGTTAGAATAGAATTTAATTTTCCATAATTAATTCCTGTTCTCCCTCTAATAAGTTCTGCAGGATCTGGATTCTTTTTTTGCGGCATAATAGATGAGCCAGTTAGTATTTTATCATTAAAGCTAATTAGTTGATATGCATCTGAATTTAATATTATGAAGTCTTCAGCTAATCTTGATAAATGCATTGCGCATACTGCAGAAGCGTAAAGAAAGTCTATTGCAAAATCTCTGTCAGAAACTGTATCGATTGAGTTATCCGTTGGTTTTTTAAAACCTAACTTCTTAGATGTAAAATTTCTATCTATATTGTAAGATGTCCCTGTTAATGCTGCAGCTCCAAGAGGTGACTCATCAATTAATTCTAAATTATTTTGAAATCTTTTTTTGTCCCTTTTTAACATTTCATAATAAGCCAAAAGGTAATGCGCAAAAGAAACTGGCTGTGCATTTTTAAGATGTGTAAAACCTGGCATCACAGTACTCACATTTTTTTCTGCTTTACTTATAATATGTTTCATTAAAAAATTTAATTCTTCAATTATAATTAGTGATGAATCTTTTACCCATAGCTTAAAATCAGTCACCACTTGGTCATTTCTCGATCTAGCAGTGTGCATATAGCCTGCTGAATTACCAATTATTTCATACAATTTTTTTTCAATATTTAAATGAATATCCTCAAATTTTTCTTTAAAAACAAACTTACCTTTTTTTATTTGTCCTTTGATTTTTTCTAATCCTTTAAGTATTTTTTTACCTTCTTTTGTAGGAATAATCTTTTTCTTAATTAGCATTTGAGTATGAATTTTTGAGGCAAAAATATCTTGTTCATAGAGTCTTTTATCTACGTTTATTGAAGCTCCAATTCTTTGAAATGATTTAGAAGTTGAGCTTTTAAATCTGCCTGACCAAACTGTCTTATTTTTATTTGTCATAAACTATGTTATTTTCAATTTAAATTAATATGAAAATTAGTAAATCTTTTAAAATCTATATTCACATAATACTTGTGTTTTTAATCAGCAAAAACGTTTTGGCTGACACTGATTTTTCCAAAAATATAGTTATTTATGAAAAACCAAAGGTTATAAAAGAGCTTAGATTTAAAGATTTAAATCTTCAAGAAGTTGATTTAACTAATAAAAAAGGCAATATCATGATCTTAAATTTTTGGGCCACTTGGTGTGCGCCTTGTAGAAGAGAGATGCCGTCTCTAGAAAAATTGACTCACTTACACCCAAAAATTAAAGTTTATGCCATTAATATGGAAAAGCCTAATAAACTAAAAGCTCAAGATTTCTTTAAATTCATAGGCGTATTAAGTTTAGACATTTATTTTGACCCAGAATTGAAATTAGTTAAACAGTTTAGAATGAGAGGTTTACCGACTAGTATTTTGATAGATAAAGATGGAAAAGAATTTGGAAGAATCGTGGGTGAAATCGATTTTACAGACAAAGATTTTATTAAATTGTTAAAAAAATATATTTAATCTTTAAAAAAGTAAGCCATCAAAACCAACACAATTACAGCTATGAATTGAAGAAGTACTCTAAGCTGCATTAATTTGTTTGAATATTTTTTACTAGTCTTTCCACCTTTAAATAAAGTATAAATACCCATAACTAAAACTATGGCCACAGCTCCTAAAAGTGAAAAACCTATAAAATTGAAAAAAAATTCTGTCATCATTATTTTATCTATATGACCTACACACTAAATACAATTACTTTAGAACCTTTATCTAAAAAGAAACCAAAAAACGCAGTAATACTTTGTCACGGTTATGGTGGCGATGGAAAAGACATATCGATACTAGCGGGATATTGGAGAACATATTTACCGGATACTATTTTTATTTGTCCAGATGCTCCAGAGAGATGTGCCGCGAGCCCAACTGGTTACCAATGGTTTGATTTATTGGATCAGTCGCCAGATCAGATTTTGTCTAAGTCATTAGTAGCTGAAAGTAAACTAAACGAACTTATCGATGAGGTTCTAAAAAAAAATAATTTAATTTCAAATCAGGTTATTATTGGTGGTTTTAGTCAAGGGTGTATGCTAACTTTGCAAACTGGAATTAAGCGGAAAGATAAAATAAATTCAATAATTGGTTATTCAGGAAAAATAATTAATGCAGAACATTTATCGAAAAATTTAAACTCAAGACCAAATATACTCTTAATGCATGGAGAGCAAGATCAAGTAGTAACTGTTGATGCTTTTTTAGAAGCTAAAGATTTTTTCGGAAAGAATAATTATGCCATAGAATCTAAATTATTTAAAGATTGTGAGCATAGAATACCTACTGAAGGGTCCAGTTTAGGGCTTCAGTTTATAAAAAAACATTTTAGATAATAAAATTTAGTGCTGCAACATAATAATAACTTGATAAAATTTTTTCTATCAGTTAGCTTTAATTATGATTATTTCTTCAGTTGATAAAGTTCCATTAGAAAAGTGCCCGGCGCTTGTTTTAAACGCTGATTTCAGACCGCTTAGCTACTATCCTTTATCAATTTGGTGTTGGCAGGATGCGGTAAAATCTGTTTTTTTAGATCGTGTTAGCATTGTTTCAAATTATAAAAGAAAAATTAGAAGTCCATCATTTGAGATGAATTTACCAAGTGTTATTGCTTTAAAAAATTTTATACAACCTTCTAAAAATCCAAATTTTACCAGATTCAATGTTTTCTTAAGAGATAAGTTCACTTGTCAATATTGTGGAGATAAGAAAGATTTAACATTCGACCATCTTCTACCTAAGTCAAAGGGTGGATTAACTGATTGGAACAACGTTGTTACAGCTTGTTCAAGTTGTAATGTAAAAAAAGGAGGCAAATTATATAGAGATTGTGAATTGAAGTTGACCAACAGACCTTATGCTCCAACTGTCGAAGATCTACACAGAAACGGAAGAAACTTTCCCCCAAATTTCTTACATGAAAGTTGGATGGACTACCTATATTGGGATATTGAATTAGAACCTTAATTAAATCTTTTCTGAAATAGTTATAGCTATTCTAGATGATGTTTTTATTACCTTATCCAGAATACTGTATAAACCTTTTTTAGTTGCACCATGTTCATAAGCCATATCTTTATGATCTAATTCATCTTGCCGAAATTTTTTAATTTTTTCTTTTAATTCTTTTTCATCCTCACCTAATTTATAAGTTTGATCTTTATAATGGCCATCAATTACTTCCTCCACTGAAGCTGTACAGAGCATTGCAGCTTTTTCACCTAACATAGCTGTACCAAATCCAAGCGTAACACCCATTAGATCCCATAGTGGAAGTAATTTTGTAGGTTGAATATTTCTTTTTTTAATTTCGTTATCAAAATATTCATAGTGTTCTCTTTCATGTTCTTTCATTTCTTCGATTTTTTTTTTTAAATATTCGTTTTGTTTGAATGTTTTTAATGCAAGTAGTTGACCTTCATAAATCTTTATAGCACCTCGCTCTCCTGCGTGGTCTACCCTTATTATTTCTTCTAAAAGTTTTTTATTAGTTTTTGCCATATCTATTTAAAATTTTAACCATAATACCAGTTATAATTAATGAAATAATTGTATTTATTGTAGCAAGCGAAAGCCCCAAAACTCTAAAAGTCACAATTTTGCAGCTTATTGGTGTTTTTTTTTCTAATTGTTGCAAAAGTTCTTCTTTCGAGAGACTGCCTTCATTATTATTCAAGTCACAAACAAAAGACTCAGTGAAAATTTCTTGCTCTATTCCAACGTGATAAGCAGATATTACTGCTCCAAATACGAATAGTGATAAGATTAAGTATAAAAAAGTTGTCTCGAACTTATTAATCATTAATAGGAAAGAAATTAATATTATTGCACCTATGTAAGGGTATCTTTCAATTAAGCATAAATTACAAGGTTTGTGTTCAAGAACGTATTGAATGAAATAAGCAATTATTAAAGTTAAAATACTAAAAATTAAAACTCCATTTAGAACTATTTTATCATTTTTTGAAATCATTTTACGAAAATTAGATAAATAATAATTGCTATTGTTACTATCATTATACCACTGATGGAAAACCAAATAGCACCTCTTTTTTCAATAAATACACCAAACTTTTTCCCAAAAAGATTTGTAAAATAAGACACTAAAAAAAAACGAAGGCCTCTTGTAAATAAGCATATGAAGAAAAAAACTAAAAGATTAAAGTTTATTACTCCGCTAGTAATTGTAAAAACTTTGAATGGCAATGGTGTAAATCCAGCTAAGAACATTATCCCTAACCATGTATAAAAACCTCCTTTAGTTGTCATTGTTTCCTGTATCTCAAAAACTTTTTCCTCATATCCATAAAACTCAATTATTACCATTGCTGCATCTAAGAAAAATACTCCCAACATATAACCAAATAATCCTCCTAAAACAGAGCCCACAGTTGCAATTAAAAAAATTTTTAAATAGTCATCTCTTTTAGCTACGACCATTGGTATAATCATTAAATCAGGTGGGACAGGAAAAAAGAAACTTTCTATAAAAGCTACAAATCCAAGCAGCGGTTTGGAAAATTTATGTCTAGCAAGCTCAACACATCTGTCGTATACTTTTTTTAGTATCATGAATTTAAAATGCACAATCATTAGGTATCTGGCAAGTTTAATATTATCCACTATAGTCATATATGGAATTGTAATAGCAGCAGGAATGTTTGGAGCAAATTATGGGTTTTCGCCATCTGAGACATTTATGATATGGATTTTAATGGCTATATTAATCAATCAATCGATAACTTGGAAAAAATAAAGTGAGTCAACCTGTTGATATTAAAACTAAAAAAGCCATTCCATCAATTGAGCAAAAATTTAATAAATTATTAGTTTTAGAAAGTCTTGAAAGAAACCTTCTAACTCATTGGGATACTTGGGGAAAGTTCCAACAAGCATGGACTAGTAGGGCTTTTAAAACTTTGAAAGATTTAGATAAGTACGTAGTTTTGATATATTTGATAAAAGAGAATTGGCAAAAGTTATCTGATAGATTTCAATATCAAACGATGGATGAATTTTATGAATCAGAATTTGTAACAATTGAAAAAATTAATTTAATCAAAATATCAAACGAACTTAATATTCCTAAAGAAACGGTTAGAAGAAAGGTTAATGAACTACAATCACAAGGACTTTTGAAAAGAGATGGCAAATCAATCGTTTTCAATAGGAAAGGTATAGAAACCCAAAAACCTAATGAGAGTATTAATTTACTATCAACTTTTATAGAAAAAAAATCTAAAATGATGGAAGGCCAAGAATGGTTTGGTCAATCAATTTCAAAGCAGCAAATAGCAGATTTCATAAAAAAATATTTTACAGTTGTTTGGCTAAGATTCTTTAAGTTACAAATACCTTTTTTAACAAGACATAGAAATGTTTTTAAGGATTTAGAAACTTGGATAGTCTGGGGTAATATAGCTCTTAGCCATCAATACCATTTAGGTAGAGCAGCTGAAAACAATCTTATAGAGGAACCAGTTACAATTAAAAGTTATTATTCAAATGTCACGGACGTTAAAGTTACTCGAGGAATAAATGCTTCTTCTATAGCAGACATTTCACTTATACCAAGGGCGACAGTTATTAGAAAATTGAAATGGCTAGTTAGGCAAGATTGTATTAAAAAAAATAAAAATTTAGAATACCAAATGAAAAAAGGTGGAAAATTGAATAAATTAATACAAGAAAATTTCATTTTAAATCAAAATGCTGTTGCAGAATTTTTGACTGATTTTTTTGACTATATGAAAAATTCAAATTTTAAAATTTAAATATTTAACTAAATTATGGAAATAGCAAAAAATATAGCACCCCTTGCACTCGCTATAATAATGTTCGGCTTAGGTCTTGGATTAACCATATCAGATTTTAAAAGAGTAATAACAATACCAAGAGATTTCTTTATAGGTTTTTTTGGTCAAGTTATCCTACTTCCAATAATTGCTTTCATTATAATACATATCATTTCAATACCTCCAGAAATAGCTCTTGGTTTAATGATAATTGCAGCTGCTCCTGGCGGAGTTACATCAAATATATTAACTAAATTTGCGAATGGAGATGTTGCGCTATCTGTAACTTTAACCGCTGTTGTAAGTTTAATCTCCGTAATAACAGTCCCTTTAATTATTTACAATTCAGCAAATTTTTTAGGTTTTGAAATGACTAAAACCATATCAATGATTAATATCGCTTCTAAAATGTTTTTTGTGGTTACAGTCCCAGTAATTTTGGGAATGATTGTAAGGAGTTTAATGACAAATTTCATTCTCTCTAAAACTATCCTTGTCCAGAGATTATCAGTAATATTGTTTTTAATAGTTTTTATTTCTATTTGGGTAGAAGAATGGAATAGAATAGTTAGCTTTTTATCAAGAGCAGGCTTAGTAGCTTTTATTTTAAACATGACAATGATTTTCATAGGTTATTACATGGCAAAATATTTAGCTTCAGGCTTATCTCAAAGGAAATGTATTTCGCTAGAATGCGGCTTACAAAACGGAACTTTGGCTGTTTTTGTCGCCACGCAATTATTTGACGATATAGTATTTATGGTGCCGACAGCAGCATATGCACTAATTATGTTCGTTACATCAATTATTTTTGTTCTCATAGTTAGAAAAATAAATTAGATTATTTAAAAAAAAGGGCGAATGGTGGAACTGGTAGACGCGCCGGACTCAAAATCCGGTGGTAGCAATACCTTGAGAGTTCGAGTCTCTCTTCGCCCACCAAAATATGGATATAAGTAAATTAAATAGTTTAGTTGAACTCTATTTTAAACAAGTAGAAAAAATAGACAAAAAAAAATCTTTTTTAACTTGGCTAAAACCTGAGAAAAATATCACTTATAATTGGGATGAAGTTACAGATAAAATATATAAACTTTCTTATAAAATTAAGAGTTTAATTAATAAAGGAGATCGAGTTTTATTACTATCTGAAAATAGACCAGAATGGCTTATTTCAGATATTGCTATAATGAATTCTGGTGGGATTACAGTACCAATTTTCACAACTTATGCAGAAAAAGATTATGAATATATTCTAAAAGACTGTTCACCTTCTTTAATTATTGTATCAAACAATAAACAACTTAAAAAAATTAAGAATTTTATTACAAGTATAAAAGTAATTTCGTTCGAAAAAATAGAAATAAATTCACAAACTTTTGATCAAATTTTTAATGAAACATTTGAGAGTGAAATTAATTTAGATTTACAAAGAAACAATTTAGCTTGTATAATTTATACTTCAGGTACTTCAGGCAATCCAAAAGGTGTTATGTTAAGTCATGGAGGAATATTATCAAATTGTGAAGGCGCATTTGAATTATTGCAGCCATTAATTAAAAAAAAGGACCCAACATTTTTAACATGGTTACCTTTATCTCATTCTTATGAGCACACAGTACAAATGATACAAATTTTACTAGCAGCGAAAGTTTTTTATGCAGAGAGCTTAGATAAATTAATTACAAATATGGGTCATGCAAAACCAACAATTATGACAGCTGTTCCAAGATTTTATCAAAATCTTTATACAAAAATAAATATAAATTTTGAAAAACAAAAGGGATTAAAAAAAATGTTAATATTTTTAACATTACATTTAGGAAAAAAATTACTCAATAAAAAGAAATTTAACTTTTTAGAAAAAATCCAAAATTATATATGCGAGATTTTGATAAGAAATAAAATTCGAAGGCAATTCGGGGGTAGACTTCAAGCTTTCGTTTCTGGCGGTGGAGCCCTGGACCGTAATATTGGAGAATTTCTTAACGCTATAGGTTTACCTACTTTACAAGGTTATGGTTTAACCGAAACCTCTCCAGTAGTAAGTTGTAATTTACCGGGTTTAGTAAAAGTTGATACAGTGGGCCCTCCCTTTAGAACCAATAAAGTTAAAATAGCTAGTGATGGCGAAATTCTAATTAAAGGTGAAAACGTAATGTTAGGTTATTGGAATCAAAAAAAATCTACTGAAGAAGTTATTGATAACGGATGGTTAAAAACAGGGGACATCGGTGAAATAGACAATAACGGGTTTTTAAAAATTACTGACAGAAAAAAGGATATTATAGTTAATTTAGGTGGAGACAATATATCACCAAGCAAGATTGAGAATATTTTATGTCTAAGCGATCAAATCAAACAAGCTTATATATATGGTGATAAAAAAAATTATTTAGTTGCATTAATTGTTGTTGAAACTGATGCAACAAAAGAAATGATTAGTAAAATAATAGAAAACATTAATAAAAGTCTAACATTAATAGAAAAAGTAAAAAAATTTGTGATAATTGATAAAGAATTTACAATTGATAATGGAATGTTAACACCAACTTTAAAGTTAAAAAGAAAAGAAATAATTAAAAATTATAAACATCAATTAGAAAAACTTTATTAAAATAATTAAGATTTGTTTAATTATTTGCTTAAAAAAACATTGAAATTGTTAACTTTTTTAACTTTTATATAAATTGATTAAAATTAGATAAACTTTTTTATTTTTTAATAAAAATTACAAATTAATTTATGTTTGACATGAATCTTAAATTAATTAATGTTTAAATTAATAAACGAATCAAAAAGATTTGTTTAAACAAGGGAGAATAAGATGGCTAAACGAAGAAGAAAAAAAGCAAAAAAAGCTAAAAAGAAAGCTAAAAGAAGAAGAAGAAGAAGATAGTTTACTTTTTACAAACGCCCTTTTTAAAAACAATTTAAAAAGGGCGTTTTTTTATTCTAAACTTTCAGAAATTTGCATTCGCCCTAATGCTTTATCCATTTTTTTTTGTACGTCTTCTGGGCTTACTTTGAGAACCGCCTCAAATTCAGACTTTAAGCGCTCATAAGCTTTTTCAAATAATTGTCTCTCAGAGTATGATTGATCCGCAATTATATCAGTGTTCTTATTTAAATCTTTTACTACTTCAGCTAACTCATAAATTTTACCAGAATTAATTTTTTGGTCATATTCTTGTGCTCTTCTACTCCACATAGTTCTTTTGATTTTAGGTTTCATTTTAAGAATAGATACACATTTATTGATTTGATTAATGGATGAAATAGGTCTTAATTTTGATTGCTGGTTGATAGGCACTGTAAGAGTAAGTTTTTCTTTTTCAATAAAAATTTTATAAAACTGTATATCAATTTCACCTATATTTGCTTTTTCAACAGCTGTTATTTTTCCAACACCGTGTTTTGGGTAAACCACGTAATCTTTTAAATTATAGATACGTTTCTCAGTTGGTTGTTTTTTTACTTTCTTAATTTCTGGTTTTTCTTCTAAGTTTGTTGATGCTGCTTTTTTAATTGGAGTTTTAATTTGAGGTTTTACATTTACCTTAATCTTACTTTTTTTAAATTTTTTAAGAATATTAGTTTTTTTGACTTTTTTCTTTTTTGGCATCTTATCTATTTACCTGGTTTTTCTGAAAAATGTTTTTCAAATTTATTTTTTATATTTCTAAATTTTTCGTGATCTTTCATTGGTTCTTTTTTTTTTGAAATATTAGGCCATATTGCAGAAAACTTTTTATTAATCAACAACCATTTATTCATATCTTCTACACTTTCGTCATTATCAGCTTTTATTGCATCTATAGGACATTCGGGTTCACAAACTCCACAATCAATACATTCATCTGGGTTGATCACTAAGAAATTTTCTCCTTCATAAAAACAATCTACGGGACAAACTTCCACACAATCCGTTAACTTACATTTAATACATTCGTCTTTAACTATATATGTCATTTTTTGCTATTTAATATTTGTAGTTTAATTTCAGCACTCATTTTATCTGAAAAGTAAATTAAACCACAAATTCTTCTCATTAAATTAGATTCATATTGATCTATTGATTTATCAGAAATAATTATTTTCCAAAGATGACTAATTATATCAGATTTAATTTCATTATTTTCTTTTTTAATAATATTAGTAAAACTCAATAGTTGATTTGAGTTTTTTTCCAATTCTTCAGCTGATTTAAGTACTTTATCCAAATCACTATCTTTTAAGTAAGATTTTATAAATTCTTTTATTAAACCTTTTTCGTGTTCAGAGTATTGTTCATCAATTCTTGCAGCGTGTACAAGTAAAGCTGCTATTCCAATTATATTATCCTGATCTAAAGTCTTCATTTGTTTAAATTTAATGATAAAAGCTTTTTAAATGGATTTTCTTGTTTGTCAAATTTTATAAATTTCTCATTTTTTTTCTTTTCCCCTCTAAATATATAAGTGTCTTTCTCGATTTTATCTTTTTTATAGTTCATATAGGTCATTAATTTATAAAAATTTTCTTTAGAACATCCTAATAAATTCATCATTTCAGCATTTATCTTAAATTTACGATCTTTGCTGCTATCTAATATTTTGATAAACAATTTTTCTAAAATATCTATTCTGACAAAAAAATTTTTGAATTTTTCGAATCCGCATAGTAACAAAAAATTTTTCTCATAATTACTATTAATGATAAAATTTAACCCAGATTTAGGTATTTCATTTTTTTTAGTGTAATTGAAAAAAATTTTCCAAAGTGAAATTCTAAATTCTACTGCTTTTGGTTTAAGCATTTTAGGTAAATAAACATGGTATCTGCCTATTTTAATACCCATTCCCCAAAGTTTTTTTCTTTCGACAGCTGGTATTAATTTAACAATATTTTCAATTTCATCCCTTTTTATAACTCCATTATTTTCGTATAATTGAAATACTAAAGCTCTAAGATATTGGTTTTCCACTTTTTTATTGGTTAAATTAATTAAATCTCCAAGAACTTCATTAATGTATTCTTTTAACCAACCTTTTAAAAACTTCTCTAATTTATTTTTTGTCTCTTCTTCAATTGAGTCATCAGCAATTATATCTATTTCGGGACCGAGATAGTCATTGCCCTTTTTCAGCATTCCAATAGGATTTCCTTTCCAGATAATTTTGCAACTATGGTCAATCTTGATGTTTTGATTCTCGGTGATATCATCTATTCTTTTATCTAATTCCTCCTTAACTCCTTTTCTAGCAGCTTTTTTTATAGACTTAATGTCTGTGTCTAAGGTTTTTGACGTAAGTTCAATTAAAAATTTTAAACCCTTTAATTCCCCAATAAGCTGATTATCTATAAAAATTTTATTGTCCTCATTAATTTCAGTATTTAAAATTAAATCTTGTTTTAAACTCCTTGATAAAATGGAAATTTTCTTATCTATAAAACTTTTTGTTAATTCTTCGTGCAGTTTATCTGATAATTTATCCTCAATATTTTTTGTTAATTGTATCCAATAGTCGGAATTTTCAACCCAATTTTTTTTATTTGCTACATAAGACCATGTTCTCACATTTGAAAGTCTGTGAGACAAGAGGTCAACATTACCATGATCTTTCTCAAGACCTTTTAATTGTTCTTTCATGAAATTGCTTGGAATTTTTTTCTTTCTAGTTGAAAGAAATTGAAAAACTTTATCTACAGTGTTGATATGCTGTCCATACGCTTTTTTTTCAAAATCTGGTATTTGACAACATTCCCAAAGTAGTTCTAAATTTTTATGATATAAAATATTATTATTACCCTTTTTTAAAAAATATCTTAAAACACTTTCATCTAAAGAGTCGTTCGTTTTTATAAGATTTTTGTTATCTGGCTTAAGTTCGAGTGATGATATCAATTGTTCAGGATTACTAAAATTTAAGTTAGAGTTTCTCCAGTAAATCATCTTAGTTTCTGGAAGGTTATGTTTTTCAATATTTTCAATTTCGTCTGAATTGAGATTTTCACAATCTCCAGTTGTTCCAAATCCACCGTCATTTTTAAAACGTCCTGCTCTGCCTGCAATTTGAGACATTTCTATTAAATTGAGTCTTCTTGTTTTTTTTCCGTCAAATTTTTTTAAATTTGAGAAATAAATTTCGTTAATATCCATGTTTAATCCCATACCAATAGCATCTGTTGCAATTAAATAATCTACATCACCAGATTGATAAAGGCCTACTTGTGAATTTCTTGTTTTTGGACTTAAAGATCCCATAATCACAGCTGCGCCACCTTTTTGTCTTCTAACCAATTCGGCTATTGCGTAAACTTCTTCGATAGAGAATGCAATTATTGCAACTTTCCTATCAAGTCTAGATATCTTTTTGTAACCTGCGTAACTCAATTTAGAAAATCTCTCTTTTTTTTCAAAGTCAACATTTTCTAAAAGGTTTTCAATCATTTTCCGCATTACTTGAGAACCTAAAAACATCGTAAGTTTTTGGCCTCGAGCATTTAATAATCTTTCAGTAAAAATATGACCTCTTTCGCGATCAGCACACATTTGAATTTCGTCAACAGCAACAAAATCTACTTTTTTATCCTTAGGCATTGATTCCACAGTGCAAATAAAAAAGTCTGCAGTACTTGGAATAATTTTTTCTTCACCTGTAATCAAAGCCACTTTTGATAAACCAACCTTTTCTACACATTTATCGTATACTTCTCTTGCTAAAAGTCTTAGCGGCAATCCAAATATTCCAGTATTAAACTGAAGCATTTTTTCTATAGCTACATGAGTTTTACCTGTGTTTGTAGGACCTAAAAGAGCAACAATGTTTTTAGATTGATTTTCCATTTTTGTGTTAGATAATTTGTTTTATACTATATATAGATAATTACTGAGAACAAATGAAGATTAAAACATGACCGAATCAATTTGTCAAATGTTCTAATTTTCGAGATTTGAATTGACTTAAATCCCAAGTTCCCCGTATGGTCAAAAATAGCTTTTTTTAAAAAAAAGTTATTATGAGCAATCTTACTAAAAAGAATATCTTAAATCTCAAACAATCATCGACTTTAGTAATAAATGAGAAATGTAAGAAACTAATAGCTAAAGGTAAAAAAGTTTATCAATTTGGATTTGGACAATCCCCATTTCCAGTACCAGAAAAAATTGTCACAGCCCTTAAAGATAATGCACATAGAAAAGAGTATTTGCCAATTCAAGGTTTAAATGAACTAAGAGACTCAATTTCCAATTACTTAAAAAAGAAGACCAGTATAAATTATCCAAAAGAAAATATTGTTATTACACCAGGGTCTAAAGAAGCAATGCTTTTATTGCATGTCGCCTTTAATGGAGAAATAATTCTTTCAGCACCCAGCTGGGTATCTTATGAGCCCCAAGCTATCATTGGTAGAAATAAAGTTCACTGGATTCAAACCACAAGAGAAAATAATTGGTTTCCAACTGCTAAACAACTAGAAAAAAAAATTAGATCATTAAAAAAAAAGAATTTGATATTTATACTTAATTCACCAAATAATCCTTCAGGAACAATTTGTCAAAATTTAAAAGAATTAGCTGAAGTTGCAAAGAAGTATAAAATAATAATTTTATCAGATGAAATTTATACAGATTTAACATTTTGCAATAAATATGAGTCGATTTCACAATATTATCCTGAGAAAACATTTATAAGTGGTGGTTTAAGCAAATGGTGTGGTGCAGGTGGATGGAGAGTTGGATTTTTTGCAGTTCCAGATAAACTGTCAGGACTTTTGGAGAATATAAAAACGTTAGCAAGTGAGTCTTACTCTACAGTTAATAGTCCAGCTCAATTTGCTGCTGTTGAAGCTTACAGAGGAGATTATAGTGAATATAAGAGTAAAACTGTAAACATTTTAAGATCTGTTGGAAACTATGTTTACAATAATTTAAAATCTAATAAGGTTTTAATAAATGCTCCTCAAGGTGCATTTTATTTAATGCCAGAATTTCCTAATAAGAAATATAAATCTTCGACTGAGTTGTGTGAAACTATATTAGACGAAACTGGAGTGGCGATGCTGCCAGCTTCTGACTTTGGCTTTAAGCCGAAAAAAATGCTTACTAGATTGTGTTATATAGATTTTGACGGTACAAAATTTCTTAATGCAGATATTAATGGAAAATTATTAGATAATAAAATAATAGAAAAATACGCACCAAATGTAGTTGAAGGTATACAGAAATTATCAAATTGGGCGAAAAATTTATAAGATTCTCTTTGACCTTCGTCTCTATCCATAGTTAAATTATTACATTAACAAACACGGGAGATCATATGAAAAAAGTTATATCGATGATTTCAGCAATTTTAGTAACTTTTGCTTTATCAAGCCCAATTACTTCAATTGCTAAATCAGCAGAGTTCTTCACAATAGGAACTGGCGGACCTACTGGAGTTTATTTTCAAACAGGTAATGCTATTTGTAAAATGCTTCACAAATCAGCAATAAGTGCTGATCATGGTAGAAAGAAAGGTACAGCTAAAGCTTATAGATGTACTGCACCTTCTACAGGAGGCTCAAACTATAATATTGGACAAATTAAAGATGGTGAATTTCAATTTGGTGTTGCTCAATCTGACTGGCAGTATCATGCTTATAACGGATCAAGCAAATGGGAAGGTAAACAGTTTAGTAATTTAAGAGCTGTATTCTCAGTGCACAATGAACCATTTCAAATTTGGGCTAGTAAAAAATCTAAGATTAAAGATTTTAAAGGTCTAAAAGGAAAAACAGTAAACATCGGTAACCCAGGTTCTGGTCAAAGAGGAACTATGGAGGAGCTGATGAAAGCCATGGGAGCAGACATGAGTATGTTTAAAGCAACTACTGAACTTACTTCTTCTGAGCAAGTAAAAGCTCTTTGTGATGGTAAAATAGATGCATTTGGATATTCTGTTGGATTTCCTAATGGTGCTATGGAACAAGCTGCAACTTGCAAAGCTAAAGCGAGCCCAATTAATCTAACTGGCGCACCAGTTCAGGGTTTAATTGATGGTGCTGACTATTATGCTAAAGCAGTAATTCCAAAAGGTACTTACTCAAATCAAAAAAAAGACGCTACTACATTTGGTGTAAAAGCTACTGTTGTAACAAGTGCTGACGTTTCTGAGGAACTTGTTTACTTGATAACTAAAGCAGTTTTTGAAAACTTTGATTCTTTCAGAGATCAACATCCTGCTTTTGGACCTTTGGAAAAGAAAAATATGATAGCTGACGGTTTATCAGCTCCATTGCATCCAGGCGCAGTAAAGTATTATAAAGAAGCTGGATTAATGTAGTCCAACTACTTGATTAAATTAAAAAGGCCCAATATTTGTTGGGCCTTTTTTTTTAGAATAATGTATCTTAAATAAAATGAATCAAAACATTCAGAGTAAGATCAAAGAAAAAATTCAAGAAGATATTTCTCCTACACGCAACTTATCAGGCACACATTTAAAAATAGTTTTTGGAATTGCAATACTTTGGACATTCTTCCAATTATGGTACGCTTCTCCATTTCCATTTTGGTTAAACTTTGGAATGTTCAAAGGTCTGCCAGCTAGAGCCATACATTTAGGTTTTGCCTTATCATTAACTTTTTTAATTTTTCCAGCAGTTAGAGGAAAAAAGATTTCTATTTTTGATATACTCATTAGTGTAATTGCTGCATTTTGTTGTTTATATATTTATTTTTTTTATGACGATCTTGTTAATAGAGGTGGGATACTTTTAGTTAAAGAGATATTTGGATTTAAAATTCCAGTTGAGTTAATCATAGGTGCTACAGGTATGTTAATACTTCTTGAAGCTACAAGAAGAGCAATAGGTTTGCCTTTAGTAATTATTGCTATTTGTTTTCTTTTATTTTCTTATTTTGGAAGATACGCTCCGGACATAATTTCTCACGGAGGTTTATCTGTGAAAAGGTTAGTAGGTTTTCAATGGTTTGATCAGGAAGCAATTTTTGGAATTCCTATAGGTGTATCAGTAGATTTTATATTTTTATTCGTACTATTTGGAGCTTTATTAGAAACTGCGGGTGGAGGAAAATATTTTTTAGATTTAGCTTTTGCTATGGTTGGTAAAATGCGAGGGGGACCAGCTAAAGCTGCAATATTAGGATCTGGAATGACTGGTATGATCTCAGGATCTTCTATTGCTAACACTGTTACTACTGGAACTTTCACAATTCCTATAATGAAAAAAACAGGATTCACTCAAGAAAAAGCTGGAGCAATAGAAGTTTCATCATCAGTCAATGGTCAGATAATGCCACCTGTAATGGGGGCAGCAGCTTTTGTAATGGCAAGTTTTATTGGTGTAACTTATTTTGAGGTTGTCAAACATGCTTTTTTACCAGCCATTATTTCTTACATTGCATTATTTTATATATCTCATCTCGAAGCCCTTAAGCTAGGTCTTAAAGGAATGAATGATGCTGACGTACCACATCTTAAAAAAACTTTTTTATCTGGATTACATTTTTTAATACCAATTTTTGTTTTGATTTTTTTACTTGTTTATATGAGATATACAGCAGGATTCTCAATTTTTTATGCAACAATCTCTTTGGTCATAGTAAATTTAATAAATCGTGTTGTTAAAAATCCAGATTTTAAAACTGGATTAATTGATTGGTTTAATCAGACAGTTGTTGGTCTTCAAAAAGGTGCAATTAATATGGTTGGCGTTGGAATTGCTATCGCAACAGCTGGTATAATTGTAGGAGCGGTAGGTTCTACTGGGTTAAGCACTAATTTAATTATAGTAATTGAGACAATTGCCAGAGATAATGTAATTATACTTATTTTATTAACTATAATACTTTGTTTATTGTTAGGTATGGGTCTTCCTACAACTGCAAACTATGTCGTAGTAGCATCTTTAATGGCAACAGTTTTAGTTGACGTAGGGAACGCCTCTGGATTTATTTTTCCATTAATCGCAGTTCATTTATTCGTATTTTATTTTGGTTTGATGGCAGATGTTACACCTCCTGTCGGTTTAGCTTCTTACGCAGCAGCAGCAATTTCTGGAGGTGACCCTTTAAGAACGGGACTTCAAGCGATTTGGTATAGTTTGAGGACAGGAATTTTACCAATCGTCTTTTTATTCAATCATGAACTTTTGTTAATCGGCGTAGATAGTATTTGGCAAGCTTTAATAGTTATTATTACCTCTTTGATAGGAATATTAGTTTTTACTGCCGCTACTCAACAATGGTTTATAAATAAATTAAAATGGTATGAAACCCTAGCATTTTTAGTAATCTCTTTATCATTTTTGGCTCCAGATTATGTTTTAGGAAAATTTTATCCAAAATATAATGAGCAAAAACTTTCAGCAGAGTTTATTCAAAAACTTTCTTTTGACCCCGCTAAGGAAGTTCACATTAAAGTAACTAGGGTTACTGAGTATGGAGAGAGATATAAATTGTTCGTCATTGATAAGGGAAAATTTGAAAAAGAATATAATTTAGAAGAATACGGCGTAGCACTTTCAGAACAAAATGAACAACTGGTTATAGACAAATTAAACTGGAAAGGGGAGGCAAAAAAATCTGGGATTCAAATGGGTGATATCATAAGTAATTTTAAAATTGAAAATCCTGAAAGACCGAATAAAGCTATTGTTTATCCTTTTGCACTACTTTTTTTATTATTGATTGGCTATTTAAATTATAGAAGAAAAATTTAGAGAATTTTCCAAGTACCAGACGCAGTAGCTACTATTCTTTCTACACCAAATATTTCACAGTTAATAAAAACTAATGTTTTTGTTCGTTTCAAAATTTTAACTTTTCCTAATAATTTTTCATTTAGTTTTCCTGCAGAAATAAACTTTATATCCAAATTTATTGTTACACATCTTTTGTTCCCTGCTGCGATATGTGCAGCATTTCCCATTCCAGTATCTGCGATTGTAGCTATGAATCCTCCATGAGCTATCCCTCCAGTATTCAAAAAATTTTCCAAAACTTTAATACTAAATTCATAATCCGTGTCATTTATCTTTTTGAAAGATAAATCACCAATATTCTGCATAAAACCTTTTTTAGTTTCGTCCATGAGATTTTTTAACATAAATTGGGGCTAGTTGAGAGAAAATTACTGCAAACAATATTAATACTATTCCAAATATTTTTAGATCGCTCAAGAATTGATTTAGAAGTATCCATCCAAAAATTGCAGCAAAAACACCTTCTAAAGAAAAAATAATCGCTACTGGTGCTGGGGATAAATTTTGTTGACTATAAGCTTGTAGCAAAAACCCAACCCCACTTGATAAAACACCAGCGTAAAGAAGTTCATTTTTTTCCATTAATAAATTTCCCAATGATATGTTTTCAAAGGCCCAAGAAGGAATAAATGCAAATATAGATCCAATTAGGCAAGAACCCATGGTTATAGCGATAGGATAATTAAACAACTTCAAAAATTTTGACAAACAAACAATATGAAAAGCCCAAAAAAAGGCGCCAAGTAAAACCAATGTATCTCCTAATCTTACATTCACATTATCTATTTCGGTAAGTAAAAAAGCTCCAATTATACAAACAAAGACTGAGGGCCAAACAGACCAGTGGATTTTTTTAGAAAATAAAAAATAAGATATAGCAGGAACTATTAAAACATAAAATATTGTAAATATTGCTGAGTTTGCCACATCAGTATAAAGTAATGAATATTGTTGTAATGCAAATCCTCCACAAAGAAAAAATCCAAGAAGAGCCAAATAAATTAAGGCAGTATTAAAAGAAATTTTCTTTTCTTTGATTTTTTTAAATTCAAAAAATAAAAAAAAGGGGATTAAAGCAATAAATCCTAGAAACATTCTTCCAGCAGAAAAAGAAAAGGGCCCGATATAATCCATCCCCATATCCTGTGCAATGAAAGCTGTTCCCCATAAAAACGAGCAAGATATGGCACAGATCACAGAGACTAAATTTTTATTCATGGTGTTTATTATTGTAATTTAAATTAAACAGCAAGCTTGAATGCAAAATCTTTTCCTAGGCACTCACTTAAATAAACACAAAATCTAGCACCTTCAGCTCCATCAATTATTCTATGATCATAGGATAAAGAAATTGGCAGAATTTTTCTTGAAACTATTTTACCTTGTATTTTAACAATTTTGTCAAAACTTTTGCCAACACCTAAAATTGCTACCTCCGGAGGATTAATAATTGGCGTAAAAAATGTTCCTCCTATACCACCTAAACTAGATATTGTCATCGAGCCACCAAAAAATTCTTTTTTATCAATTTTTAGTTCTCTACAAAGTTTACTTGTTTTTTTTAATTCTTCCCCAATTTCTTTAATACTCATTTGATCAACATTCCTAATTTTAGGTACCATCAATCCGTGTGGAGTATCTACAGCAAAACCTATGTGAAAATATTTTTTATAAATTATTTTGTTTTGGACAGGGTCAATGGAGGCATTAAAGTTTGGAAATGCTTTCAAAGCACTTACTAAAGCTTTTGATATAAATGCTAAAGGAGTAACTTTTATTAACTCTCCAGAGTAGTAATCATATAAAGAAGATCTAAACTGTTCCATTTCTGTAATATCAACTTCTTCGTGTTGGGTAACATGAGGTATCTCTGTCCAAGATCTTACCAAGTGAGGTCCTGATAATCTTTTTACTCTTGGAATTTCTTTTAGTTCAACTTGGCCAAATTCTTCATGTGCATATTCTTCTACATGTTCTTTTTTTTCAACTTTACCTTGGTTTACTGTAACTTGTGTTTTTATAAACTCTTTTACATCTTCTTCTGAAATTCTTCCTGCTCTTTGAGATCCTTGAATATCTGATACATTAGCTCCCAATTCCCTTGCAAATTTTCTTACTTTTGGGCTAGCTAATTTTGTACTAGCTGGTGACGTATTTACAGGTAAAGGAGTAGGAGTTTTTAATTTTTTTGGTTCTTCTATTTTATCTTTTTTCTCTACAGGTTTTTTCTTAACAATTTCTTTTTTTTCTTCCTTAACTTCTGAATTAATAGTTAAAATAGTATCACCCTTATTTACTTTATCACCAATTTTTACGTTTATTTTTTTTATTTCACCAGAATGACTTGAAGGAACTTCAACACTAGACTTGTCACTTTCAAGAGTTATTAAAGAATCATTTTTTTTAATCGTTTGACCTTCTTTTACTAGGACTTCAATTATTTCTACATCCTTAAAATCTCCCATATCAGGAACTGTGATTTTAACATCTGACATATTTATAAATTTGTAGGAAATTCTCTCTCTTTGTCAATTTTATATTTTTTAATAGCTTTTTCTGCTTGCTCCGAACCAATTAGTTGTTCTTTAGCTAGTGCACTAAGTGTGTAGGCAACAATATGCTCTTTATCAACTTCAAAAAATTTTCTGAGATTTTTTCTAGTGTCACTTCTACCATAACCATCAGTTCCTAGTGAATAGAATGATTTTGTAGTATAAGGTCTTATTTGGTCAGAGAATGCTCTAGTATAATCAGATGCAGCAATGATCGGCCCGCTTCTTTTCTTAAAACATTTTTCAACATAAGATTCCCTTTTTTTCTTGTCGGAGTTTAAAAGATTCCATCTTTCAGTCTCCATCCCATCTTTTCTTAGCTCATTAAAACTAGTCACACTCCAAACATCTGAGTCTATACCATAGTCTTTTGATAATATCTCTGATGCAAAAATAATTTCTCTTAAAATAGTTCCAGATCCTAACAGTTGTACTTTAGTTTTACCTTTATTATTATTTTCTTTAAACAAGTACATCCCTTTTAAAATTCCCTCCCTGCTTCCTTTTGGCTTTTCAGGATGAGAATAATTTTCATTCATTGCAGTTATGTAATAAAAAATGTTTTCTTTTTTCTCATGCATTCTTTTAAGACCCTCTCGAAGTATTACCGCCATTTCGTAAGCAAATGTTGGATCATAGCTTACACAATTTGGAATATTGGATGCTAACAAATGACTATGACCGTCTTGGTGTTGAAGTCCTTCGCCAGCTAAAGTTGTTCTACCAGCTGTTGCCCCTATTAAAAATCCTCTAGCCTGAGAGTCACCAGCAGCCCATGCTAGATCTCCAACTCTTTGAAAACCAAACATAGAATAGAAAATATAAATTGGTATCATTTCCAGATCGTGATTAGTGTAAGAAGTTCCAGCAGCTATCCATGACGACATCGCCCCTGACTCATTAATACCTTCTTCTAAAACTTGTCCGCTTTTATCCTCTCTATATGAACTCAATTGTTCCGAGTCGACCGGTTCATACTTCTGGCCTTCATGAGCATAAATTCCAATCTTTTGGAAAAATCCTTCCATACCAAATGTTCGGGCTTCATCAGGAATAATTGGAACTAATCGGGGAGAAAGATTTTTATCTCTTAATAATGCAGTTAACATTCTTACTAGTGCCATTGTTGTTGACATTTCTTTATCTCCCGTGGATTTCATGAAATTATCAAAAATATCTTTTGGAGGAGCCTTGATTGCTTTTGCCAAAGACGATCTTTCGGGAATATACCCACCAAGCTTAATTCTCTTTTCTTTCAAATACTTAATTTCTTCAGAAGTTTCGCTAGGTTTATAATATTCAATATTTTTAACTTGTTTATCTGTAAGAGGAACTCCAAACCTATCTCTATAATAAAGTAAATCTTCCTCATCTAATTTCTTTTGCTGGTGGGTGGTATTAATACTTTCTCCTGATTTACCCATTCCATAGCCTTTTATTGTTTTGGCAAGTATCACTGTTGGAGAACCTGTATGTTGCATCGCGGCATGGTAAGCTGCATAAACTTTGTGTGGATCATGTCCACCTCTATTAAGTCTCCAAATGTCTTTATCCGTCATTGAAGAAACTAGCTCTTTAAGTTCTGGATACTTTCCAAAAAAATTATCTCGTACATATTCACCGCCTTTAGCCTTAAAGGCTTGATATTCACCATCGACACACTCGTTCATTCTTTTAACGAGTAAACCAGTTTTATCTTTTGCTAATAATTGATCCCAATAAGATCCCCATATAACTTTAATTACATTCCAACCTGTTCCTCTGAAACTTCCTTCTAATTCTTGAATAATTTTACCGTTGCCTCGAACTGGACCATCTAACCTTTGAAGATTACAATTGATAACAAAAATTAAATTATCTAATTTTTCTCTTGCAGCTAAACCTATTGCACCTAATGACTCTGGTTCATCCATTTCACCGTCTCCAAGGAAAACCCAAATTTTTCTTCCTTCATCTTTTACTAATCCTCTATTAATTAAATATTTTAAAAAACGCGCCTGATAAATTGCCATGATAGGTCCTAGGCCCATAGAGACAGTAGGAAACTGCCAAAAGTTTGGCATTAACCATGGATGAGGATAGGATGATAATCCACCTTTAGAAACTTCTTGTCTAAATCCATCAAGCTGTTTTGCTGTCATTCTTCCCTCTAAAAATGCCCTAGCATACATTCCTGGTGCAGAATGACCTTGAAAGTATATCAGATCTCCGCCAAACTTGTTGTTCTTAGCTCTCCAAAAATGATTCATTCCAACATCGTACAAAGTAGCTGCAGAAGCAAATGTTCCAATATGGCCACCAAGTTCAGAGCTTTTTTTATTTGCTTTCACAACCATAGCAGCTGCATTCCATCTAATATATGCTCTAATTTTTTTTTCTATATTTTGATCTCCAGGAGATTTGACCTCTATTTCAGGAGGTATGGTATTTATATAAGGAGTTGTTCTGGTGTCGGGTAATACTAATCCTGATTTATAAGCTTGATCTATCACTTTATTTAACAAAAAACTTGCTCTCGAGGACCCATCATTTTCAATTACAGAATTTAAAGACTCAATCCATTCATTAGTTTCAATAGGGTCAATATCGTCTTTTGATACAGGTTCCGCGAATATCTTTTTAACCTGTTTTATTGGATTTAAATTTCCATTAGACTTTTGATCTACTTTTTCTTCTTCTTTGACTTTTTTTGTTTCTTCTGGCATTTCAGAAGTTTGGCCATTTTCAATCGTAGCTAAAATACTTCCCTCAGAAACTTTATCTCCAATTTTTACTTTAAGATCTTTAATTTCTCCAGAAGAAGGAGATGGAATTTCAAGACTCGATTTATCACTTTCAATGGTAACAATTGGATCATTTTTATTAACTCTATCTCCTGGTTTTATTAAAACCTCTATAACTTCAACATCTTTAAAGTCACCAATGTCAGGAACGGAAATATTTTGGGCCATAATTAATCATTATAAACTGGTTGGAACATATTAAAAAGAGGTCTAATAATAAACTATAAAGAGTAGGGCAAATCGCGTGATAAGTTCATTTTTAGACACATTTTATGCTATTTTTAGTCATTAAGAATTAGTCAAATTAGGCATGAAATGGTTAATCAACTTATTTTTTAAAAAAAAAGAATTAAAAACAGAAAGAACAGTAATTGTTCAAAAAATCCTATTAAAAAAATATTTGTTAAAATAAATTCATTTAAGCTTATACTGCTTATATGAACAAACCTCTTTGGCAACCATCGAAAGATAGAAGAGAAAATTCATTGTTGATGGATTTCTGTAAATCTGTAAATTTAAAACCGAAGTCATTCAAAGACGTATGGATATGGAGCATTGAAAATCCACAAAAATTCTGGTCAAAATTTTGGGATTTTTCTAAAATAATTGGAAGCAAAGGCAATGAGATCATTAAGTATGACAAAATTTTTAATAAAACACGATTTTTTCAAGACTCAAAAATTAATTATTCTGAAAATATTTTAAGAAAAAAAACAGATGATATTGCAATTAGTTTTTTATCTGAATGTGGTTATAAAGAAAAAATAACATGGAACCAATTATATTCAAAAGTTTGTAAACTTTCTGCATATTTTAAGAGTGTTAATCTTGTAGCTGGAGATAGAATAGCAGGATACGTGCCAAATAAAATAGAGGCAATTATAAGTTTCTTAGCTTGTGCAAAAAATGGAATTATTTGGTCTTCTTGTTCACCAGACTTTGGTGTTGATGGAGTAGTTGATAGATTTAAACAAATTAATCCTAAAATGTTAATTACTTGTGATTACTATTTTTATAATGGTAAAAAAATTACAATCGTTGATAAAGCTAACCAAGTTGTAAAAAAAATACCATCAATTAAAGAAACTTTGATTTTTTCTTATGAAAAAAAGAAAATTAAGAATGAAAAAAATTTTAAAGATTTTAATCAGATTTTAAACAATTCAGAATTAGATGAAAGTTTTGAAAGGTATGAATTTAATCATCCAATTTATATTTTATTTTCAAGTGGTACTACTGGTAAGCCAAAATGCATAACACACGGAACAGGTAATGTTCTAATTGAGCACAACAAAGAATTTATGCTTCACTGTGATATAAGAAATAATGATAAATTATTCTACTATACTACTACCGGATGGATGATGTGGAATTGGTTAGTGGGAGGTTTAGCAACTGGTTCTTCTATTTATTTATTTGATGGAGCACCCGTATATCCAAAAATTGATATTCTTTTAGAGTATTGTCAGAATGAGCAAATTAATTTATTCGGAGTAAGTGCAAAATATATAGATCATTTAAAGAATGAAAACTATAATGCTAAAAATTTAGATTTGAGCAATGTTAAAATAATAGCTTCAACAGGATCTCCATTAGCTAGTGAAAGTTTTAAATATGTTTACGAAAGTATAAAGAGAGACGTACACTTAGCATCTATAGCTGGGGGAACTGATTTAGTTGGTTGCCTAATTTTAGGTAATCTCTTTTCAGATGTTTATAAGGGTGAAATACAAGGTCAAAGTTTAGGTATCGAAGTTGATATTTTTAATGAAGAAGGCAAGAGTGTTAAAGATATAGGGGAGTTAGTTGTAAAAAAACCATTTCCATCAATGCCCATTAATTTTTGGGGAGATGAAGACGGTAAAAAATATCACAATGCTTATTTTCAAAAATTTAAGAATATCTGGCATCATGGAGACTATATTGAAGCAACTAAAAATGATGGATTTATTATTCGTGGTAGATCAGATGCCACTTTAAATCCAGGGGGTGTGAGAATTGGTACAGCTGAAATTTATCAGCAAGTAGAAAATATAGAATTTATTACTGAGGGATTAGTTGTTGGTCAAAATTTTAACAATGATGTAAGAATTATTCTATTTGTGACTACTAAAAATAATGAAGATTTAGATGATAATAAAATTGAAATTATTAGGTCAGTTATTAGAAAAAATTGTTCGCCAAAACATGTTCCCGCTAAAATTATTAAAACACCAGAAATTCCTAGAACAAAAAGTGGAAAAATAGTTGAGCTGGCTGTTAAAAAGATTATTAATGGAGAAAAAATTAATTATAGCGAAGCTATCGCCAACCCTGGCTCTTTAGATTTTTTTAAAAATTTAAATAATTTAGAAAACTAAATTATCTCAGCACAATTTTTGTGTAATAAAGAATGTAGCTCTACTAGTTTATCAAAACTTTTATTATACCCTCCACCTAAAACACCACATAGAGGAACATTTTTATTAAAATAATTTTCGATTACGATTTTATCACGTTTATCTATTCCCTCATCAGATAACTTTAATTTTCCAAGTCGATCATTAAAATGTACATCGACACCTGCAATGTAAAATACAAAATCAAAGTTTGATTTATTTAACTCTTTTAAATTTTTATGAAGTATATTTAAATACTCTCTGTCTTCCATGTTATCCTGGAGCTCAACATCTATATCGCTATTAGATTTTTTTGCAGGATAATTAGATGCACAATGCATACTAAAGGTTAAAACATCCTTATCTTTTTGAAAAATTTCAGAATTTCCGTTACCTTGGTGCACATCTAAATCTAATATCAAAATTTTTTTTGCATACCCTTTCTTTTTCAAATAATTAGCTGCAACAGCAGTATCATTGAAAACACAGTATCCAGCTCCATAATTAAAAGTAGCATGATGACTACCCCCAGCAGTGTTACAGGAAAGCCTCGACTCTAACGCAAATTTGCTAGCTAGAACCGTTCCGCCAGTCGCAACAAAAGATCTTCTAACAACACTATCATTAATTGGAAAACCTATTTTTTTTTGAGCTTTAAAATCAAGTGTTTTATTTTTGATGTCATTTATATACTTTAAAGAATGAGAAGTTTTCATTGTTTCTATCGAACACTCTTTAGGAATATGAAATTTTTGGACTATCTTAGTCTCCAAAAGATGATTTGCTAATGCACCAAATTTTTTTATAGGAAACTTGTTATCATCATTTATTTTGGCAACATAATCTGGATGATTTATTACAGGCAATTCCATTAATGTTAATTATTAATAAAGTTAATTAATAATAAGCTAAATAAATAGAAATAATTACAACCCAAAAGAAAGCGTAATAAAGTATGTAGCCTTTTACAGTAAAGGGCATCTTTTTTAATTTTCTTTTACCTTTTCCTTTATATGGTTTTGAAATTTCCATTATCTTTCAATACACATTGCTATACCCATTCCTCCACCAATACACAATGTGGCCAAACCTCGCTTAACATCTCTTTTAGTCATTTCATGTATTAATGTTACAAGTATACGTGTTCCTGACGCTCCAATAGGGTGGCCTAGTGCTATTGCGCCACCATTAACATTTACTTTTTCCTCTGGAATAGAAAGAGTTCGAAGAACAGCAATACTTTGAGCAGCGAAAGCTTCATTTATTTCAAATAAGTCTACATCCTTAATTGACCAACCAGCTTTATCTAAAGCTTTTTTAGAAGCAGGAATTGGTCCCGTGCCCATAAGAGCAGGATCTACACCACAGCTTGCCCAAGATTTTATAGATACAAGTTTTTGTAAATTTCTTTTTTCAGCTTCATCGGCAGACATTAAAGTAACCGCTGCAGCTCCATCGTTGATCCCAGAAGCATTTCCTGCAGTTACAGTTCCATCTTTTTTAAATACTGGTTTTAGTCTAGTTAAAGCATCAAGGTTAATACCCTCCCTAGGATGTTCATCAATCATAAAATCTATTTCATTTTTTTTTGACTTAATTTTGTAATTTATTATTTCATCTTGAAACCGATTTTCTTTTTGAGCTTTAAGAGCTTTTTGCTGAGAATATAAAGCGAATTTATCTTGATCCTCTCTTGTTACTTGAAATTTTGTTGCTACATTTTCTGCCGTTACTCCCATATGATACCCATGAAATGCATCCCATAATCCATCTTTAATCATAGTATCGGTTAATTGGGTGTCACCAAGCTTTTTTCCATCTCTAAGATGAACAGCGTGAGGTGATAAAGACATACTTTCTTGACCACCAGCAATAATAATTTTTGAGTCTTCCGTTTTTATACTTTGAAATCCTGAAGCAATGGATCTCAAGCCAGACCCACAAACTTGATTTACAATATAAGCAGGTGTTTCTTTAGGTATTCCAGATTTCATCGCAGCTTGTCTTGCTGGGTTTTGACCCGCACCACCAGTTAATACTTGACCCATAATTACCTCATCAACTTCCTCGTTTTTGATTTTTGAATTTTTTAAAGACTCCGTAATGACTGCTGAGCCTAGATTATCTCCAGGAATATTTTTTAATGATTTACCTAGTGACCCGACGGCAGTTCTAATAGCAGATGTAATCACCACTGAATTACTCATAATATCAATAATATAGATTTAAATACTTTAAATACAATACTTTATTTGATATTTGATTAATATGCGCCTGTAGCTCAACTGGATAGAGCGCTTGGCTACGGACCAGGAGGTTCTGGGTTCAAATCCTAGCAGGCGCACCAATTTTGACCTTTTTTTTAAAAAGTGTGTTATTAATTGATATAATGAAATCAATATTTAATTTATCTTTACAAAAAGCAGTAATCGTTTTTTTTGTTATTATTTTCTTAGTCATTTTATTGCTGACTTTAATTCTATAGATAGCTTAAAATTAATAAAATTATTCCTAAAAGTATTCTATAAATCACAAACAAGTTTAAACTAAATGTCTGAATATACTTCAAAAAAAACTTAATTGTTATCAATGAAAATAAAAATGATAAAAGAATAGATGCTAGGTTTACAAAAGAGACATCAATATTATTATTGGCAATCAGATTATTTAACCCAAAAAATGAAACCGCCGCTAAAGTTGGTATGGACAACAAAAAGGATATTTTTGCAGAATCGAATCTATTAAATTTCAACATTCTAGCTGCTGTAATTGTTATTCCTGACCTACTCACACCTGGTATCAAAGATAATATTTGAAATAAACCTATTAGTAATGCAGATTTATAAGTAAAATTTTTATCTAGGTTTTTATTCAATTCAAATTTATCAACTATATACAGCAAAATACCAAATATTATTGTAGTCCAGCCAATCACTTTTATATTTCTTAAATGGTCAATCAGATTATTTTTTACAAGAAAATATCCTACTAGAATAACAGGTAGAGATGAAAAAATTATCTTTAAAAATAATTTTTTATTTTTAACAAATTGAACAATATCTTTTATAAAAAAAGTAACGACAGCTAGAAAAGAACCAATATGTAAACTTACGTCTAAAGAAAGACTTTGATGTTCAAAATTTGTATAAGTAGATATAATTATTAAGTGAGAAGAGGAACTGACTGGCAAGAACTCTGTTATTCCTTGAATTATAGATAAAATTAAAATTTCAAACATACTCAAATATTTAAAGATTAAGCTTGTTTTTTTAATGACTTCAAGAACGCATATCAGATATGCACAAATTGATACTCAAAACCCTTATTTTTCAGCAATATAGGTAATTATCACTTACCTATTTTTACTGTAAAAAATTAGTATTTTCGATTAATTTGCAAAGAAATGACAAAAAAAATGCTTAAATTTGTAAATTTAGAACAGGAGCCACCTGTAAAGAGAAGTACGTCTAAAAGAAAAGATGACTTTAAAGAAATTTACAACGAATTTATTACAGATAAAGCTAAGGATCAATCTAGCAGGTGTTCCCAGTGCGGAGTACCATTTTGCCAAATACATTGTCCATTAAGTAATAATATTCCTGATTGGTTAAAGCTTACCGCGGAAGGAAGATTAAAAGAAGCGTATGAAATATCTCAAAGTACAAATAATATGCCAGAAGTATGTGGACGAATTTGTCCTCAGGATAGGTTATGTGAAGGAAATTGCGTCATTGAACAATCAGGTCATGGAACAGTTACGATTGGATCAATTGAAAAGTATATAACTGATACAGCTTGGGACAAAGGTTGGGTAAAACCTTTAAATATAAAAAAGGAACTAAAACAATCAGTTGGGATAATCGGTGCTGGACCAGCTGGCATGGCTTGTGCTGAAGAATTACGAAAATCAGGTTATCAAGTAACCATTTACGATAGATATGATAGACCAGGAGGACTACTAATATACGGTATTCCAAATTTTAAATTAGAAAAATTTGTAGTTGAAAGAAGAACTAAACTTTTAAAAGAAGGCGGCATTAAATTTGTACAAAATTTTGAGGTAGGAAAAGATAAAACGTTGAAAGAATTACAAGAGAAGCACGATGCAATTTTAATATCAACTGGCGTATATAAAGCTAGAGAAATTGAGATACCTGGAAATAATCTGAAAAATATTTTTCCAGCAATGGAATTTTTAACAGCTTCTAATAGAAAAGGATTAGGTGACAAGGTTAAGTTATTTGATGAGGGCACTTTAAATACAGAGGGTAAAAATGTTGTCGTTATAGGAGGAGGAGATACAGCAATGGATTGTGTAAGAACCTCAATAAGACAAAAGGCAAAATCGGTGAAGTGTTTATATAGAAGAGATAGAGAAAATATGCCTGGTTCTGCAAGGGAAGTGGGTAATGCCATAGAGGAAGGTGTAGAGTTCATTTGGTTGACGAGTCCGAAAAGTTTTATTGGGAATGGCAAAGTAAATGCAGTTGAAGTTAACAAAATGAAATTGGGTGAACCTGACTCATCTGGTCGGAGAAGACCTGAAATTGAAAATGGATCAGAATATAAAATTAAAGCAGACTTAGTGATCAAATCATTAGGTTTCGATCCAGAAAATTTACCAAAACTATTTGGCGCAGAAGACTTAGTTGTGTCAAAATGGGGAACGTTAAAAATAGATTTACATTCTATGCAAACAAACCTAGATGGCGTATTTGCTGCAGGTGATATTGTAAGAGGTGCATCATTAGTTGTATGGGCTATAAGAGATGGCAGAGATGCCGCAGTTCAAATTGAAAAATATTTACAGAAAAAATTAAACAAGAATAAATCGGAGAAAGCAGCTTAATACGATGAGTCTCTATAAAAGAAATAAAGAGCTACTTCAAAAAAATAATGCTTATGATCCAAAACTTGAACATGATGCTTGTGGGGTTGGATTAATTGCATCAACCAATGGAAAAAAATCTAGAAAAATTGTGGAGTATGGCATTGAAGCTCTTAAAGCAATTTGGCATAGGGGTGCTGTAGATGCTGACGGAAAATCAGGTGATGGAGCAGGAATTCAAATTGAAATTGCCCCAGATTTTTTCAAGGAAAAAATTTTAGCAACCGGACATACGCTTGACGAGACAAAAAGAATATGTGTTGGCATGGTGTTTTTGCCAAGAACTGATTATTCAGAACAAGAAAAATGTAGAGAAATCATAGAATCTGTATTGTTGAAAGAAGATTATTACATTTATGGATGGAGACAAGTTCCATTTAATTCAAGCGTATTAGGAAAAACTGCAGAGCAGAGTCGACCTGAAATTGCTCAAGTTATGTTTAAAAAAAATAAAGATTTAGCAGCAAATGACTTGGAAAGAGATTTATTTGAGACAAGAAAAAAAATAGAAAGACTGGCCAGAAAAAATCAACTTAAAAACTTTTATATATGTTCGTTTAGCTCAAGATCGATTGTTTATAAAGGAATGTTCTTAGCAGAACATTTAGCCGAATTCTATCTAGATCTAAATGATAAAAATCTTACATCGAGATTTGCAATTTTTCATCAAAGATATTCTACTAATACTTTCCCTAGCTGGGATTTAGCCCAACCTTTTAGGACGCTAGCGCATAATGGAGAAATAAATACTCTTAAAGGCAACATCAACTGGATGAAAATTCATGAGCAAGACATGTCTAGTCCTTTGTTTAAAAATGTTAAAGACTTAAAACCTGTAATTAGAAGTTCTTCAGACTCAGGTGCTTTAGACAATGTATTTGAACTTTTAACGCATTCAGGAAAATTAGCTCCACTGATAAAATTGATGATGATACCTGACGCTTGGTCTAAACGAAGTAAAACTGTTCCAAAAAATCATCAAGACTTGTTTAACTTTTTAAATAGCACAATAGAACCTTGGGATGGACCGGCTGCGATTTGTGCAACAGATGCAAAATGGGTTTTAGCATCAATGGATAGAAATGGACTAAGACCATTAAGATATACAATTACCTCAGATGATTTATTTTTTGCTGGATCAGAGACAGGAATGATTAAAATTCCTGAAGAAAAAATAATTGAAAAGGGAAAACTAGGACCAGGACAAATAATTGCAATAGATCTTAAGAAAGGAAAACTCTATAAAGATAAAGAAATCAAAGACTATTTAGCTAAAGACTATAAAAAATATAATAAACAAATTATTGATCTAGAAAAAAAATTATCACCTGACAAAAATGAAGAAACTAAATTTAACGGAGAAGAATTAAAAAAAAGACAATACTTATCAGGGTTAAGTATCGAAGATTTAGAGTTAATTCTGCATCCAATGGCCGAGGAGGGAAAAGAAGCAGCAGGTTCCATGGGAGATGATACTCCAGTAGCAGTTTTATCTAGTCATTTCAGACCAGTATCACATTATTTTAGACAAAATTTTAGTCAAGTTACTAATCCTCCAATTGACTCTTTAAGAGAAAACAAAGTGATGAGTCTTAAAACTAGATTTGGCAATTTAGGCAATATATTAGATTTTGATAATTTAACAGAGGAAAATATTTATGTGCTAGATAGTCCAATATTAACAAATTCACAATTCAAAAAATTTACTAAGTTTTTTTCAAAAAAAATTAAAGTTATCGATTGTACTTTTGGAGTTCAATCATCTTTAAAAGATAGAATAGAAGAAATTAGAGTTGAATGCGAAACAGCTGTTCGAGAAGGAAGCACAACTTTAATTTTATCAGATAAAAAAATCACAAACCAACGAGCAAGTATACCTAGTATTTTAACGGTGGGGGCTGTGCATTCTTACTTAGTTAAACGTGGCTTAAGAGGATACTGCTCCCTAAACGTTGAAAGTTCAGACTCCTTGGATACTCATTCTTTTGCAGTTTTAATCGGTGTTGGCGCAACAACAATTAATCCTTATCTAGCGATTGACAGTGTTTACCAAAGGTTTGAAAAAAAATTATTTGGCAAATCAGATTTTAATAGTTGTGTTGAAAAATTTAAAAAGTCCATTGATGCTGGATTATTAAAGATTATGTCTAAGATGGGTATATCTGTAATTAGTTCATACAGAGGTGGCTGCAACTTTGAAGCTGTAGGATTAAGTAGGGCTATAGTCTCTGATTATTTTCCAGGAATGTCATCAAGAATTTCAGGAATAGGAGTAATTGGAATTGAAAAAAATATTAAAGAGCTACATGGTAAATTTAATAAAAAAAACATTTTTACTTTACCTATTGGCGGACTTTATAGATATAGAAAAAGTGGTGAAAATCACCAGTATCAAGGTAATCTAATTCATTTGTTGCAAAGTGCTGTTGGTAGCGGATCATACGTTTTGTACAAAAAATATTCAGCAGGAATTCATAGTCTTCCAACAATTAATTTAAGAGATTTACTTGAATTTAAATCAAAAAATAAACCAATAAATATTGAAGAAGTGGAACCTGTAGAGGATATTTTAAAAAGATTTGGGAGCGGAAGCATGTCACATGGTGCTTTATCTGCAGAAGCTCATGAAACATTAGCTACTGGTATGAATAGAATTAAAGGAGCATCATGTAGTGGTGAAGGCGGCGAAGATGCAAAGAGATTTAAAACTTTACCTAATGGAGACTCAGCTAATTCAAGAGTTAAACAAGTCGCTTCAGCTAGGTTTGGTGTCACCGTAGATTACCTTAATAATGCAAATGAAATAGAAATTAAAATAGCTCAAGGAGCAAAGCCAGGAGAGGGAGGACAATTACCTGGATTTAAAGTTAATCAAGAAATAGCACGGTTGAGACACTCTACTCCTGGGGTAACATTAATTTCTCCTCCGCCACATCATGATATTTATTCTATTGAGGATCTAGCTCAGCTTATTTACGATCTAAAACAAATAAATCCTAATGCAAGAGTCGGAGTAAAATTAGTAGCATCGACTGGGATAGGAACTATTGCAGCAGGAGTTGCTAAAGCTAAAGCTGATATAATATTGATTTCTGGTCACTCAGGCGGTACAGGCGCTAGTCCTCAAACAAGCATTAAATATGCGGGTATTCCATGGGAAATGGGATTAACGGAAGCGAATCAAATTCTTACATTAAATAATTTAAGACATAACGTAACTTTAAGAACAGATGGAGGTTTAAAGACTGGAAGAGATGTCGTAATGGCCGCAATGATGGGGGCAGAAGAATATGGTATGGGCACTTCATCTCTAGTTGCAATGGGATGTATAATGGTTAGACAATGTCATTCAAATACATGTCCTGTTGGAGTTTGTAGCCAAGATGAAAAATTAAGAGAAAAATTTAAGGGCACACCAGAAAAAGTTGTTAACTTATTTAAATTTGTTGCTACTGAAGTTAGAGAGATTTTAGCGTCTTTAGGATGTAAATCAATTAATGAGATAATTGGTCGAACAGACTTATTATCTCAAGTTAATAAGGGGGCTTCTAACTTAGATGACTTAGACTTAAATCCGTTATTGGTTCAAGCTGATCCTGGAGAAAATTTAAGATACTGTAAAGATAAAAAAATTAATAAAGTCCCAGATACACTCGATGAAAAAGTCTGGTCTGATATTAAAGATGAAATCAAGACTAACGAAAAAAATTATTACGAATATGAAGTAAAAAATACCTTTAGGTCGGTTGGAACAAGACTTTCTCATTATGTCTATAAAAAATTTGGTAATAATAATTTAGGTGAAGATACAATTAATATTAAATTAAAAGGGTCTGCAGGACAGTCACTAGGTGCTTTTTTAACAAAAGGAATAAAACTTATCGTAGAAGGAGATTGTAACGATTATGTTGGAAAAGGTTTATCAGGAGGTAAAATAGTTGTGCATTCTTCAAATAAAAATAAATTAATTTCACATAAAAATACAATAATTGGAAACACTGTTTTATATGGCGCTACATCCGGAAAACTTTATGTTTCTGGTCAAGCAGGTGAGAGATACGCTGTAAGAAATTCAGGAAGTTTTTCCGTTGTAGAAGGGTGCGGGGCACATGGTTGTGAATATATGACTGGTGGTACAGCAATTATATTAGGATCAGTTGGAGATAATTTTGCTGCGGGAATGACCGGTGGTATGGCTTTTGTTTACGATTATGAAAATAATTTTGAAAATTTTGTTAATCCCTTGTCTGTAATCTGGCAAGACGTAGAAACAGATTACTGGAAAAAATTTTTGAAAAATGAATTAAATGATTTTTTAAAAGAAACTAAATCTCAAATAGCAAAAAAAATAATAGATAATTTTGAAAACGAACTTCAATATTTCAAGCAAGTTTGTCCAATCGAGATGCTGGATAAGCTGGAAAATCCAATTACTTTGAAAACAAAAATTAAGAAAGTTAGCTAAATGAAAAGAATTAAAATTTTTTGCTTTGGTTTTGGCCAAGTTGCAAAAAGCTATGTAGATAAATTAAAATACGAAAAAATTGATTTCGATTTATCTACTACTTCAAGAAATGAAACAAAAAAACTATTATTTGATAAAACTGAGTATCAAAGTTATAATTTTGATGGCAAAAATTTCGATAAAGAAATTTTAAAAAAATTAGATGAAGCTGATTATATACTAATTTCTATAGCTCCCGTAGGCGGAAAAGATATTGTTTTTGAAAAATTTCAATCAGAACTATCCAAAAAAAATTTCAAATGGATAACGTATTTGTCTGCTACCAGCGTTTATGGTAACCATGATGGTGAATGGGTAGATGAAAACAGTGAAACTAATCCAACTTCAGAAAATGGAAAGCAACGGCTGAAAGTAGAACAACAGTGGCAAAAATTTGCAAAAGAAAATAAGAAACCCTTACAAATTTTTAGATTATCAGGAATATACTCAAATCAGAGCAACATTTTAAAAAGACTAAAACTTGGAGAAGCAAAAATAATAAAAAAACCCAATCATTTTTTTTCCAGAATTCATGTTGAGGATATTGCTAATATTTTATTTGTATCTATGAAAAAATTCAGAAGCGGTGAAATATTTAATATATCTGATGATAAGCCAGCGTCATCGGAAGAAGTAACAATTTATGGAGCACAATTGTCAGGGATGGACACACCGAAAGTCATTTCAGTAAATGAAATAGAAAGTCAAATGCTTAAAAATTTTTATAAAGATTCAAAAAAAGTGAGCAATAAGAAGATGAAAAATTTTTTTAATTTAAAGCTTAAATACCCAACATATATTGAGGGTTTAAAACATATTATGGATCATTCTGTTTAATTCCAATATAATTTTTTTTAAGTTCCTAGGATCGGACAAACTATGATCACCATTTTTAATTATAACTAATTTTTTTTCTGCATTTTTAAATTTAGATAATATCTTTTTTGAAAATGAAGTTGGAACTACTTCATCTTTTTTCCCGTGTATCATTGTAACTTTTATATTAAGTTTTATATTCTTATTTAAAACTTTATTTTTTCTTCCGTCTTTTATAAGTTGGTAACTTATGGGATATTCATAATTTCCGTTTTTTATGGTTGTAACGCCTTTATTCCTGATTTCAGATTTAATCTTTTTTGAAAATTTATTCCACATAAGTCGGGATAAAAATTCTGGTGCAGATCCTATTCCAACAAAACCTTTAATTTGATCTTTAAAATATTTAAATTGATTTAGTCCAATCCAGGCACCCATACTCGATCCAATTATGATAAAATTATTTTTTTTTACTATTTTTTTTATTGCTATTTTTGAATCGTTTGTCCACTGTGAGATATTACAATTGATAAAATTGCCAGTTGATTTACCGTGGCCAGAATATTCTAGTGCAAGAAAGCCTAGTTTTTTTTTAATGGCAAATGATTTGAAAGTTTGTGGTTTTTTTCCTTCAATATCAGACATAAAACCATGAAGAAAAACAATGTATAGTTTTTGTCGAAAATAATTGTCAATATACCTTAGTTTTTTAAACTTCGATATTTTCAAGTACTTAAATTTTTTCATATCAGGTTTTAAATTTAGTTTATAATATATATCAATAAATATGACTTCAAAAATAAAAGTTCTTCAAGTAATTCCAAAATTGGGATACGGGGGCGCTGAGACAGGTTGTTATGATATTGCACATTATTTGGCTGAGAAAGATTGCAAGTCCTATATTGTAACTTCAGGTGGACAATTATTAAAATATGTTAAAAAAAATAAAGTAAAAATCTTTCGACTGCCTGTCCACTCTAAAAACCCTATTTTAATATTTTTTAACTTTATTATTCTTACGGTATTAATACTAATTAATAATATAAATATAGTCCATGCTAGGAGTAGAGCTCCTGCATGGTCTTGTTATTTAGCATGCCTTTTAACAAGACGAAATTTTGTAACAACTTTTCATGGGACTTATAATTTTACTAACAAATTAAAAAAATTTTATAATAGTGTCATGTTAAGATCTAAATTGACTATAGCTGGATCTAATTTTATTTTTAATCATATTAATGAAAAATATACTGAATATTTAAACAGAAAAAAAAAATTGCGAGTAATTTTTAGAGGTATAAATATTGATTATTTTCATCCAAAAAATGTATCTATTTTAAAACAAGAAAAATTAATAAAAGAGTGGGAGTTATCACCAGAAAAATTTACGATTTTAATGCCTGGTAGATTAACACCTTGGAAGGGGCAAGAAAATTTGATTGAAGCAATGAATATTTTGGTTGAAGATTATAACTGTTCAAATTTTCAAGTAATTGTACTCGGTTCAGACCAAGGAAGAAAAGTTTATAAAAAAAAACTTATTAATTTAGTTCAAAGATATAGACTGGGTAAAAAAATGAAATTTATAGAACACTGTAAAGAAATGCCACTTGCTTATTCTTTAGCAGATGTTGTAGTTTCTGCATCAATCGAACCCGAAGCTTTTGGAAGAGTTGCAGTAGAAGCTCAATCCATGGGTAAACCGATCATTGCAAGTAACATAGGCGGTTCAAAAGAAACTATTTTGAAAGGAAAATCGGGGTTTTTTTATGAGTCAAATGATCCACGCCATCTTGCAAAAACTTTAAATGCAGTTATTCAACTAGACCATGAAATACTTGATAAAATAGGCAGTGAAGGAAGAAAAAATATAACAAAAAAGTATGATGTTGAAGCTATGTGTGATTCCACTTTAAGAGAATATAAAAAATTGCTAAATATAAAATAAATGCCTCAAATTCAATTACTAGATGGTAAAAAAATTTCTTTTACAAAGTCGATCAGTGGATTCGAACTAACAAGAAAAATTAGTAAGTCTTTAGAAAAAGCCGCACTAATTATGGAAGTCGACGGTAATCTTAAAGATTTAAGTTATGAAATTACGAAGGATTCTAAGGTAAGAATTATCACGACTAAAGATAAAGAAGGGCTCGAAGTTATCAGACATGATGCTGCCCATATAATGGCTATGGCTGTACAAGAACTTTTTCCAAGCACACAAGTAACAATCGGACCGGTTATAGAAAATGGATTTTATTACGATTTTGCTAGAAAAGATCCATTTACAAGTGAAGATTTAAAAAAGATAGAAAAAAAGATGTCAGAAATAATTGATAGAGATGTAATTACAAAAAGAGAAGTTTGGAAAAGAGATGTGGCTATAGCTCATTTTAAAAAAATTGGTGAAAAGTATAAAGCAGAAATAATAGAGAGTATTCCCAGAAACGAGGAGCTGTCTGTTTATCATCACGGAGATACTTGGCATGATTTATGCAGAGGCCCTCATTTAGCTTCATCAGGGAAGATTGGAAAAGCATTCAAGCTTACAAAAGTATCAGGAGCATATTGGAGAGGAGATTCTAATAATGAAATGTTACAGAGGATTTATGGAACATGTTGGAGTTCAAAAAAAGAACTTGATGAATATTTACACAGATTAGAGGAAGCCGAAAAACGTGATCATAGAAAGCTTGGTAAAGAAATGGATTTATTTCATTTTAGAGAAGAAAGCCCAGGGTCAGTTTTTTGGCATGAAAAGGGATGGTTATTGTTTCAAAGATTGGTTGAATATATGAGAATGAAACAAAGGCTAGCCGGATATAAAGAAATTAATACTCCAGAACTTTTAGATAAAACTTTATGGGAAAAATCAGGACACTGGGAAAAATTTGGTGAACATATGTTTACTTCAGAAACCCCAGACGAAAAAATTTTTGCAGTCAAACCAATGAATTGCCCAGGATGTGTGCAGATTTTCAATCAAGGTTTAAAAAGTTATAGAGATTTACCACTAAAATTGTCAGAGTTTGGTAAAGTTCATAGGTATGAACCTTCGGGAGCTTTACATGGTCTGTTAAGAGTTAGAGCATTTACACAAGATGATGCGCACATATTTTGCACTGAAGATCAAATTACTGATGAGTCATTATCTGTTACAAATTTAATTTTGGAGATTTATAAAGATCTAGGATTTAAGAATGTGATCTTAAAGTACTCTGATAGACCTGAGAAAAGAGTAGGTGACGACAGTATTTGGGATAAATCAGAGGCAGCGCTGCTAACAGCAATTAAAAAATCAAAACTTGAATATACTATCAATAAAGGAGAAGGAGCTTTTTATGGACCAAAAATAGAATTTGTACTTAGAGATGCTATAGGAAGAGACTGGCAATGTGGCACTCTTCAAGTAGATTTAAATCTTCCAGAAAGACTGGGAGCTTCGTACGTTTCAAAGGACGGGAGTAAAAAAGTTCCAGTGATGTTGCATAGAGCATTATTTGGATCACTTGAGAGGTTCATTGGAATATTAATTGAAAACTATGCTGGTAAGCTACCTTTTTGGTTATCTCCATCACAAGCTGTAGTATGTTCTATTGCAGAAGAGAACAATAATTATGTTAAAAAATTATTTGAAGATTTGTTTAAAGAAGGTATAAAATGTGAAATGGATTTAAGGAATGAGAAGATAAATTATAAAGTAAGAGAACATTCTCTTGCAAAGATACCTTATATAATAGTATGTGGAAAAAAAGAAGTTGCAGAAAATACTGTAACAATTAGAAGACTCGGATCGGATAAACAAGAAGTAATGAAAAGAGAAGATTTAAAAAAAATTATGCTAGATTTAAATAAGTTACCTTTAAATTAAGTGCCAAATTCAAAATCAAATTATTTTCATAGAAGAACTAAACCTCAAGGGCCGCGAGCTAACGAACGCATTAGATCACTAGACGTTCAAGTGATTGGTAGCGAAGGTAATAATTTGGGTGCAATGCCTTTAAACAAAGCTATAGAATTAGCAAAACAAGAAAATTTAGATTTAATTGAAATATCTCCTAATGCTAATCCACCTGTATGTAAAATTATGGATATGGGTAAATATAAATATGATTTACAAAAAAAAGCAAATTTAGCAAAAAAGAAACAAAAAGTTGTATCTTTAAAAGAAATTAAATTAAGACCAGGTACAGAAGCACACGATTACAATTTCAAAATTAAAAATGCAAAAAAATTTATATCTAAAGGAGATAAAGTTAAATTTACTGTCAAATTTAAAGGTAGAGAAATGCAACATACAGATTTAGGTAAAGACTTAATGAATAGAATTATTGAGGAAACAAAGGACATTGCAAAAGTTGAAAGTAAGCCTAAATTTGAAGGCAGACAAATGGTCATGATCATTCAGCCCATTTAAATTGAGATAATATTTTCTTGTAAACAATAAGTATTGCCTATATAAAACCCAAACATTTATGCCAAAATTAAAAACAAAAAGCTCTGCAAAAAAAAGGTTTAGGTTTACAGCTTCTGGTAAAATTAAAATGCCTCAAGCTGGAAAACGTCACGGCATGATTAAAAGAACAAATTCACAAATAAGAAAACAAAGAGGCACTACAATTATGTCTAAACAGGATTCAAAAATTGTTAAATCATATATGCCTTATAATTTGAGAGGTTAAAATGGCTAGAACAAAACGTGGTGTAATAAGTAGAGCTAAACATAAGAAGGTTCTAAAAACTGTTAAAGGTCAGTATGGTAGAAGAAAAAATACTATACGTATTGCTCGCCAAGCTATGGAAAAAGCGATGCAATATGCTTACAGAGATAGAAAAGCAAAAAAAAGAGAATTCAGATCTTTATGGATACAAAGAATAAATGCAGGTGTTAGAACAGAAGGACTTACATATGCAAAATTTATCAATGGACTAGCTAAATCTAAGATAAAGTTAGACAGAAAAGTGCTGGCAGAATTAGCGTATAACAATCCAGAAGTGTTTAAATCTATAGTAAAAAAGGTTCAATCCTCCCTTAATTAATAAAAG
>QBYL01000002.1:55000-148863 GCA_003282835.1 Pelagibacteraceae bacterium AG-325-J13 | reverse complement strand
GTTAAAGTAATTTCTCCCTTTTGTAATCTCACGCTGTCAGATTCTACTTGTCTCTCAAAAAGGTTTACGTTTGATGTATTAAATTCTAAATTTTTAATCTTAAATATTAAATCAAAATATGATGCTATAGTATCTAAAATAGTTTGTTGTTCGGTTTGTTTAAGTTTAAAAGATGCCTGTTCTACTTGTAATTCAGATTTTTTAAAAGAATTATATCCTTTAAAACCTTGAAATACTTTTTGATCAACAGAAATTTTTTTTGTCTCCGTATCTAAACTTGAGTCTTTTAAATTTGTTCCACTTTGATTAGTCTTATTTGTAGACTGAGTGCTACTTTGATCCCCGGACAGTGAAATACTGGGTAAAAATTCACTTCTAGAAATATTTATGTTTTCCTTAATTGACTTATAGTTTTTTCTTTCAGCATTCAATTTGATATTATTTTTAAAAGCTTCATTTAAATAATACGTTAAATTGATTTCGGCATTAGCAAAATTAAAATATAATAATATAATTAATATTTTTAAGATTAAATTCATTTAATTAACTTTCATTGAATGTAAACAATGGGATTCATCAATGCTGATGAGAACTTTTGATTTCATAGGCAAAGTTTTTAACATATCACGTGTTATTCTTTCATAAAACATTATGAATCTTTTTATTTGGATATTATTCATAATCTTATTTCCCTTTGAACTAGTTCTAAGTTTTTTTTCTTGTAACGCCCGCCACATGTAAACATATTTAAAGCTAGGAATTTTTAAAAAAATTAGTAAATTAATTAAATCAAAAATTTTTTTGTATTCACCTTTAAGCTCTAAATTTACTTTTTTTCTCCAAATTAAATATTTATCTTGTTTTCTTTCTAATTCATTTATTGGATTAATTAAACTGTTTTTTGGTTGAGATTTAGCGCCAACACACCATCCTTCGAAAATTATGATATCAGGTTTTTTTTTAATTTTTAACCAATGATTTTTATCACATCTATTATCTTTTGATTTATCAAATTTTGGGATAGAAAATGGTCTAAAATTTTTTCTTTTTAATTTTTTTAAGCTATTATACAACAATCTAGTATCGTGTGTACCAGGAACACCTCTAGTGAAAAAAAGATCACTTATTTTTTTTGACATTTTCTTTCTTTCTTCAAGTGTTTTATAAAAATCGTCAATTGAAATAATAGTGACATTTAATTTATATTTTTCTTTTAATATAATTTTTAATATTTTTGAAATTGTAGACTTACCAGAACCTTGGCTGCCGCTTAAACCTATTATTTGTGTATTTTTTCTCTTATGAAATTTTTTAAAAATTAGATCACACAAAGGAATATAAATTGTATCTAATTGTTTAATTTTTTGCCTAAATGTATCTTTGGTAGTTTCTTGAGATCTTATAAATTTTAGATATTGTTTTTTAATCTTTGAATTATCCAAAAAATTTGTTCTCATTCTATTTTATGATTTATCTAATGGATGATTTTCACCGTCAGCTAGATTGATGTTCTGAAGTTTAAACGTATCAATACTATCTATACATCCAAGATTAAACCCTGTTAAACTTGGATTTATTCTGGGATTATGATGAGTATATATACCGCAAACAGAACAAAAAAAATGTTTAGCGGTTTTAGTGTGAAATTTGTAAAGAGAAATGATTTCTTTTCCCTTAATAATTTTAAAATCTTCATTTTTGACGATAGACATAATCGCGCCTTTTCTTTTACAAATTGAACAATTACACCTCATCATTTTTTCTATTTTTTCTGGGGCGTTTATCTCTGCTTCCACACCCCTACAGTGACATTTAAGAATTAACATTTTATATTCCTCCAAATTAATTAAGTTTATTTACACTACCTCTGATTGAAATTATCGACAATGATAAAATCATTAATGTTCTTGTTTTGATTCCGCTTTGATTCAGTTTAGGACTCAATTTTCAACTATTTATTGTGTAATATTGTGCTTTGTTAATATATTTTCATGACTGTTGATTAAAGCTTTCTTATTTTCTCTTAAAGAAGCCAAGAAGATTAATAAGTTAAATAAAATTAATATAATTTGTAAAAAAATTACTGCTGAGCCAAAGTATTTAGCTAAAAACATTAAAAAAATGAGAAGAAATGTTGACCTTAGAAAGACAATATACTTGAAAACTGAAATAATTGAAAACGAGTGAACTGCAAGTTTAAATATAGACATTCTCGAAGGACCAAAATATCTCAACCCTCTTACCGAACTTATCTCGTTAAAGTTGTTTATATGTTTTTTAAAGGATCCTGAAATACTACTCCATAAAGATTCTTTATCGATAAGTATGGAAACATCTTTTTTTGTTAAACAAATATAATTACCAAAATTAATTTTTTTTCCTGTAAAAAATAAAGTAATAAATTTATGAAACTTATAAAGATTTTGAAATAAAGGGCCTTCTGATCTTTTCACTCTTTTAGCAACAACTGATAAGTTAGTATTTTGATTTGCTTTTTCAATTAATTTTGGGATTTCTGCAGGTCTATCCTCTCCGTCTCCATCCATTACGATAACACGATCATAGTTTTCTTTTAAATTGATATACCTAAGTCCAAAAGCTATACACCTTTGGTGGCCTGTATTTTTTTTCATATTTATCAATGTCAAATTTTCTAAATTTATTGGTTTAAATAAGGTGGGAGCTTTGATTGTAGAAGCATCGTTGACTACCAAGCAACTGAATTTACAATTATTTATCTTTTGAATTTCAGAATTAATATCTTTTAAAAGGGCCAACAAAGACTCCCAATCGTTATAAACAGGGATCAAAATTGCAATTTTTTTCATTTTCGCCCTATCATACAATATCCTACTGGTCTTATAACTCCGAAAACCCCGGGACAAACTTTTTTTAGAACCTTAGGATTGCCAGTATATATAATACCTTCGTCCAAATTTATTTCAGAAACATCAATATTTAATCCCTGCATCCACCTAGGTCTTGAATTAAGATGATACGAAAGATTGCCGGCTGCCCACTCATCTCCTATAACAATTTTTATTTCATTTCTATAATTATCATCCCATTTATTTTGAACCAACCTTGCTATTTCACCGCCTGGGTAATCTGTTCTTTTTTTATCGTTTGTGAGAGATATTGTTAGATAAATCACTGGGGACAAAATAAAGAAAAAAACAAAAACTGTAGTAAATTTTTTTAAATTTGAATTAAATATTTGATTTCTAATTATATAAATCAACAAAACTCCAAAAAATAAATAAAATGGAGTCATCCACATAGTTCTGATTTTAATGCCAAAAAATATAGATGTTATTAAGATAGATATAATTGGAACAATAACTACATAAAATAAAAAAGTAAATTTAACATCAGAAAAATTTGATTTTAATTTATATTTTTTCGATAAAAAAAACGTCATTAGAAATATAGGTATTAGTATTCCTATTTGTTTAGATAAAAAAATAATAGGAAGAATTATATGATCTAAAAGCTCTCCAGGCTCTCCAGTTCTTTGAAGTCCATAAATAACTGGAGCGAAATTATTTTCTATCAACCATATTATATGTGGTAATAAAACTAAAAACGTAATTGGGGCTACAAATAAATAATTTTTGTATTTAATTTTTTTTTTAATTATTAGTGAAATAAATAGAAATTTTATTCCAATTAATAAATATACAAAAAGATATTTTGATAAGATGCCTAGGCCAAGAAAAAGACCAAGTAAAATATAATCTTTTGTTTTTTCAAATTTTATACATTTCCAAGTATAAAAAATACTTAAAGCCCAAAAAGGAATTTGACAAATATTAACGTTGAACTCTGGTGAGGTAAAATTGAAAAAATAAATTCCTTCTAAAATGATTACAGATATAAAAGATAGAAATTTATTGTTAAAAAAATCCTCTGAAAATTTAAATACAATGTAAAAACCAAATACGATAAATAATTGACTTAATAAATAATATGCCCAATCTTGATTACCAAAAATTTGATAAACCATTTCGACTGCTAAAGCACTTAAGGGAGGATGTTTGTTAAAACCCCAATCCAAATTACTTCCCCATGCTAAAGCTTCGATTGTATCGAGTGGTAAATTTAGATTAGAAAATGAAGGTATTAATGTCCATATTATAACATGTGTGAATAAAAATATTAAAAATAACTTGTTTATATTTTTCTTTGCTATCATTGCAATAAACTAATACAATTTTTAAACTATTGACACGACTAAATTCAAACATATACTCCCCAAATTCTAAAAAATGCTTAAAAAAAAAACTATAAAAAAAAAATATACACCAAATTCTAAAGAAAAATATATGTGCTCCAAACACAAAAAATTTTTTACTGAAGAGCTTATTCAATGGAAAAAAGATATAATAAAAGCTAACAATCTCGGAAATTTATTAAATTCAAACGACGACAACGTTTCCTCAGCTGACATTGTTGATCAAGCTTCATCTTACACAGACAAGTCAGTAGAAATGAAGGCGTTAAATAGAAGTAGAAAACTCATATCAAAAATTAATTCAGCTTTACAAAGGTTAAAGGATGGAACTTATGGTTATTGTGAAGAGACAGGTGAGCCAATTGGTTTAAAAAGATTAATGGCTAGACCAGTAGCTACACTATCTATCGAAGCTCAAGAAAAACATGAAAGAGACGAAAAAGTTTTTATAGATGATTAAACTCTAGGTATGTTTTCACCTTTTTTAAGTAAATCATAACCTTTTATAACTCCTTCCCTGCTTGAAATTTCATTGTACCATCTAGTTAAATTTTTAAATTTCTTTAAACCAATGTCATGCCACTCATGTCTTGCTATCCAAGGAAAAGTTGCAATATCAGCAATTGTATAATTTTCACCTGCTAAAAATTTACTCTTTGATAGTCTTTCATCTAAATCCTTATAAATTTGCTCTGCAATCTTAAAGTATCTTTTTTCTCCAAATTCACTTTTACCAGGGTTATAATGATGAAACTGATGATGTTGACCTAACAAAGGACCTACATAAGCCATCTGTCCCATTAACCATTGATTTATATTTGTTCTTTCTTCTTTACTATAAAACTTACCACTTTTTTCTCCCAAATAAATTAAAATTGCTCCAGACTCAAAAAGACTTATTTTATTTTCATGATCGATTATCACTGGAATTTTTTTAAAAGGACTAATTTTTTTAAATTCTGGTTTAAATTGTTCATCTTTATAGATATTTATTTTTGTTACTTTATATTCTAATTTTATTTCTTCTAACATGATAGATATCTTTTTACCGTTTGGCGTGTTAGCGGTTAAAAGTTCAATCATTTTTTTCCAAGTCTAGCTTTTATAACTTTAGAAGAAGTGGTGAATTCGAACTTATATTTTTCATTTGGTCTTGCTCTTTTAAAACATTCAACAGAAGCAAGAGCCACTTCATGGAAACCTGATAATATCAATTTCAGTTTTCCAGGGTAAGTACAAATATCTCCAACAGCAAATATTCCTTTTTTATTTGTTTCAAAGTTATTCGGATTTACAGAAATATTCTTTTTATCCATATTTAAACCCCATTCAGCTATTGGACCAAGTTTCATTACTAAACCAAAAAAACTTAATATTATATCTGTTTCAATTTTTTCTGATTTGCCATTCTCATCTTTAATTGTAATAGATTGAATTTTTTCATTTCCTTCGATATTATCTAATTGAAATGGAGTTTTAATTATAATTTTGCCTTGTTTTTCTAGTTTTCTTATTTCTTCTAATGTATGTTGAGCTCCTCTAAAATCTTTTCTTCTATGAATTAGAGTTATTTTAGATAACTTCGATAACTCTAAGGCCCAATCAAGTGCGGAGTCCCCTCCTCCAAATATAGAAATATTTTTATTTTTAAAATCATTTTTATTTTTCACTGAATAAAATATTGATTTTCCCTCAAATTTATCTGTATCTTTTAAAGAAAGTTTTCTAGGTTCAAATGAACCAACCCCACCTGCAATAATTATATTAGGAGCAATAAACTCGTTGTTATTACTTGTTTTAATGCTCCAATTATCTTCTTTTGATTTTACCTCCTCAACTCTTTCGTTAAGATAAAATTTTGTTTTAAAGGGTTTTGTTTGTTCAAGCAATCTGTCCGTAAGTTCTTTTCCAGTACATTCAGGAACAGCGGGAATATCATATATGGGTTTATCTGGATAAAGCTCAATACACTGTCCTCCAGGTTTATCTAAATTATCAATTACAACTGCTTTAAGCCCTTTTATACCAAGTTGGTGGATTGCAAATAATCCTACCGGTCCAGCTCCAATAATTATCACATCGGTTTTTATCATTAGGATTGTTTTTCTGGAGTTGTCACTGTAAACCCGTCTAACTCATCATTAACAATAATTTGACAACTAAGTCTGCTATTTTTTTTTGGTTCAAATGCCATATCAATCATATCAACTTCTCCATCTTCAGCTTTAGGAAGTTTATCTAACCACTTTTCTTCGACATAAACATGGCAAGTAGCGCATGCCATAGATCCTCCACAATCAGCATCTATTCCAGATATATCGTTTTGTATAGCTCCCTCCATCACAGAAAGACCATTTTCAACTTCTATTGTTTTAGAGTTTCCTTGCTGATCTTTGTATGTAATTTTTGTCATCGTAGTATATATAAGTATAAAAAGAAAAAGGGCAAGTATGTAAAACATACCTGCCCTTTTTTTATAAATTATTATCTATTATCTAGATGCTAATCTTGTGTTTTGCATTGCTGCTGCCCAAATTACAAGACCGAATGCGATCTTGTTAATAAAGTCAGCTAAGTTATAAATAATGTTCAATGCATTTGCATCTACACCACCAGTTAGGTAACCGAATACATATCCTAATGGATATATAGCCCAACCAATAGTTACGATTATTCTCATAGCACTGAAAGCGGTAGACATAGCTTTGTTACCAGCTTTTGCCGCCAAAGTTCCAGCCTCACCTGAGAATATTTCAAACAAGATGTAGATCCATCCCGCCATTCCGATTACGAAACCTACAAATGGTTGAATGTAACCAGCTTCTCCTAAATATCCACCGATTAACATTACTAATGAACCAATTAATAGTTTCCAGAATATTGAGCTTGGCACTTTTCTTACTGCTGCCAAGATTAGATAGAATTCTACCATTTGAAGCGGTACAGTGATCAACCAGTCAATATATCTGTATACTGTTGGTGTGTCTCCTGTAGTGATCCAAACTTCTCTCATGTACATATAATGAATGAATGCAACACCAGTAACTAGTCCAGCTACTGAAATTGACGTTCTCCAAGATGCAGCTACCGTGTTTCTTTCTGCAAAGAAAAATACTGTAGTTGCAATCATACCCATTGATACAAGCCAGAAAGATATTCCTACGAAATCTCCTGTCTCAAGCATAGGTGTTGCTGCATTAGCTGAGCTAGTAATACCTAAAACGGCAACAGCTGCTAAAGCAAATAGACCTAATTTTCTCATGAAAACCTCCCTCGTTAGTTAGTTTTCTTATTTAGTTTAATATTAAACTATTCTTTAAATGATTTACTCTTCATTAAAGAATAAGTTGGACGAACCTTAATAAAAATTGAAGTTACAGTGAAGTGTTTTTTTGCTCAAAAAACCCTGTTTTTATTGGATTTTTTGTTTTTTTTTGGGGATATTTATGAAATAATGGTTAATAAATTAACTTTTCTGAGGGATAAAATTGAGTCGAAAATACAAGGAAATTTACGAAAATTCTATAAATAATAGAGAAGAATTTTGGAAAGATATCTCTAAAGATATTTTTTGGTATAAAAAACCTTCAAAGATACTTAATTCTGATAATCCTCCATTCTATAAATGGTTCGAAGATGGTGTAACCAACACTTGTTATAATGCCTTAGATCATCATATAGATCAGGGCAGAGGAGAGAAGCTAGCAATAATTTATGATAGCCCTATTACTGGCATACAAAAAAAAATTTCTTATAAAGATTTGAGAGATAAGGTGGCTTTATTTGCAGGAGCCTTGAAAAAACAAGGAATAAATAAAGGCGATAGAGTAATAATTTACATGCCAATGATTCCTGAAGCAGTAATTGCAATGTTAGCTTGTGGAAGAATTGGTGCAGTGCATTCTGTTGTATTTGGTGGCTTTGCAGCTAATGAACTCGCAAGTAGAATTGATGACTCAAAAGCAAAACTTATTGTAACTGCCTCTTGTGGGTATGAACCAGGTAGAACTGTACACTATAAACCTTTAGTAAACAAAGCACTTGAACTCGCAAGTCATAAACCGGACAAATGTATAATCTATCAAAGGGAAAAAGATAAAGCAGAATTAAATCCTACAATAGATATTACTTGGGAAGAGTCTCTTAAAGATGTTCAACCAGCAGAGTGTGAAAAAATGAATGCTAATGATTATGCTTATATTCTTTACACTTCAGGAACTACTGGATTACCTAAAGGCATAGTAAGAGATATCGGTGGTCACATAGTTGCATTAAAATGGACAATGAAAAATATTTATAATATTGATCAAGACGATGTTTGGTGGTCCGCAAGTGATATTGGTTGGATAGTGGGTCATTCTTATATTGTTTATGCTCCATTATTTTATGGATGTACAACTATTTTGTTCGAGGGAAAACCAGTTGGTACACCTGATGCAGGGGTTTTTTGGAGAGTTATTTCAGAACATAAAGTTAAGTCTCTTTTTACAGCTCCTACAGCAATTAGAGCAATTAAAAAAGAAGATCCAAACGGAGATTTTTTTAAAAAATACGATTTAAGTAATTTTGAAAAACTTTTTCTTGCAGGTGAACGGGCTGATCCTGATACAATTAAATGGTTTGAGAAACTTTCAGGTTCTCCAGTAATAGATCATTGGTGGCAAACAGAAACTAGTTGGGCTATTACATCTGACTGTACTGGGATAGAGTCTTTTCCTGTCAAATATGGTTCAGCTTTCAAACCCGTTCCTGGTTATGATCTAAAAGTATTAAACTCTGATGGTAAGGAAGTTGACCCAGGAAAAATGGGTGATATTGTAGTTAAGCTTCCACTGCCTCCAGGTACTTTTCCAACTCTTTGGGGTGCGGATAAAAGATATAAAGAAAATTATATGTCGACATACCCAGGCTATTATTTAACTTATGATGCAGGTCATATTGACGAAGATGGATATGTTTGGATTATGTCTAGAACAGATGATATTATAAATGTTGCAGGTCACAGACTTTCTACTGGAGCAATTGAAGAAGTTTTAGCGGAACACAAAGATGTTGCTGAATGCGCTGTCCTAGGTATAGCAGACAAATTAAAAGGACAATTACCAATAGGATTGCTTGCTTTAAAAGCAGGTGTCACGAAAGACAAAAAAGAAATAATTGCTGAATGTGTAAAAATGGTAAGAGATAAAGTGGGCCCAGTCGCTGCTTTTAAAATTGCAATTGTAGTTAAAAGACTTCCTAAAACAAGATCGGGAAAAATATTAAGAGGAACAGTAAGAAAAATTGCGGATAACGAGCCTTATAAAATGCCTGCAACAATTGATGATCCTGCCATTTTAGATGAAATTAAATCTGATTTAATTGATAATAATATATTAAAAGCTTAAAGGTCTTCCTTGAGCCTTAGAAACTATCTTTCCATCAGACATTACTATAGTACCGTTTACTATAGTTGCTACAGGAAACCCTTTTACTTTATAATTGTTAAATGGAGTCCATCCACACTTACTTGCTATCATCTCATCTTTTATAATTCGCTCTTTATTCATATCCACTATGGTCAAATCAGCATCAAAGTTTTCTTTAATAAAGCCCTTGTCTTTAATTCCAAATATCCTACATGGATTTTCGCACATTAGTTTTATTAATTGTTCTAAAGAAAGTTTGTTATTGTTTACATGATCTAGCATTACTGGAAATATAGTCTGCACTCCTGGCATTCCTGAAGGTGAATTAGGATATTCTTTTTGTTTATTTTCTTTAGTGTGGGGGGCATGATCTGAGCCTAGAACATCTACAATATTATTTTTTATAGCTGTCCATAATCTGTCATAGTGGTCTTTTGTTCTTAAAGGAGGGTTCATTTGAGCATATGTTCCTAGTTTATCATAGCAGTCTGGTGCATAAAGAGTTAAATGTTGAGGTGTAGTTTCAAAGGTTACATTTTTTTTGTGCATTGCTAAGAAATCTACCTCTTCTTTGGTCGTCACATGCAATACATGAATTTTCTTATTATATCGTTCTGCAATTTTAACGACTCTTCGAGTTGAAGACATAGCTGTCTCACTATTTCTCCACTCAGGATGGGAATGGACGTCCCCTTTTTTAATAAATTTTTTTCTTAAATTTAGTATTTCTTCATCTTCTGAATGAATTGAAACTACTCTATCAGCTTTTGAAATTACTTTTTCAATGTCTTCTTCTTTATCAACTAATAAATTTCCCGTTGATGACCCGGCAAAAAGCTTAATTCCACAACATCCTTTTAAGTTTTTAAGTTGGGAGAGTTGTTCTGTATTTTCAGGTGTTGCTCCAAAATAAAAAGCATAATTACTATGCATCCTGTCTTTAGCTAATTGAAGTTTTTTTTCAAACTCTACTAAATTAGAAGTAGGTGGATTTGTATTTGGCATTTCAAATAAAGCAGTAACTCCTCCTAAAACAGCAGCTCTACTTCCACTCTCTAAATCTTCTGCATCTGTTGATCCTGGTTCTCGAAAATGAACTTGAGTGTCAATTATTCCAGGAAGTATAATCTTATTCGTAGCATCAAAAACCTTAGAGCTATTTAATTCAATTTTGCCTATTTTCTTAATTTTCTTTCCAGATAACCCTAGATCTGTTTTGACTAAATCTCCATTTATATAGCAAGAACCATTTTTTATGATGAGACTAAAATTATCAGACATATTTTTAAAAATTATTATACTATATACTCTATAAATATGGAAAAAGATCAGATTATTATTTTAGAAAATAGGGGATTAATATCTATTACTGGAGAGGACGCAAAAGAATTCCTTCAAAATATAATTACCAACGATATAAATAAAGTATCCGGGTCTAGTTCGATTTTTTCAGCGCTATTAAGTCCTCAAGGTAAATATCTGTTTGATTTTTTTGTAATTAAAAATGATAGAGGATATTTATTAGATTGTGACGGAAATTCTGTAAAAAGTTTAATTGACAATTTGTCTAAATATAAAATTAGATCAAAAATAGAGATAAAAGACATATCTTCGAGTTATGTGCTTGGAATAATCCATTATGAAAATTTCAAAATGATTCAAAAGGAGCTCAACAAACAAGCGTTTACTCTTCATTTTAGGGAAAGTCCGATTTTTGTCGATCCTAGAGATAGTGATTTAGGAGCTAGGATAATATCTCCTCTTGAAAAACTTTATTTAACAATAAAGAAACTTAATTTAAAAATAGTAGAAAATAATTCTTACATTAAAAAAGCTTTTCTTAAGGGAATACCAGTAGAAGGTTTAATGAGTTTACAAAATCAACTATTTGGACTTGAAATAAATTTTGAAAAATTAAATGCAATTGACTTTAAAAAAGGTTGTTATGTCGGTCAAGAAAATACAGCTAGGATGAAATTGAAAAATAAAATTAGAAAACAACTTATGTCTATAAAAACCGAAAAAAGTGTAAAAATTGGCGACGAAATTAAATATAATGACAATGTTATTGGTAAGATTTTAATTGATAAGCCATATCCTTTTGCACTTATAAAATTATTTGACCCAGAATTTTCTGTGTTTAAAGATAAAACGCTTAAAATAAATAACGATAATGCTAAAATAGTATCATGAAAACTATTAATGAAAATTTTAATTGGTCTTGTAAAAATACTTGGAATATCAGCGCAAAGAATACATTTTGGTGTTTACTAGGTTGTTCTATTGGTGATTTTGGAACCATTTTATTTTTTCAGTTAACTAAAATTCCTTTTCCTGTTTTAGCAATTATGGTTCTAGCGATCATCAATGGGATTATTACAAGTATAATTTTAGAGACGATTATTTTATTGAGACAAAATTTTTCACTAAAATTAGCTTTTAAAACAGCGGTAGGCATGAGCTTAATCTCAATGGTAAGTATGGAAATTACGATGAATGCTACTGATTATTTTTTAACAGGTGGGGCTATTTTAACTTGGTGGGTTGTTCCAATAATGCTTGTTGTAGGATTTGTTACTCCTTGGCCGTATAATTATTGGAGATTAAAAAAGTTTAATGAGGCATGCCATTAACTAATAACTATTGATATAATCCTTTAAATTTTTATTTTCCTCTTCAATTTTATTTATCAAATGTTTCACTACGTCACCGATAGAAACTATGCCAAGAAGTTTTTTATTTTCCATAATTAAAATATGTCTAATTTTTTTTTCTGTCATTTCATCCATTAGTTCAGTTACAGAAGTATTTAAATCGCAGGTTACCAAAGATTTTGACATTAGTTCTGAAACTGGAAGAGTTAAGTTAAATTTTTCAGCATAAATAAATCTTGATATATCTCTTTCTGATAATATACCTGTAACTTTATTATTCTCATCAACTACAGGCATACATCCAATTTTTTTTTCATGAAATTTTTGACTGGCAGATTTAACGGTATCCTTTTCACTGAGTGTGAAACATTCTCTTTTTGACATCCTGCTAACAAGTTTACCAGGCATAGAATGATTTAATTAAAATATTAAAGGTTAGTCAAATCAATTTATTAAGTATTATGTTATTTTATTTAAGATTTTATCCTTAAAAATGAAGTGATGAGCAATTACTGCAAGTATATGCAGACTTACAAGTGCTAATAATAAATAATTAACGTAAATGTGAACTTGGTAATAAGTATCAGCTAAAACAAAATTATCTTTTTCAAATCCATATTTAAAAAATATAAAATTAAGTGTTTCTCCCATATAAAGTTTCTTAAGAATGCCAGAAATAGTTATAGTAAAAATACTTAGATAAAGTAAAAAATGATTAGCCTTACCAATAAAGACTTGCCCTTTAAAAAAACTCCTAGTTTCAGATGGACTTGGGTTAAAAAATTTCCAAATTAGCCTAAACAATGTTAGATAGAAAACGGTCATTCCTACCAGAATATGTATATTTTCAAGCTCAATTCTTTCATCAGAAAATTCAAGCCCTACTAAATAAAATCCAAAAGGAACCTGAGCTATTAAGACAATAAATGTTACCCAGTGAAACAATTTGGCCAATATGCCGTACTCGATTTTGCTGTTAAAAATTTTCATTAAAATTTACAATTAATTATGTCGTACAAAAGCAAAATATTCAAACTAACTTTTTTTTCAGTATTATTATTCTCTATTTTTTATATCTTTAATTTTGTCACAGGTAAAAAAGATGCTTTAGCTAATATTAACAATAAACAAATAGTTGAAGTTTTTAAGACTCCCTCATGCGGATGTTGTTATGGGTATGTTTTATTTTTAGAAGAAGAAAAATTTAAAGTTAAACAAACAGATATGAGAAGCCTTCATACAATAAAACAAAAATATAATATTCCAGTAGAAATGCAGTCTTGTCATACCACTATTATGGGTAGATATTTCATAGAAGGTCATGTTCCCTTTGAAGCGGTAAATAAACTATTAAAAGAGCAACCTGATATTGATGGTATAGCTTTGCCTGGAATGCCAATTGGTACACCAGGAATGCCAGGTGATAAAGATGAGACCTATGTTATTTATCAACTTAAAGATGGGAAATCTTCAGTATTCATGAAAATATAAATTTAATGATACAAAAGACAAAAATAATAAAAACACTTATTATTATATTTTCTTTAACCTTTCCTCTTTCTGCTCACGCTATGACTGTAGAAGAAATCATAAAAGGTAGAAAAGCGATGTTTAGTGAAAACTATCAAAATGCGAAAAAAATATCTATATTATTGAAATCTAAAAAAATTGAAGAGGCAAAACCTTTAATGAAAAAAATTTCAGATAATTATATAAAATTATTAGATTATTTTCCTGAAAATACAAAAGAGGGCTTTAAAACAGGGGCATTACCAAGTATTTGGGAAAATAAAGATGAATTCAATGCTTTAATGCAAAAAGCCTCAGATGACATGATCAAACTTGCAAAAGCAATTGAAACTGCAGAAGACCTAAGAGCGGTACAAAAAGAACTGATGTGGAGTAATTGTACAGCATGTCATAGTAAATTTAGAGCGCCACATTAACCTTAAAAAGCATTTAGCAATCTAGATAACGAAGCCAGAATTCCATATCCACTTAATTCTATAAATAATATTATTAAAATAATTAATATTATCCTTTTATGCTTATGAAAAAATTCCATTATTATTCCTTATTTCAGTGCAATTAAAAGATCCTAACTTATTAAGAAAGGTTAGTCTTTAAAATTTTTTCTTTTTCCAGAAAATCTTTTCTTTTTATTAAAAAACCTTTTTTTAAAACCTTTTTTCTTTCCGTTAAACTTTTTACTAAAAGTAAAAGACCTGCCATTTCTTTCATTTCGATTTTCATGAGGTCTATCTTGATTATCTCTTTTTTTATCTGCAAATCTATTTCTTCCTCTTCTCCCACCCCGTCTTTCAAAAGAGCGTCCTCCTCTTTTTTCTCTTCGCCTAATATTACTACCTGGTTCTGCTCTGAAATTTGGATCTATTAATCTTTTAATAGCATTCCATTTTGCCCTATCTTCATTACCAATAAAACTTAATGCTGAACCTTCAGCCCCTGCTCTAGCTGTTCTTCCAATTCTATGAATAAAGTCTTCGGGCACCTGAGGTAAGTCAAAATTAATAACATGTTTTATTGCAGGTATATCTAAACCTCGGCTTGCTACATCTGTTCCCACTAATATTCTAAAGTGATTATTTCTAAATGCTTTTATTACTCGATCTCTTTTGTTTTGTCTTAAATTTCCATGAATTGCATCAGCATCATGGTCATCGTACTTTAATCTTTTAACCATTTTTTCTGCATTTCTTCTAGTCTTAACAAATATCAAAATAGAACCCTGTCTAATGTATATTTGTTTGATTAATTGATTATATTTATCTCCATCATTTACGCGTAGTACTTCTTGTTTAATTTTTTCAATTGGAGTTGATGTAGAGCCAACTGAGATTCTAACAGGTTGATTTAAATATTTTTCAGCTAGTCTTAGAATGTTGCCTGGCAAAGTGGCTGAAAATAATAAAGTTTGATGTTTTTTGGGTACAGTTTCTAATACTTGATTTATTTGAGGTGTAAAACCCATATCTAACATTCTATCTGACTCATCCAGTACTAAAAAAGATGTATTATTTAGTCTTAAAGTTTTGCGCTTAAGATGATCATTAATTCTTCCAGGCGTTCCCACAATTAGCCTTGGATTTCTTCGCATTTGTTTTAATTGTTTTTGCATGGAGTCACCACCGATTAAAAGAGCTGTTCTAATGTTTCCTCTTCCAATTAAGTTATTCATAGTTTGCATAACTTGTGTTGCAAGTTCTCTAGTTGGTGTCATTACTAAAGCGGTATCTTTTTTTGTTTTAAGCAGATAGTTTACTAAAGGAATACCAAAAGCTCCTGTTTTTCCAGTTCCAGTTTGTGCAGTCCCTAATATGTCTTTACCTTCTAATGCAATAGGAATAGCTTTGGCTTGAATAGGTGTGGGAGCTTTAAAATTAATTTTAGCTAAAGACTCAAAAAGAGTTTCTTCTAATTTTAAAGATAAAAAATTTTCCATAATATATTAATGCCTCTATACCTTTAATTGATCACTAACAACACATTAACTATTTGAATGCTTTGACCGAGCACAATTCCAGCGCAGTGAATCTAAAAAAGGCGTGTTTTTTCTAAAATTTATTTAGGTTTTCTTTACGTTTTGGTGCGGTCGGAGAGACTCGAACTCTCACGGGAAACCCACACGCCCCTCAAGCGTGCCTGTCTACCAATTTCAGCACGACCGCGTATATATTATGCGACAATAAATGAATGACAATTATTGTTCAAGTTGATAGATTAGAATAAGTATGTCTGCTCAAGAGCAATTAAATAGTAATACAGCTGAGATTTATAAAAAAATCTCAAAACATGTGCCTGAAATAGAGTGGAAAGTTCATGCCCCTCTAATAGAGAAAATCAACAAATTAAAAAAAGAAAAAAATGCAGTTATCTTAGCTCATAATTACCAGACACCTGAAATTTATCATGGTGTATCTGATATAGCGGCGGACTCTCTTGCTTTAGCTGTTGAAGCATCAAAAACTTCAGCAGATATAATTATACTTTGCGGTGTTCACTTTATGGCCGAAACTGCAAAATTGATGAGTCCTGAAAAGAAAGTTTTTATACCAGATATGAGTGCAGGTTGTTCATTAGCTTCATCTCTAACAGGTGAAGATGTTAGATTACTTAAAAAACAGTATCCTGGAGTTCCAGTTGTTTCTTATGTAAATACTTCAGCTGATGTAAAAGCAGAAACTGATGTTTGTTGTACTTCAGCTAATGCTGTGAAAGTTGTTGAGTCACTTAAAACTGATAAAGTCATATTCTTGCCAGACCAACACCTAGCAAATTATGTTGCAAAACAAACTAAGGTAAAAATAATTTCCTGGAAGGGATCTTGTATAGTGCATGAACAATTTTCTGCAAAAGAGATTAACGAAATTAGAGAAAATAATCCTGGCATTAAAGTCATAGGACATCCAGAATGTCCGAGCGATGTTTTAGATGCTTGTGACTTCGCTGGTTCGACTGGTGGTATGATTGATTATGTTAAAAAAAATCAACCTAAAAAAGTAATGTTAGTTACAGAGTGTTCGATGAGCGATAATGTACAATCAGATAATCCTAGCGTAGATTTTATTAAACCATGTAATTTATGCCCTTACATGAAAAAAATTACGTTAGAAAAAATTTTAAACTGTCTTGAAAATGAAACTAATGAGATTTTTATAGAGGAAAAAATAGCTGAGGCAGCAAGAAAATCAGTTCAAAGAATGGCAGAAATTGGTCGTTAGATCAATGCAAAGACTAAATCAGAAATATATTAATTTTGTTGTTAAAAAAGCTTTAGAGGAAGATTTAGATCCCAGTGGAGATATTACTACTAATTTAATAAGTTTAAAAAATAAACGAACAAAAGCCAAGATAATTGCTAAACAGGATGGTGTAATTGCGGGGTTAGATTTTTGTAAAGCGGCTTTTAAATTAATTGATAAAAAAGTGAATTTTAAGGCTAAAGTAAAAGATGGAGCAAAAATTAAGAAAAATAAAGTTATTGCTGAAGTCAAAGCCAAAACTAAAACAATCTTAGTTGCAGAAAGAACTGCATTAAATTTTCTTAATCATGCCTCTGGCATTGCTACAGTCACTAGAAAATACGTTGATAAAGTAAAAAACAAAACTAAAATTTGCTGCACACGAAAAACTACACCAAATTTAAGAACATTAGAAAAATATGCTGTAAAAAAAGGAGGTGGTTTCAATCACCGATATAATCTAAGTGATGAAATATTAATTAAAGATAATCATATTTATGCTGAGAATAATTTGAGAATGTTAGTAAAAAAAGCAATAAAAACAAAAAAAACAATTACCGTTGAAATTGAAAATTTAAAACAGTTAAAAAAGATTTTAGGTATGAAATTTAAAAGAATTTTGTTCGATAATATGAATCTAATTTTGTTAAAAAAATGTATTAAAATATGTAAAAATAAATATGAAACTGAATACTCTGGGAATGCAACTATTCAGAATATTAATAAAATCTCAAGAACGGGAGTTAATAGAATCTCAGTTGGTGCAATAACTCATAGTACTAAATCTTTTGATATTAGCTTAGAATTATCGTCTTAATTCTGCTTGAGCAGCTGCTAACCTAGCAACAGGTACACGAAATGGTGAACAAGATACATAATTTAACCCTGTCCTTGAACAAAATTCGATACTCTTAGGATCGCCACCATGCTCACCACAAATTCCTAATTTAATTTTTTTGTTCGCTTTTCTTCCTCTAAAGGAGGCAATTTCTACTAGTTCTCCAACTCCACTTTGATCAATACTAACAAAAGGATCTACGTCGAATATTTTATTATCAATGTAATCGTTTAAAAATTTACCAGAGTCATCACGACTTATCCCTAAAGTTGTTTGAGTTAAATCGTTAGTTCCAAAGCTAAAAAAATCTGCGTATTTTGAGATTAATCTAGCTTGTAGAGCGGCTCTAGGTAATTCAATCATTGTACCAACCATATAAACTAATTTAGATTTGCTCTTTTTTTCAATCAACTTTGCGGTTTTGTTTACCAACGCCCTCAAAATTTTTAATTCAGAGTCAGTAGAGACTAGTGGTATCATTATTTCAACAAAAGCAGATTTAATTTTCTCTTTTTTTAACTGAAGAATAGCCTCAAAAATTGCCTTACATTGCATTTCGTAAATTTCAGGAAAAGATATTCCTAGTCTACATCCTCTATGGCCTAACATAGGATTTTCCTCGTGAAGCTCTGCAATTCTATCTTTTACTTCTTTGGCTGACAAATTTAAGGATCTCGCGACTTCATCAATATCTTTTTCAGCTTTAGGTAAAAATTCGTGAAGTGGTGGATCTAATAACCTTACTGTTACTGGTAAACCTGACATTACTTTAAATATTTTTTTAAAATCATCTTTTTGATAAGGTAATAGTTTTTCAAGTGCACTATCCCTGTCCTCTTTTGATTTAGAAAGAATCATTTGCCTTACAGATAATATTCTTTCTTCGTCAAAAAACATATGTTCTGTTCTACATAATCCTATTCCCTCAGCACCGAATTCTCTCGCTGTTCTGCTATCTGCTTCTGTTTCTGCATTAGTCCTGACTTTGAGTTTTCTAAATTCATCTGCCCATTTCATTATTGTTGAAAAGTAACCTGAAATTTCTGGTTGAACTGTTGGGACAAAACCTTTCATTACTTTCCCACTACCTCCATCTATGGTAATCACATCTCCTTCATTAATAATTACATTGCCTGCTTTAAAATTTCTGGCTTCATAGTCTATTGTAATTTCACTAGAACCTGAAACACAAGGTCTGCCCATACCTCTTGCAACTACTGCTGCATGACTAGTCATACCACCCCTAGCAGTAAGTATTCCTTTAGCAGCATGCATCCCGTGAATATCCTCGGGAGAAGTTTCAAGTCTTACTAAAATTGTATCTTGCATCATACTATTTAATTTTTCTGCTTCGTCTGCTGTAAATACAACTTTACCACTTGCTGCACCCGGAGATGCTGGTAAACCAGAAGCTATAATCTCTTTTTTTATTTTATCGTCTAACGTTGGATGCAATAAGGTGTCCAAAGTATTCGGGTCAACTCTAAGTATTGCCTCTTTTTTTGAAATTAATTTTTCTTTCACCATATCAACAGCAATCTTAATTGCGGCTTTAGCTGTCCTTTTTCCAGATCGTGTTTGTAGCATCCATAATTTATTATTTTCTACTGTAAATTCAATATCTTGCATGTCTCTGTAATGCTTTTCTAATTTAATAAAAACTTTTTCGAGTTGTTTGTAAACTTTCGGCATAGCTTCCTCCATTGAATCTTCTTTGGCGTTAGCTTTTATTTTGGCTTTCTTCGTTATATATTGAGGTGTTCTTGTTCCTGCTACAACATCTTCACCTTGAGCATTAATTAAAAACTCTCCGAAAAATGAATTTTCACCTGTCGATGGATCTCTTGTAAAAGCCACACCGGTTGAGCAGTTTTTTCCCATATTACCAAATACCATTGCTTGAACATTTACAGCTGTCCCCCAATGATCTGGAATTTTGTTTAATCTTCGATAAGTTTTCGCTCTTTGACTATTCCAGGATAAAAACACAGCATTAATTGCTCCAAATAATTGTTCCGTAACATTTTGAGGAAAATTTATTTTTTTTTCTTTTTTCACTAAGCCTTTAAAATTTTTTATTAATCCATCCCAATCTTTCTCATCTAAGTCAGTGTCTAAAAGTACCCCTTTAGTTAATTTATAATTGTCAATTAATTCCTCAAACAAATGACCATTAATACCAAGAACAACGTTACTGTACATTTGAATAAATCTTCTATAACTATCTTTAGCAAATCTTCCATTAGATGTTTTGTTTTTTAAAGCTTCTACTGTTTTATCATTAAGACCTAAATTTAAAATTGTATCCATCATCCCTGGCATTGATATTCTTGCACCGGATCTAACTGAAACCAACAATGGATTTTTTAAATCACCAAATTTCTTTTTAAAATTTTTTTCTATAATTTTTATTTTATTTTCAATGTCTTTGATAATCTTTTTTGGTAATTTTTTTTTGTTTCTATAGAATATCTCACAAACATCCGTAGTTATAGTAAACCCTGGAGGAACAGGTAGACCAAGTCTACCCATTTCAGCAAGATTACTACCTTTTCCACCTAAAATATTTTTTTTATTTTTAAGTTTTATGGCAGACTTATCATCAAAGCTAAAAATTAATTTTGTCATTAAAGGCCTTCTAATTTAGAAAAATCTATATAATTGTCAAATGTACTGCAAAACATTTTTAACAGTTCTAATCTATTGTTTTTAATATCTTGATTTTCATCATTTACAATAACATTATCAAAAAAATTGTCTGTTGACTCTTTTGCATCTGACAATTTTATTAACAATTTCTCATAGTCTTTGTCACTCTCCTTAACAGTGAACGCCTTCCGTATCTCATTAATTTTCTCATAAAGCGTTTTTTCCTCATCTTTTCTAAATAAAACCACATCTGGCCTTCCTGAAATATCCTTATTTGCTTTTTCAAGAATATTAGCTGCTCTTTTGTAAGAATTTATAGCATTAATTCCGATTTCTTTATTGATGTGTTTATTAATTAAAATTGTCTTTTTATATAGATCAAAAAAATTATCACCTACATGAGAACTTATAGAAGCTTCTATTATATCAGATTTGATATTTTTTATTTTAAATATATTTCTCATTCGTTCTTTTATAAAGTTTAGAACTTCGTGTTCTGTTTTTTTGTTAATTGTATCAACCCCTTGTTCATTATAAAGTCTAGCAGCGTAACTGATTAGGTCACGAAGCTTAAAATTCAATTTATTTTCAATAATTATACGTAACAGTCCAATAGCAGCACGTCTTAAAGCAAAGGGGTCTTTTGAACTTGTAGGTTTCTCATTTATTAAAAAAAAACCAACTAAAGTGTCAATCTTATCTACTATTGATATCGAGTAACTAAAAGGTTTTTTAGGTATTTCTGAAGTCAACCCGAGTGGCAAATAGTGATCACTTACAGAATTAGCAACGTCATAATCAAATCCTTGAGACAAAGCAAAATACTTACCCATGACTCCCTGGAGCTCTGGATATTCTTTCACTAAATCAGAGCAAAGATCAGATTTAGAAATTGACGCAGCAACTTGTATTTTTTCTTTATTTATATTTAAATCATCTGAAAGAAGTGCCGCAAGCTGTCTTATTCTTTGTGTTTTATCATAAATTGTTCCTAATTTTTCATAAAACATTATTGCTTTTAAATTGGTAATTTGTTTAATTAAGTTTTTAGATCTATCCTTATCCCAAAAAAATTTAGCATCAGCTAATCTGGCTTCTACTACTCTTTGATTACCTTGTTTGATCAATTTCTTCTCATCTTTTTTATTAGTCACCACAAAAAAATTATTAGTTAATCGACCCCTACTATCAAATATTGGGAAATATCTTTGATGCTTTTCTAAAGTAGAAATAATAATTTCTTCAGGTATTTCTAAATATTTTTTACCGAAACTTATTAGTAAAATATTCGGATTTTCTACAATATTTACCACTTCTTCTAAAAGATTTTGATTAATATATTCTTTAAAGTTTTTTGACTTACCGATAGAATTAATTTTTTGTAAAATAATTTTTTTTCTCTCACTTTGATCCACAAAAATTTTATTGCTTTTTAAAATTGAAATATATTCTTTAAAATTCTTGACTTTCATTTTTTTGATATTTAGATCATTTTCAATTGTGATATAATCCACGCTATCTAAGTGATCGAATTTAATAGGCAGTTTATTATTATTAAATAATAAAAAAATGGACCTTAAAGGTCTACCCCAAGATAAATCATGATCGGACCATTTCATAGACTTTTTCCAACTTATCATGGATAATAATTTTGGAATTAATGATGGAAGCAAGTCTTTTATCAAAACTTTTTTTGATTTTGTTTTTAAAAAAAAAAATTTTCCTTTATCAGTGTTTTTTTCATAAAGGTTTTTTAAAGAAACGTTTTTAGCTTTGGTAAAATTTTGTAAAACTAAATCAGGAGAATTTACTTTAGGACCTCTTATTTCTTTTGATTTTATTTTTAACTCATCAGGGAGACCTATTACTATTAAGCTTAACCTAGTAGGTGATGAGTAAGAAAAAATTTTTTTGTAATTTATATTTTCCTCTAGGAAAGCTTTTTCAATTAACTCTTTTAGTTGTTTTCTTGCTTCAATTTGTAATTGCGGTGGAATTTCCTCGCTGTATAACTCCAATATTAATTCACCCATAAATCTTAATTTTGTGACCTAAGCCATAAAGATCCACAACCCTTGGCTAAATCACGTATTCTTGTTATATACCCTGTTCTTTCAGCTACTCCTATAACCCCTCTGGCATCTAAAAGATTAAATATATGACTAGCTTTTAGACATTGATCATAAGCTGGAAGCGAAAGATTTTTTTTTAGCAGAGACTTACATTCATTTTCTGTAGATTCAAAATTTTTTAATAATGTATCTGTATTAGCAAATTCAAAATTGTATGCTGAAAATTCTTGTTCTGACTGAAAAAAAACTTCTTTATATTTAACACCTGTATTATTCCAATCTAAATCAAAGACATTGCTTTTTCCTTGTACAAACATACAAAGTCTCTCTAACCCATAAGTTATCTCTACTGGTACAGGTTTGCATTCAATCCCTGTCATTTGTTGAAAATAAGTAAATTGAGTTATTTCCATACCATCACACCAGACTTCCCATCCAAGACCAGAAGCTCCTAGAGTTGGGCTTTCCCAGTCATCTTCAACAAATCTTATGTCATGATTTTTAACATCAATACCTATTGCAGCTAAACTTTTTAAATATGTTTGTTTAATATTTTTTGGTGAAGGTTTTATAATTACTTGAAACTGATAATAATGTTGCAAACGATTTGGGTTTTCCGCATATCTGCCGTCAGTTGGTCTTCTGGAGGGTTGCACATAGGCGGCTTTCCATGGTTTAGGTCCAAGAGATCTTAAAGTTGTAGCTGGATGAAAAGTTCCTGCACCTACTTCTAAATCATATGGTTGTAAAATTACGCAGCCGTTTTTATCCCAGAATTTTTGTAAGTTCATTATTATTTCTTGAAAAGATAAATATTTAGTTTTAGTTTTCTTTTTACCTGGCATTTATAAACCAAATTTTTGCCACATCGATTTTTCTTCTAATTGATTAATTATTTTTTCTACTGGATCTGTAATTGATGAAGATAGTTTTTTAGCAAGAAAACCTTTTCGTTTTTCAAAGTTTTTGATCACTACTTTTTCACCAAATTTTTCTTTTAAAACTTGATCGGCATTACCAATGCCATCAATCAAACCTAATTTAAGCGCTGTCTTGCCAGTCCAAAATTCACCAGTAAAAATATTATTTTTTTCTGGGTCTTTCAATTTTGAACCTCTGCTCGTTTCAACTACTTTAATGAAGTCAGCATGAAGTTCGAGTTGTATATTTTTTAATCTTTTAACATCTTCTTCTTTTTCTGACGCGAAAGGATCTAATGTGCTTTTATTTTTTCCAGCAGTATATACTCTTCTCTCTATTCCAATTTTTTGAATTAAGTCTTTAAAACCAAATGAAGCCGAAATAACTCCAATTGAACCAATAATTGAACTTGAATTTGCATAAATTTCATCACCTGCGCATGCAATAAAATATCCTCCAGATGCAGCAACATCTTCGGCAAAAATTATTACTTTTACTTTTTTTTTCTCAGCCAGATCTCTGATATAGCTATAAATTAGATGAGACTGCACTGGTGACCCTCCTGGTGAATTTATTGAAATAGCGACATGTGATATTTTTTTAAGAGAAAAAGCTTTCTTAAGAATATCTCTTTGATTGGCTAATTCCATGCCTTGTTTAAATCTACCTCCAGAACCAATTATGCCGGTCAATCTTACATGAGGAATTACTGTTTTTTTTTTAAATATTGAAAACATATTATAAAGATTGTTATTAATACTCTTATAACAGTAATAGTTTAAATTTTAATAAATTTCTTACGCTACTTAAGGTTGAATCATAGGTGCGTCATAAGGGAGTAATTTAAAAAATTTATTAATTAATAAATCAAATATAAAGGTATTCTATGGGATCAGTAATACCACTAAAAAAATCAGCTAACTCTGCATATGTTGAGCTCAAAAATTTACTTAGTAAAAAACTTATTAAGGTAGAATCGGTTATTAATTTAAGATTAAAAAGCGAAGTAAATCTTATTCAAAAAATGAGTGATCATCATCTTCAATCAGGTGGAAAAAGACTAAGGGCACTGTTAACACTTGGATCAGCTAAATTATCTGGCTATTTATTGGGGGAGAGAGATATAAACTTAGCTGCGTGTGTTGAATTAATACACTCAGCGACATTACTACATGATGATGTAATAGATGAAAGTTCTTTAAGAAGAGGAATAAAAACAACTAATTCAGTTTGGGGTAATCAATCCTCAATTTTAGTTGGGGATTATCTTCTAAGTAGGTGTTTTGAAATAATGGTTGAAGATGGTGACTTAGAAATATTAAAACTTTTGTCGTCAACTTCAGCAAAAATTGCACAAGGTGAAGTTTTACAATTACAACATAAAGGAGAAGCAGATTTATTAGAAGATACATACATTGATATTATTAATTTAAAAACAGCTTCTCTTTTTTCAGCTGCTACTAAGACAGGCGCATGTTTGGCTGGTAGCAATGACAAAGAAAAAAGAGCTTTAGAGTCGTATGGTAAAAATTTAGGTTTAGCTTTTCAAATTGCAGATGACGCTCTTGATTATTATGGTAAAGATAAATTTTTTGGAAAAGAAATTGGTAAAGATTTTTTTGAAGGAAAAGTAACACTTCCATTAATTATAGTTTTTCAAAAAGGAAATGACGAAGAAAGAAATTATTTAATTGATGTTCTGCAAAAGGAGAAAAGAACTGAAGATGATTTTAGTGAAACCTTAGCTTTAATTTATAAATATAAAGCTATTGAAGCTAGTATGAAAAGAGCAGAATATTTTGTTAATGTTTCTTATGACTCTCTTGGAATATTTCCGGATAGCGATGATAAAAAAATATTACAAAACTTAACTAGTTTTAGTTTAAATAGATCTTTTTAAGGATATAACATTTTTTTCTTCCATTTATTATCTTCTTTTATGTAAACAAGTCTCTCATGTATTCTTCCATCACCATCTAACCAAAATTCTATCTCATGAGGAATAACACGCCAACCAGACCAGTGAGGTGGCCTAGGTACTTTATCTTTATTAACAAATTTTTTTTCAAATTGTTCAATTTTTTTTAAAAAAGTTTGTCTACTATCTAATTTTTCAGATTGAGAGGAAGCCCATGCTCCTATTCTGTTTTTATATGGTCTTGAATTGTAATAATCATCTGCCTCAGCTGGTGAAACTTCTTCTACACTCCCTATTATACGTACTTGCCTTCTTAAACTTTTCCAATGAAAACACATTGAGGCCTTTGAGTTTTCTTTTAATTCTTTGCCCTTTTGACTGTTAAAATTTGTGTAAAAAACAAAACCTTTATTATTCAATCCCTTAAGTAGCACCATTCTTACATTCGGCTGATTTTCATTATTCGATGTCGCTACTGCGACCGCATTTGGATCATTAATCTCGTTTTTTTCAGCTTCTGAAAACCATTTTTTGAATAAATCAATCGGATTGTCTAGTTCTTCAAAACAACTATCTAATCCCATTGAATTTTTGCCATTTTTTTGATTCATATATTCTGTAAAATAATTTATACATTAAATAACTATGTCTTTTAATACTTTTGGAAAAATATTTAGATTCACCACTTGGGGGGAATCTCATGGCCCTGCAATTGGCTGTGTAATTGATGGATGTCCTCCAAATATTATGATTTCTGAGAAAGATATTCAACAAGATATGGATAGAAGAAGACCAGGTCAGTCAAAATTCACAACTCAGCGCAAAGAGTCAGATAAGGTAATTATATTATCTGGTGTTTTCGAAGGTAAAACGACTGGTACTCCAATATCTATAATAATCTATAACGAAGATAAAAAATCAAGAGATTACGAGTCTATAAAAGATAAATTTAGACCTGGACATGCAGACTTCACTTATTTTAAAAAATATGGAATTAGAGACTTCAGAGGTGGAGGCAGACAATCTGCCAGAGAAACTGCTTGCAGAGTTGCAGCAGGTGCAGTCGCAAAAATTGTATTAAGGAAAATTTTAGGAAAAAAATTCAATGTTATCGGAGCTGTAACACAATTAGGTTTAATGTCTTGCGATAAACAGAATTGGAACAACTCTGAAATAAGAAAAAATCCCTTTTTTTGCCCTGACAAAAAATCTGTAAAGTTGTGGGAAAAATATCTTTTAGCTGTCAGAAAAGCAGGTTCTTCTTGTGGAGCGGTAATTGAATTAAGGGCATCAGGAATACCTGTTGGTTTAGGTGCTCCCATTTATTCAAAATTAGATACAGATATTTCCGCTGCACTAATGAGCATCAATGCTGTAAAGGGAGTGAATATTGGATCAGGAATGAATGCAGCTTTTTTAAGTGGTGAAGAAAATTCTGACGAAATTAGAAAAGCATCTGGTAAAATCAAATTTAAGTCCAATCATGCTGGTGGAATCTTAGGAGGTATTTCCTCGGGTCAAGATATTGTTGCGTCTTTTGCAGTCAAACCAACTTCATCCATTTTAAACACAAGAGAAACAATCGATAAAAAAGGTAAGAATACAAAAATTTCAGTTAAAGGAAGACATGATCCGTGTGTAGGTATTAGAGCAGTTCCTATTGGTGAAGCAATGATCAGTTGTGTTTTACTTGATCACTTATTAATGCATCGAGCTCAGTGTAGTTAAGAAATATTACTTTTATTTTTAGCTAAAACAATATTTGAATTTAATGTCTCTTGTATTTTATTGGCGATTGATGAACTATCTAATCCGGCTATCTCATACATTTTTTCAGGAGTATCTTGGTCAATAAATATATCGGGCAATATCATTGATCTAAATTTCAATCCTTTATCGAATACTCCTCTGTCAGACAAAAATTGCATTACATGTGATCCAAATCCCCCTATAGATCCCTCTTCAATAGTAATCAAAACCTCATGATTGTTTGCCGCTTCCATTAACAATTTTTCGTCCAGAGGTTTAGCAAACCTTGCATCTATAATAGTAATTTTTTCACCCTTATTAAATAAAATTTCTGCAGCTTTCTTACACTCTTCTAATCTTGTTCCAAAATTTATTAATGCAACTTTCTTTCCTTCTTGAATGATCCTGCCTTTGCCAATTTCTAAAGTTTTATCAATTGATGGTAGTGAAATTCCAGTTCCATTTCCTCTCGGGTATCTGAAAGCTGAAGGTCGATCGTTGATATTAACTGAGGTATTTATCATTTTAACTAATTCTGCTTCATCACTTGCAGCCATAACAACAAAATTGGGTAAAGTAGATAGATATGTAATATCAAATGAGCCAGCATGAGTTGGTCCGTCTGCTCCAACTAAACCTGCTCTATCAATAGCAAATCTAACTGGTAAAGATTGTATTGCAACATCGTGAACAACTTGATCGTAAGCTCTTTGAAGGAAAGTTGAGTAAATTGCTGCATATGGTTTATATCCTTCTGTTGCTAAACCTGCTGCAAAAGTTACAGCATGTTGTTCAGCTATTCCGACATCAAAAGTTCTGTCTGGAAACTTTTTTTCAAAAAGGTTTAATCCAGTTCCTGATGGCATAGCTCCTGTAATTCCAATAATTTTAGTGTCTTGTTCAGCATGTTTAATCAATGTTTCAGCAAATACTTTAGTATATGAAGGAACATGTGATTTTGACTTAGTTTGTTCTCCTGTGACTACATTAAATTTAGATACACCATGATATTTATCACCAGAGTCTTCTGCTGGTTTATAACCTTTTCCTTTTTGGGTTCTCACATGAATTAAAATTGGTCCTTGATGATTTGAATTTTTAACATTTTCGAATATTTGTACTAAACTATCTACATCATGACCATCTAATGGACCAATATAATAAAAACCAAGTTCACTAAATAAAGTACCGCCTGATACTATTCCTCTTAGTAAATCTTCTGCTTTACCTGCCTTTTGGCTAAATCTTTTTGAAAAAGCTGAAATTATCATTTTTACTGTTTCTCTAAAACTAAAGTATAATTTTCCTGATAAAAGTTTTGCTAAATATTTGCTCATTGCTCCTACAGGTTTTGCAATTGACATATCATTATCGTTTAAAACCACTATAAGTTTAGATTTAAGGGCACCAGCATTATTCATTGCCTCGTAAGCCATTCCAGCGCTCATTGCTCCATCACCAATAACTGCGATAACATTATTGTTGTTATTTGATAATTTTTTTGCCACAGCCATTCCCAGAGTTGACGAAATAGAAGTTGAACTATGTGCGGCACCAAAAGGATCATATTCGCTCTCAGTCCTTTTAGTGAAACCTGAAAGCCCACCGCCTTTTCTTAGTGTTTTTATTCTATCTTTCCTTCCAGTAATTATCTTATGCGGATAACATTGATGACTCACATCCCACACTAGTTTATCTTTTGGGGTGTCAAAAACATAATGTAGAGCAACGGTCAACTCTACTACACCTAATCCTGCTCCAAGATGACCGCCAGTTTCTGATACTACATCAATCAATTCTTCTCTTAATTCATTTGAGACTTGAAGTAATTGACTTTTTTTTAATTTTCTAAGATCTGATGGAAAGTTTATCTGTCTGATTAATTTAGTCATTAAAAATTTCTCTCAAGTATAAATTCTATAGTTTCTGATAAATCCTTCGCTTTTTTTCCATGTTTCTTTAACTTAAGCAATATTTTTTTCTTTAATATATTTGCATAATTATAAGCTTTTTTATATCCCAGCAAGTCAATTAAAGTAGATTTTCCTTTTTTGCTATCTTTTCTAGTCAATTTTCCCAACTGTTTTGTCGACCCTTTAAAATCTAAAAAATCATCAGCAATTTGAAATAAAAGACCAATTTGTTCTCCCAAAATGATTAAATTTTTTTTTTCTTTCTCATTTTTGTTTGCTATTGCACCAACTGCATACAAACAAAAACCAAATAATTTTCCTGTTTTTTTCTTTTGCATAATTAAAATGTTATTCAGAGTTTTTTTCTTTCCTTCAAATTTGAGGTCAAGTTCTTGGCCACCTGCTATACCAGTATGACCAGAACAAAAGGCTAAAGATCTAATAATTTCATTTTTTATTTTTGAATTAATTTGATAATTTTTGTTTGAAATTATTTCAAAAGCAAGTGTAAGTAACGAATTGCCTGCTAACACCGCAGAAGCTTCCCCAAATTTCATATGGGTTGAAGGTTTACCTCTTCTAAATTTATCATCATCCATACATGGTAAATCATCATGTATCAAAGAGTAAGAGTGAATACATTCCACACTAGCACAAATATTGATTAATCTTTTTTGACTAATATTAAATATTTTTCCTGTATCAATTATTATGGTTGAGCGTATTTTTTTTCCACCAGATATTACTCCATACTTCATAGGGTTAATTAATAAAGATTTCTCCTGTTTTTTAATATAAGAAAGCAAAAACTTATCTACTTTTTTTCCATTATTAATTAATTTTTTTTCAATCATTTATTTTTTGATGAAATCTCTTTTACTTTTAATCTAAATAAATTATCTACATGTTTATTTAGCTGTATCAACCTTTTATAATCAATCGCTGAATCGGCTAAATTCACGTCTTTCTTTTCAAGTTTATTTAAAATCTGATCTATTTCGTCTCTAGTCTCTTTTAATGATTTACTTTTAATATCAGCTGGAATATTTTCATTCTTCATTAGATTTATAATAATTACATTATGAAAAATAGCTATTCAAATATATTTAATTTCAATAAAAAAATACTACACAAAATTATTGTAAACTTAAAGAAGGGAAATGTAGTAGGTTTGCCAACAGAAACTGTTTATGGTTTGGCTGGAAACGCTTATATGAGTGAGTCCATTAATAAGATCTATAAATTCAAAAATAGACCAAAAAGAAATCCTTTAATCATACACTATTTTAATTACAAACGAGCAGAGCAAGATGTAATAATGAATAAGAATTTTTATAAATTATATAAAAAATTTTGCCCCGGACCGATAACTTTTATCTTAAAAAGAAAAAAAAAAAGTAAAGTAAAATTTTCTGCAACAGCAAACTTAAACTCAGTTGCGATTAGATTTCCGAATCACCGAGTTATGAATTCTTTACTTAAAAACATTGAATTTCCATTAGCAATGCCGAGTGCTAATAAATCTTCTAGAGTGAGCCCGGTGAGCGCAAAAAATGTAGCTGACGAATTCCAGAAAAAAATTAAGATGATAATTGATGGTGGAAAAGCGAATTTAGGTATAGAGTCAACTGTAATTGATCTCACTGGTCATCCTAAAATTCTTAGACCTGGATTGATTACTCCTGAAAATATAAACCAAGTATTAAAAATTAAACTTAACATAATTAATAATAATAGAACATCTAAATCTCCAGGTTTATTGAGCAAACACTACTCTCCGGGCATTCCCGTGATAATTAATCAAAAAAATTGCAAAAAAAATTGTGCTCTAATTACTTTTGGCAAAAAATATAAAAATAAAAAAAATTTTTATAATTTAAGCAGGACATCAAATTTAAAAGAAGCTGCTTCTAAATTATACGAAATATTTAGAAAAATTAAAAAAGATAGATACAAAAAAATTTATGTTGTTAAAATTCCAAATAAAGGTATTGGTATAGCTATTAACGATAGATTAAAAAGAGCTTCAAATTAAATGAACATACAAGTTAAGAATTTAAGTAAAAGATTTAAAGATAATATTGCTGTAAATAAGATAAATTTTACTATAGAGGAAAATAAAACAGTTGGACTGCTTGGAGCTAATGGTTGTGGTAAAACTACTTCTATAGGTATGTTGCTTGGTTTAATAACGCCATCAGAAGGAGAGATTATTATAAATAATAAAAATTTAGAACAAATTGATAGAGTTAGTATTCTAAACAGAATGAATTTTGCATCTCCATACGTTGAGTTACCAAAAAAACTAACTGTGAAACAAAATTTAGAAGTTTATGGAAGATTATATGGTGTTGAACATTTAGAAAATAAAATTAATGAATTGTCGAAAGATTTAAATATTGACATTTTTTTAAATAAAAAAACTGGAGAACTATCTTCTGGACAAAAAAATAGAGTTACATTAGCCAAATCACTTATAAATGATCCTGAAATTTTATTTTTAGATGAACCAACTGCGAGTTTAGATCCTGATACTGGGGATTATGTTAGAGGTTATATTGAAAGCTATAAAAAAAGAAAAAAAGTTACGATACTGCTAGCTTCACATAACATGTCAGAAGTTGAGCGGCTATGCGATAGCATAATTATGATGAAAAGAGGTAAGATTATTGATGAAGGTACTTGCCAAGAAATGATCAAAAAACATGGAAGAAAAAATTTAGAAGAAACTTTTTTAAAACTTGCAAGGAGTGAAGATGAGATTTAGTCGAATTTATGCATTAAGTCTTCGACATATTTACTTAATTTCTAGTTCATTGCCAAGAATTATTGACTTGATTTATTGGCCTACAGTTCAAATATTTTTGTGGGGATTTATCTCAAAATTTTTTACATTAAATTCTGATTATTATAGTAATACTGTAGGAGTTATTTTGACTGCTGCAATTCTATACGATTTTTTATTTAGAGCGAGTATCAGTTATAATATTATGTTTCTTGAAGAAATTTGGAGCCGAAACTTCACGAATTTATTTATTGCTCCAATTAAAATCAGTGAAATAATTACATCATTAACTGTAACTGCAATTTTTAGAACATTGATCGGTCTTATACCAGCATCAATTCTTGCTATTCCTCTTTTTGGTGTTTCTATATTTGAACTTGGAATACCTTTGTTTTTTTTAATGATAAGCTTATACATTTTTGGTGTCACCTTAGGATTATTAGTAACATCAGGTTTATTAAGATTTGGACCATCGTTTGAAAATATAGCTTGGGCGAGTCTTTTCTTTTTAGCGCCACTTGGCTGTATTTACTACCCAATTACAATCTTGCCTGAAACACTTCAAATAATCGCCAAAGCATTACCTCTAGTCCATATTTTTGAAGAAATGAGAAATATATTATTAACTAATAGCGTCAATATGTATGAAATAGTGAAGTCAATATGTATATCTCTAATATACTTTGCGATTGGAGTAATTGTATTTTATATGTCTTATTTTGGAGCCAAAAAAAATGGCACCTTAATTAATATGGGAGAATAAAATTATGCAAAAAAAAATTGAGGAAATTAAAAAATTTGAGTCACCCCCTAAAGTAATTAAAAATTTATTTAATGCAGGGGAAATAGAAGAATTTTTAAAACTTTATAAAGATCTCCCTACGACAGTTCATAATAAAAAACAGAATGTTATAAAAAAAAGATGGCTACAAGGATATAGTGATAAATTAGAAAAATTATTTGTTGAAAAGTTAAAAAATGAAATTGGTGAATTTAAAATGGACAATTTACAAGATGAAAATGATAAAGATATATTTGGCTTGATTCAGGAAAGTTATGCCCCAATAGGTCTGCATGTTGATGCAGGTTTCGAAGCTCAAAATTTAATATACAAGCAAAGCTTAATTCCTCTAACACCCGTAGGCAGCACCGTTATTTTTAAGAATAGATTTTATGACGGTTCTACAAACTTTACGCAAGACCCTGAAGAATTAAAAAGAAAAAATTTAAATTATGGTCAGAATAAGAGGTCATCTGAACACCTAAAAATGTATGGCGATAGACCGTTTGATAAAGCAATACACGAAAAATATTTAAAGCATGAAAATATTGAAAATTTGAAAGGTTTGGAGGTTGAACTTATTTATGAGTGGGAAGTAGGTTCGATGTTAATTTTTGATAGAACTCACTTACATTGTTCTTCATCCATAATTGAGGGAAAAAAAATCGGAATAGCTACATTCACAAAAAGATAGATATGTTGATTTATGACTGTTTTCAGTACTTTAATGAAGATCATATAGTTGATTTAAGATTCAATATTCTTAGTGAGTTCGTAAATAAATTTGTTATTGTAGAGTCAACTGTTAACCATCAAGGTAAGCCAAAAAAACTAAATTTTAATATAAATAATTTTAAGAAATTTAAAGATAAGATTAGTTATATAATTGTCGATGATACTCCTGAAAATATTAAGAAACCACACGTAGGTGGGGAATCTTTAGTAGAAAAGCATCAAAGAAACTCTCTCATGAAAGGAATTAAAGATGCTAGAGATGATGACTTAATAATATTATCTGATGTGGATGAAATTCCAGACCTAAACAAACTTAATGAGTTCAACAAAAAAAATTATGCTGTCTTCTCACAAAAAATGTTTATGTATAAACTAAATTTTTGTAATTTAGAGGAAAATAACTGGCATGGATCTAAAATTTGTTTAAAAAAAAACTTTAAGTCACCACAATGGATACGGGATCTTAAATTTAAGAAATACCCTTTCTGGAGAATAGATAAGTTAAAGAACATACAAATTATACAAAATGGTGGCTGGCATTTTGCCTATCTACAATCACCAGAAAATATTTCAACAAAAATTCAATCTTTTGCTCATGGTGAATTTAATAAAAGCTCAATTACAAAAGAAGATAACATTAGATCTAAAATTGAAACCGGCAAGGATGTTCTTGAAAGAGGTTTCAAACTAAAAAAGGTAGATATTGATAATTCATTTCCAAAATATATTATTGATAATAAAGAAAAATTAAAAAAATGGATAATTTAATCAATGGTGCGCCCGGAAGGATTTGAACCCTCAACCTCCTGATCCGAAGTCAGGCGCTCTATCCAGTTGAGCTACGAACGCATGGTGCTAATGTAAATTAATTAATGAATAACACAATAAAATTTTTTGTTTCACAAGACGATGATTCTACAAGACTTGATGTTTTTTTATCAAAAAAAATAGAAAATTTAACTCGGTCCAACATTAAAAAGTTTATTAATTTGAATAATGTAAAAATTAATAAGGCAACTATTAATTCACCTTCTAAAAAAGTGAAATTATACGATGAAATAGAGATAAAATTTTCCTCAGTTGTGGAAGAAAAACTGAAACCTAGTAAAATTAAATTAGATATTAGATATGAAGATAATGATATTCTAATTATTAACAAACCTAAAGGCATGGTAGTTCATCCAGGTGCTGGAAATAAAAAAGATACTTTAGCTAATGCATTATTTCATAAATATAAGAATAAATTATCCAGTATAAATGGAGAAATGAGGCCAGGTATTGTTCATAGAATTGATAAAGATACTAGTGGTCTTTTGGTTGTAGCCAAAAATAATTTATCTCACTCAAAACTTGGAAAACAATTTAGCGACCATTCTATAAAAAGAAATTATTTATGTTTAATTTGGGGAGTTATAAGGCCGTTAAGTGGTAAAATAGAAACATTTATTTCTAGGAATAAAAAAAATAGACAGCTAATGGCAGTTAGTGACTTTAGTGGAAAAAAAGCCGTTACCAATTATGAAACATTAAAAGTTTTTGATATCAAAGATGTTCCAAAAATAAGTTTAATAAAATGTAATTTAGAAACTGGAAGAACTCATCAAATAAGGGTTCATATGAAGTATAAAAGCTCTTCATTGCTAGGTGATAAACAATATGGAAAAAAAAATACAGTATTTAAAAAAATTAACGAAAAATTTTATAAAAAATTTTCAAATTTAAAAGGTCAAGCTTTACATGCTAGTAGTTTAGGGTTTATTCACCCTACAAAAAACAAATTTGTTAATTTTAAGTCTGATTTGCCTCCTGATTTTAAAAAATTGTTAGATTTATTGAAAAAACTTAGTAGTTGAAAAATCAAATTTAATATATAAATCACAGATACATGAATGATGATAAAACCATGAGTAATTTACCTACTCCTTCAATAGGAGGGCTTTCGCTTTATTTAACTCAAATTAAAAAGTTTCCGATGCTTGATGCTGAAGAGGAATACATGCTGGCTAAGAATTGGCGGGAAAATGGAAATTTACAATCTGCACATAAATTAGTAACAAGCCATTTAAGACTAGTGGCCAAAATAGCAATGGGATATCGTGGTTATGGATTGCCAGTAAATGAATTAATATCTGAAGGAAACATAGGTTTAATGCAAGCAGTAAAAAAATTTGATCCTAATAAAGGATTTAGATTAGCAACTTATGCAATGTGGTGGATAAAAGCTTCAATTCAAGAGTACGTTTTGAGATCTTGGAGTTTAGTAAAAATGGGTACAACTACTGCTCAAAAAAAACTTTTTTTTAATTTAAAAAAAATAAAAAATCAAATAGCTCCTGGACAAGAAGGTGATCTGAAAGATGAGCATGTAAGTGAGATTTCAAAAAGATTAGACGTTGACTCTGATGAGGTAATCAACATGAATAGAAGAATGATGGGTCAAGAAAAATCTTTAAACGATCCAATTAAAAGTGGTGAAACCGATGAATGGCAAGACTGGTTAGTGGATGATAGTTTAGATCAAGAATTGTTAGTTTCACAAAAACAAGAATATGAAGATAAAAAAGAGTTGCTCAAAGATGCGATGAAAATACTAAATGACAGAGAAAAAGAAATTATCAGTTTTAGAAGATTGTCTGAAAATCCAAAAACACTAGAAGAGTTAAGTAAAAAATATAAAATTAGCCGAGAAAGAATAAGACAAATTGAAACTAAGGCATTTGAAAAATTACAAAAATCTATGATTAATGCAAGTAAATCTAAAAACTTACTTCCAAAAAATTAAGTCTTGAAGGGGTCTTCGATTAATATTGTATCCTCTCTCTCGGGACTCGTAGAAATGCTAGATATTTTAGCACCGATAAAATCCTCTAATGCGTAAATATAATTTTTTGCCTTTTCTGGTAAATCTGAAATATTCCTTATTCCTTGTGTAGGGTTTTGCCATCCTGGGAAAGTTTTGTATATTGGTTTAACATTAAACTGATCCTCAGAAGCTGAAGGCAAATAATCCAACTTCTTACCGTTTAAATTATAACCAATGCAAATCTTAATTTCTTTTAATTCATCCAGAACATCTAACTTAGTCAATGCGATCCCATTTATACCAGCAATTTTAATTGTTTGACGAACTAAAACACCATCGAACCAGCCGCATCTTCTCTTCCTTGAGGTAACCGTTCCAAATTCTTTACCCCTTTTCCCAAGACTTTCACCAATTTTATCTTTAAGTTCAGTAGGAAATGGTCCACTACCTACTCTAGTAGTATAAGCTTTGGTTATGCCTAGAACATAATTAATCTTATTAGGGCCTAAACCAGTTCCTGTAGCAGCCATTGCTGGAACAGTATTTGAAGATGTTACATAAGGATATGTACCATGGTCTACATCCAAAAGAATTCCTTGGGCGCCCTCGAATAAAATCTTTTTTCTCTCTTTTATAAAATTTTCTAATATTAACCAAACTGGTTTTGCAAATTTTAAGATATCAGGAGCTATCTTCAATAATTCTTTTTTTAAGTCATCTTTTTTGAGTATTTTCTTTTTTAGTCCTTTTCTTATTAAATTATGGTGTGTCAATACATTTTCCAATCTACTCTCAAGATTGCTCTTTGATCTAAGATCCATTACCCGTATTGACCTTCGGCCTACTTTATCCTCATAGCATGGGCCAATACCTCTTTTTGTAGTTCCTATTTTACCTTTTCCTGCAGCATCTTCTCTCAATTCATCCATTTCTTGATGAAACGGTAAAATTAGAGAAGCAGTCTCTGATATCATAAAATTTTCTGGGGTAATGTTAATTCCTTTTTTCTTAATCTCTTTTATTTCATCCAACAAAGCCCAGGGGTCGATAACAACACCATTACCTAAAATAGACACTTTTCCATCACGGACAATTCCTGATGGTAAAAGTCTTAATTTAAAAACTTTTTTATCAATAACTAAAGTATGACCTGCGTTATGACCTCCTTGAAAGCGAACAACAACATCTGCTTGACTAGAAAGCCAATCAACTATTTTGCCTTTTCCTTCATCTCCCCATTGTGAGCCAACAACAACTATATTTTTCATTATTTAAATCTATTATTTAAAAGTATTGAATTTAAATGATTAATAGGACCATGTCCTTTTCCATAATTAGGATTAGATCCTATTGCTTGATTAACATATTTAATGCCTAACTCACAGGATTTCTTTAAAGGTTTTCCACATGAAATAAAAGTTGTGATAGCGCTGGATAATGTACAACCTGTACCATGTGTGTTTCTTGTCTTTATCTTTTTATTCTTGAAAACATTAACAGTCTTATCGCTTACAAGAACATCTTCCACAAATTTTGATTTTTTATGACCACCCTTAATTAAAACATTTTTGACACCTAATCTTAATAAAATTTTAGCAGCTTTAATCTTATCTTCTAGGTTTAAAATTTTTATTTTAGTTAGTATTTCAGCTTCTGGAATGTTTGGGGTTATTAAATAAGCTTTTTTAATCAATTTTTTTCTTAAGATATTTACAGCTGACTTATTTATTAAGGGGGTTCCACCTTTTGCAATCATAACTGGATCTAAAATTATCTTTTTGTTATTAATCTTATTTAAAGCTTGTAAAACATAATTAATAATTTGTGATGAATGGAGCATTCCTATTTTAATCGCATCTGGTTTAATGTCTCTGCATGTAAATAGTATTTGATCTTTAATAATTTTAGGGTTAATTGAAACAACTTTATTTACCCCCGTTGTATTCTGTGATGTTACAGCTGTTACAGAAGTCATTGCATAACTACCAAGAGTTGTTACTGTTTTAATATCAGCTTGAATTCCTGCGCCACCAGATGAATCGGAACCTGCAATTATTAATACTTTTGATTTAGGTTTCAACGTTTTATCGACTGTCTAATTAGTTTAATGCATTTGATTATAAGACTTCTATCTTGAGACTCAGCCATAATTCTTATTTTTGGTTCAGTTCCAGACCTTCTTACTAAGACTCTTCCTTTTTTTTTCATAATTTTATTTGCTTTCAATATTGCTTGTTTACAATTCTTTTTAAAAATTACATTTTTATCTTTGACTATAACATTTTCCAAAATTTGAGGTAAAGGTTTAAATACATTTAAAAGCTCGCTCGCCTTTTTACCTTTTCGTAAAGAAAATAAAACCTCCAAAGCTACTAACAAACCGTCTCCAGTAGTTGCAAATTTACCAAGTATTATATGACCTGACTGCTCTCCTCCTAAATTATAATTCATTTTTTTCATTTTTTCTTTAACATAACGATCTCCTACTTGTGCTCTTGAAAACTTAATTTTTTCATTATCTAAATATTTTTCTAAACCTAGATTTGACATTAAAGTACCTATTACACCCCCCTTAAGAATATGTTTAGATTTCCATCTTTTCGCAAGCATGGCAATTATTTGATCACCATCTTTAATTTTTCCTTTTTCGTCACACATTATTACTCTGTCTGCATCTCCATCGAATGAAATTCCAATGTGTGCTTTAAATTTTTTAACAGCAGAACAAATTTTAGAAGGATAAGTTGATCCACATTTTCTATTAATATTTAATCCATTAGGTTTTACTCCAATTGGGAAAACTTTAGCACCAAGATCTTTTAAAAGTTTTGGAGCGGCTTTATAAGCAGCGCCATTTGCACAATCTAAGACTATTTTTGTACCCTTTAAATTAAAATTTTTTGGAAAGTTTTTTTTAAGAATATTTATGTATCTCTCATTACCGTTTTCAAGCCGTTTAACTCTTCCAAGTAATTTTGGATTAGTTAATTGTTTAGCATTCTTTGTATCAATTAGTTTTTCAATTTTTTTTTCTATTCGATTAGAAAGTTTCATTCCATCAGGTCCAAAAAGCTTTAAGCCGTTATCATGAAATGGATTATGTGATGCTGTAATCATAATACCCATATTAGCTTTCATTGATTTAGTTAACATTGCTAGGCCATTGGTTGGCAATGGCCCTAATGTTATTACATGCATACCACCTGATACTAAACCAGAAACTAATGCAGGTTCTAAAGTATAACCTGATAGTCTTGTGTCTTTTGCGATAATCGCAATTTGTTTAATTTTTTTTTGATTTTTAAAGTATGTTCCTGAAGCTAAACCAAATTTAAAAAATTTTTCTCCTGTTATATTGCCTTGGTTAACAGTTCCTCTGATTCCATCAGTTCCAAAATATTTACGTGTCATTTATTATTAATTAGATAGTATTCTTTCAAATACTAGCATAGATTGTTTTATCTCATTCACGTCATGTACTCTAAAAATTTGAATACCTTGCGATAACAAAAATAAAACAGATGCAACTGTTCCTCCGATCCTTTTTTTACTATCATTTATTCCAGAAATTTGATTGATAAACCTTTTTCTAGATGTTCCAATCAAAATAGGAAACCCAAGACTATGAAACAGAGAAATGTTTGATATTAAAGTCAAATTATGTTTCAAATTTTTTCCAAAGCCAATTCCAGGATCTAACACAATTTTTTTATTATCAATTTGTGAAATACCCCTCTCAAAAAAATCATATATATCCAATAACACATGTTTATATTTTGGTTTTATCTGCATTGTATTGGGTGTTCCTTGCATATGATGTAAGACTTTAGGAATATCGTATTTTCTTAATTTTAATAAAGAGCTTTTGTCGTATTCAAACCCAGATACATCATTTACTAATGAAACTCCATATTTAATCGATTTTGTCATTATTTCAGATTTACGTGTGTCAATAGAAAAACAAATATTCTTATATTTATTTTTTACACTTTTAATTATTTTTTCTACTCGTCTCCATTCTTCTTTTTCTGAAATCGTTTGTGATCCAGGTCTAGTTGACTCACCTCCTACATCGATAATTTTTGCACCATATTTTACCATATCAATTACATGTTTGTTTGCTTTTTTATAGTTATTAAAAACACCACCATCAGAAAAACTATCAGGAGTTAAATTTAAAATTCCCATTATAGACGGTTTACTAAAATTAATATTTTTTAAAAAATTTCTTCTTTTTGATGTAATCTTATTAAGATCTAACGTAATTTTTTTCTTTTCTGCTTTTTTTAAATTTTTAATATCTTTTAAATTTATAAATTTTGATGAAATTTTATTTTTTTTTCTTGTGATTATTTCTATTTTATCAAATGATATATGTTTATTACCACACAGTGGAAGGGCTAATTTTTTATTGATTAAAAATTTTGAGTATTTGCCATAATGAAAATTACACGCTCTAGTGTAATATTTTATCATGTTTAGATTATAATGCAGGTTTTGGCTTTAAACCTAGCGAACCGAGTGCTGAGGAAGATTTTCCATCATTTTCATCCTCTTCTTTGAAAGATCTTGTTGGTTTGATATCTTTTAAGATTAAATCTCTAATTTCATCTCCGGATAGAGTTTCGTAAACCAAAAGAGCTTTAGCAATTTTATGTAAATCATCAATTTTTTCAGTTAAAACTTTTCTTGCTCTCTCATAACCTTTGTCTACAATTTTTTTTACTTCAGCATCAACCTTTTTGGCGGTTTCTTCTGACATGTTTTGTTGTTTTGTAACTGATCTGCCTAAAAATACTTCTTCTTCGTTTTCTCCATATGCTATGGTACCTAATTCTTTGCTCATTCCATATTTCGTTACCATATTTTTTGCCATTTTTGTTACCATGTCGATATCAGATGAGGCCCCAGAAGTAACTTTATCATGTCCAAAAATTATTTCTTCAGCTATTCTTCCGCCCATAGCCACCGCTATATCAGAATGCATTTTTTCTCTAGTTACTGAAAGTTGATCTCTCTCAGGCAGTCTCATCACCATTCCTAATGCTCTTCCCCTAGGTATAATAGTTGCTTTATGAATAGGATCTGATGCTTTTTCGTTTAATGCTACTATTGCATGACCGCCTTCATGATAAGCTGTTAATTTTTTCTCATCCTCTGACATTACCATTGATCTTCTTTCAGCACCCATCATAACTTTGTCTTTTGCTTCTTCTATATCAGACATTGTGACAACTCTTTTATTTTTTCTAGCAGCTAATAATGCTGACTCATTAATTAAATTTGCTAGGTCAGCTCCAGAAAAACCAGGTGTTCCCCTGGCAATAGTTCTCAATTTTACATCTGGACCAGTGCTAATTTTCTTAACGTGCACTTTTAAAATCGCTTCCCTGCCAATAATGTCTGGGTTTCCTACTACTACTTGTCTATCAAACCTTCCTGGTCTTAACAATGCAGGATCTAAAACATCAGGTCTATTAGTTGCTGCAATTAAAATAATACCTTCATTTGTATCAAAACCATCCATTTCAACTAAAAGTTGGTTAAGCGTTTGTTCTCTTTCATCATTACCTCCACCTAAACCTGCACCTCTGCTTCTTCCGACTGCATCAATCTCATCAATAAAAATAATACAAGGTGAATGCTTTTTACCTTGTTCAAACATATCTCTAACTCTTGAAGCACCTACGCCAACAAACATTTCAACAAAGTCTGATCCCGATATTGAAAAAAATGGAACATTGGCTTCGCCTGCAATAGCTTTTGCCAATAAAGTTTTTCCTGTACCTGGTGGACCAATTAATAATGCACCTTTAGGTATTTTACCACCAAGCCTACTAAATTTTTTTGGGTCTTTTAAAAATTCTACAATTTCTTCAACTTCCTCTTTTGCTTCTTCTACGCCCGCAACATCGTTAAAAGTAACTTTTCCTTGCGCTTCATTTAATAATTTTGCTTTAGATCTTCCAAATCCCATTGCGCCACCTTTACCTCCCTGCATTTGACGCATAAAAAATATCCAAACACCAATAAGCAACAACATTGGAAACCATGATAATAAAATACCTAGTAAGGATGGCATTTTATCTTCAGTTGGTGAAGCTATAATGCTCACTTCGTTTGAGTTTAATTTATCTACTAGCTCAGGATAATTTGGAGAATAGGTATTAAAAGATTTACCGTCTGATAAAATACCAGAAATATTATTTCCTTGGATTTTAACTTCAACAACCCTTCCAGAGTCTACTTCATTTAAGAATTCTGAGAAAGGAAGATTGTTTTTTTCAGCATTTATCTTTTTTGGGTCTTGAAACATGTTAAATAGTCCTACTGAAAGTAAAACTATAATTGCCCACATTATAAGATTCTTTAAATTCATATTGTCTAAATAAGCATTAATTAATAATAAACAAGTATATTCTAATTTAAATTAAGTTGTAAATAAGACAAAATATGTCAGTTTTTATTAAATTTTATACTTTTATTCTGTTTTTTTAAAATTAACTGATTCTTTTCTCTAAATATTACACATCCACTTAAAAAGTGTTGCACTTTGTCATTATTCTCAATTTGTTGCATTAAATTAAGTATCTTTTTTGAACGAGCAGAGTAATACGAGTTAGTAAAATCTTGTATAGATCTTTTCATAATTCTAAATTTCATTTCTTGATTTAACTTATTGTATTCTTTAAAATTGATAAATACTCCTTTTTTATTCAAATTTACTATCTTTAAATAAATTTTATTAAAAAATAAATCTAAAGTATCTCTGCTTGAAGCTAAGTTATTAATTGATTGAAATATTCTATCATAATTTAGTCCGCTTGATTCAAGTGAATTTTTTAAACTTCTTATTCTCGTTCTAAGATACTTTCTATCAGTATTAGTTGGATCTTTATAAAATTTACCAAATATTAATCTAGCTATTTTTTTTAATTGTGTTTTTTTTGTTTCTAGTAAAGGTCTCACTAAAACTATCTTTTTTGTAATAGTATTTATTTCTTTCATGGAGGAAAGTCCATGCAAACCACTCCCCCTTGATAATCTAATAAAAAATGTTTCAACTTGATCCTCAAAATTATGAGCTGTTAGAATAACTTTAATTTTTTTCTTTTTACAAAACGAGGTCAAAAAATCATATCTAATTTTTCTAGCTTCACTTTGTATGTTTTTTTCTATAGTTTTTTTATTTTTGATAATATTTAAACTTACATGTTTTTTTTTTAATAATTTTTTTACTGAGTGAGCTTCTTTTGAAGAATTTTTTCTTAAGTTATGGTCGATTAAAACAAAATAGATTTTACATTTATTATTGTAACTATAAGACTTAGCTAGAGCTGTTAATGCTAAACTATCTGGACCACCAGATAATGCTACTAAAAAAGTTTTCTTTTTTAAAGATTTTAATTTTTTAGAAAATGACGAATAGATTTTTGATAATTCTTCATAATTTTCAAAGTTATTCTTAAGAATTACATTTGAATTTTTTTTGCTCATATTGAGCTTTTTGTAACACAGACTTGCTAGCTTTTGGATATTCTTTTTTCACGCCAGAAATCATTTTACAACCCTGATCTTTTTCACCTAATTGAACCATTGTAATACCTAATTTCAAAAGATTGTCTGGAGCTTTTTTGCTTTTTGGATAATTTTGATAACCGTCTAAATATGCTGTAGCTGCATCAGAATAAAGTTGTCTTATTCTAAATGTTTCTCCATACCAAAACTGAGCGTTACCCGCTAAATCATGATCTTTATTTTTTTGAATAAATTCCTGTAAAGCAAATTCAGCAGTTTCATAGTCTCCCACTTTCATAAAACTAACCGCAAACTCATATTGTTCTTTAGGTGGTTTATCTGGTAGTAATGACTCTTTAGCTTCAGGTTCTTCAGTAATTACAGTTTGAGCACTGGCAATAGAATTTGTTTCTTGTTTGTCTGGTAAATTAGAAACAGTATAACCTGGGTTCGCACCAAAATCTGCTGGTTTGCTAGATCCAGGTAATTGTTTCTTTGATGTTAAATTTTTTGGAGCATCAGTATTTTCGAGATCAGAAAATCTCAATTGAGTATCTGATTGAATTTTTGTAACTCGTGTTGATAATTTATCTAATTTAAAATTTACTTCTTCAAATTTATTTGTTAATTCTCTGAATTGATCTTCAATCTCACTTAATTTAAGAAGATGTTTTGTTAAGATATCTTCGCTTAAACCGTCAGATTGACTTGGGCTTGATGTAGAAGAAATATCTGATTTTTGGTACACTGCTTTTTCTAATGTTTTAATATCATAATTTAAAGCTTTAATTTGATCAGACAAGCTCTGTATTAAAATTTCATCTTCCTCTGCATGAAGTGATACATTCAAATTTATTAGTAAAATCGATAAGTAAAAAATGAATTTTTTATTAATCATATCCATTATGAATCTTTAAATAGACAAAATGGCAAAAAAAAGACCCTTTAATAATCAATTATTAAAGGGTCTAAATCTTTATTTAAAGTATTAATTTACTTTTACAGTAACTGATCTTCTGTTTTGAGACCAAGCTAAAGGAGTTGATGCTGGATTAACTGGCTTTTCTTTTCCATAACTAATTACAGAAATTCTCTTGCCAGAGATACCATAAGTCATCAGGTAGTCTTTAGCAGCATTCGCTCTTCGCTCACCTAAAGCTAAGTTATATTCTCTCGTACCTCTCTCATCAGCGTGACCTTCAATTGTAACATTAAGTTTTTTATTTTTTCTTAGAAATTTAGCTTGTTTTCTAAGAGTCGCTCTCGATGCAGTTGTTAAAGAAGATTTGTTTGTCGCAAAAAATACTCTATCTGGAACACCCGAAGCTAGGTATTTTACCGTTTCTTTTCCGGTATATACATCGCCATCCAAATTTGATTTTTTTGCTGTAGAACAAGCACTTAAAATCAATGTAGTAAAAACTACCAAAAGTATATTTTTTAAATTCGTGTTAAATGTCATTTTTTCCCCTGGGTTTATTGTTGAAATATTTCAAATTATTAAAGATTATTCAAGCTTAATTTACATTAAAAATACCCTCACTTTGATAGTAATGAGGACCAAGATGGGTCGGAGGCATCTGTTTTTGTTGTTAGTTTTCTCTCATTATAACCTGTTATATCTATTGACCAAAGCGAAGCTGAAAAACCCTCTCCCTTAGAACCAGATTTAGTCTCTCTGTAGAATACAAGAACTCTACCATTAGGTGACCACGAAGGGGCCTCTTGATAAAAATTTTCTGTCAATAATCTTTCTCCTGAACCGTCTGTTCGCATCACTCCAATATAAAATCTCCCTTTTCGAACTTTTGTAAAAGCAATAAGGTCACCTCTAGGAGACCAAACTGGTGTTCCATATATACCCTTTCCAAAAGTGATTCTTTTAACGTCGCTACCATCACTTCTCATAACATAAATTTGCTGCAAACCACTACGATCAGAGTTAAAGCATATAAATTTACCATCAGGAGAAAATGAAGGTGAAGTATCAATTGAAGAATGATTAGTAATTCTCTCTACGACTCGTGTCTCTAAATCCATCGTATAAATATCCGAATTACCATCCTCTGCAAAACTCATTATAATTTTTTTCCCATCCGGAGAGAACCTAGGCGCAAAGGTCATTCCAGGAAAATTACCAACAACTTCTTGCATGCCGGTTTCAATATCAAGTAAGTAAACTCTAGGCATATTTCTAAAATAAGAAAGATAAGTTACCATTTGGTTTGTGGGGTTAAATCTTGGTGTTAAAACAAGCTCGTTTCCTAAAGTCAGGTATTTTGTGCTAGCCCCATCTTGATCCATAATAGCTAGTTTTTTAATTCTTTCATTTTTAGGACCGCTTTCTGATACATAAATAATTCTGGTATCAAAGTACCCTTCTTCACCAGTTAAACGCTCATATATTTTGTCAGAAATGATATGAGCCACCCTTCTCCAATTTGATGGTGTGGTTGTGAACGCTAACGCAGTCATTTCTTTAGCTGCAGTTAAATCCCACAATCTAAATTCAACTTTTAATTTTTCATCTTTTACCAAGAGTTTGCCAGTCACCAGAGCTTGTGCTTTAATTAATCTCCAATCTTCAAATCTCGGTTTGAGATGAGCAATATCTGGTTTTTGGACAAATGCTTCTTTTTTAAGAGGATTAAATAAACCTGTATTTTTAAAATTTTTTTCTATTATTTTAGATATCTCACTCCCTAATTCCTTAATATTCATATCCTTATGAGTCTCTGACTTAACATCCACATGTAACGGTGAAACTGCGATAGGCAGAGGATCTAAGTTACCTCTAGTAATATCTATCTCTATTAACGCATATGTACTTTTGGTATAAAGGAAAAATATAATTAAAAAAAAAGATATTCTTTTCATACTATCCCTTGAGCATTTCTGTAGGGTTGAAATTTAATTGTAGGTCTTTCCATTTTTCATATCCTGTCGGTGGAACTTTTAGCGGTTGGCATAACCTTACTGCCCTTAAAGCACTCTCTGCTAAAACTTTATAAAACTTTTGTCCTGGTTTATTCATTCTTTGGTGATCTAATATTTCAGATTTCATGATCGTGCCATCTTTTTTTAATTTCAATTTAATTCTTACTAACAAATCATCGTCAAAAGGTAAACCTAAAGGAACACTCCAGCAACCAAAGATCTGTGCTTTTAAGGCATCTTCTTGAGATAATGTTAAGCCACTAGCAAAAGAATTTTTTACACTACTTTGAGTTAATTTATCAGTTTTATTTTTTTTTACTGCCTCTACCTCTTTAGCTTTATCAATCAAAGCTGCTATCTGATTAGTGTCAATTATCTCTTTTTTTTCAAACTCTGATGATTGTCTTATTTGTGGGATTACTTCTTCGGGATTTTGTTTTTTTTTAACAATTTGTTTTTTCTCTTTTTTATCGTCAGGTAAAGGTATTCTATCAGGTTTTTCCTTTGCTTTAGCTGCGGGTGGAGCTTGTTCAGAAACTACTCTCTCCTCCTTTTTTTTAGTCTCCTCAATAATTTTTCTCGCTTTTGGAGCAAAAGGTATATTAGTTTTATCAGAGATTTGGATTAACTCGACTGAAACTATTGGAGGCAAATCAATTGGCTCTCTAGTCATAAAAGGAAGACTCAACACAGTCAGCAAGATCATGAGAGAGTGAAATATAATAGAATAAATTAAACTTTTTGTCATTTTTCATCTAATTTTTGTAAGGTTCAGAAATAAGTGCTACTTTAGAAAATCCAGCACCAGATAATGTACCCATAACTTCTAGAACTCTTCCATAATTAATTGTTTTATCTCCTCTAACATAAATTCTTGTATCAGTTCTATTTTTTGCAATGGCTAATAGTTTTGGAATAATTTTTTCATAACCAACTTTAATTTCTTGTATATAAATTTCACCTTTAGAATTAATTGATATAGTTAATGGCTCTTGATCATCTGGTAAGGAGTCTGCTGCTGACTCAGGTAAATCAACTTGAACTCCTACAGTTAATAAAGGAGCTGTCACCATAAATATAATCAACAAAACTAACATTACATCAACAAATGGAGTTACATTAATTTCACTCATTGGTTCGTTTCTAGAGCGATTAAATTTGAAAGCCATTTTAAATTATTGATAAAAATCTTTTTGAAAAATTGTCAATTTTAGAAATATATCTTTTTGAGTCACTATTAAACTTATTATATGCGACAACAGCTGGAATGGCTGCTAATAACCCTAAAGCTGTTGCAAATAGTGCTTCTGCAATTCCAGGTGCAACGATCGCCAAACTTGTATTTCTTGAAATTGCAATTGATTGGAAAGAATTCATTATTCCCCATACTGTACCGAACAAACCAATAAATGGAGCGGTAGAACCAATAGTTGCTAAAAAAGTAAAATTTTTTTCAATTTTTTTAATTTCTGTATCAGTTGCTATTTCTAATATTCTTTCAACTCTTGCGGCTTGAACAGCAGATGATTGTCTTTTAGTTTTCATTAACTCGGTCATCGCAGTTTTAAAAATTATCGTTGCGGGATCTTTAGAATTTGCAGGCAGATTATTGTTAAAATTTTCTGCTGACTTAGCTTTCCAAAACTTTTTTTCAAAGTCCTCTGTTGATGCATTAATACTTTTAAATAGTTTGAATTTATCAAAAATTAACGCCCAAGAAAAAATTGAGCTTGCAATAAGAAGAATTATTACAAATTTTACAACAAAATCTGCTCTTAAAAAAAGTTTCCATAGAGAAAAATCTGAACTACCGCCTAGTCCAACAACTTGAGTTGCAATTTCTTGTTCCATTATGGTTGATTACTTTTAGAATGTGTCATGAATTTGGCGCTTTTCTAGTTAATATGATCAAATTATTTATATTTACCTTATTTATCTAACAATCTAGTCTCGCTGTAAAATCTAGCTATCAAGATGGCATCTGATTTATTTACGTCTTTTTTTTTACCCAACTCTTTTGATAATGTAGGGTACATTTCGATTGCTTTTGTTCTGCTAGAGTCTTTAGATGAGTTGATTAATTCAAAATGTTTTTTCCATTTAGATGGCCTAACAAAGAATATTGGAAGCTCTAAAGCTGCACAAATCCCTTTAATAGCTCCAAAAGTTTGACCAAAATTGAACATACTTGTTACTCCTTGCCCAGGCATTGCATTTACCTGTTCAACAACTACTGAGACTTCTTCGCCTTCAATTATGTTTTCTTTAATTAATCTTACAAGTAATGCGCTATTTAATTGTCTTTTATTTTTTTTTCCTTCGGACATAACAGGCATATCCATTATATTCAGTACCTTATTATTCTTAAGTACAGCTATTGCTCCACTCAATCCTGGATCAATTCCTATGATTTTCATATGTTATTTTTTTCTAAGTTAATATTAGCATAAACTTTTTGCACATCTTCTAATTCATCTAATAAATTCAATAATTCAAAAATTTTTTCTTTCTTTTCACCCTCTAAATTTAAAAAAATTGAAGGCCTCCATTCTATACCTGAGTACATTAAATCAACTATTTTGTTTTCAACTTTACTTTTAATTTTATAAAAATCCTCTTTTTTTGCAATAATCTCGTGGTAACTATCAAAACTTAAACAGTCTAATGCTCCAGAATTAGTTGCAATTTCAAATATTTGGTCTTCATTCATATTTTTTTTGTTAACATGTATTATGCCGTGCTCATTAAACAGATGTGATGTTGATCCTGTTTCACCAAGTCTGCCCCCATTTTTTTGTAAAACGGTTCTAATACTTGAGGCAGATCTATTTTTGTTATCAGTTAAAGTTTCAATAATAAGAGCAACATTATAAGGCCCAAATCCCTCATATCTTAAATTCTCATAATTTTTTTCATCACTCAATTCTGACTTATTAATAGCTCTTAAAATGTTATCTTTGGGCATGTTTGCCTGTTTTGCGGCTTGTATTGCTGTTCTCAATCTAGGATTCATGTCAGGATCTTTGTCTCCTAGTTTTGCTGCTACGGTTATTTCCCTTGATAGTTTTGAAAATATTTTTGATCTTTCTTTATCAGCACGACCTTTTTTATGTTTTATTCCAGCCCAGTGAGAATGACCTGCCATATCTAATTTTTTAAGCTTCCACCTTTAATTAACCTCGTAACATTTTTTGCCAAACCTGTTTCTTGATCTGCATGAATTATAATCCCTGATAGCGTCGCATCTCCATCAGATGGAAAATGTTGAGTTGCAGTTTTATCTTTAAGAAATCGTCTTAGTGAATTTTCTTTGTTCATGCCAATCACAGAATTATAGTCGCCACACATTCCTAAGTCAGTCTGGTAGGCCGTTCCTTTTTCTAAAATTCTTGTATCTGCGGTGGGAACGTGGGTATGAGTTCCAAAAACAGCCGTGGATGAACCGTCAAAAAAATGTCCCATTGCCATTTTTTCACTCGTAATTTCTCCATGAAAATCTACAATTATAAAATCAACATTTTTTTTTAATTTCATTTGTTCCTTAATTTTTTGTGCCTTCTTAAAAACATCTTCAGTTTTTTTCATAAAAACATTTCCCATTAAATTAATCACACCGACTTTAAATTGATTGTCTTTTGTCAAAAAAATTCCATATCCTTTACCTGGTGAGCCTTCTACCAAGTTAGCAGGACGTAACAATCTTTTTTCTTTTTCAATATAATCTGTAGTTTCTTTTTTGTCCCAAATATGATTACCAGAAGTTATAACATCAACACCTTCTTGAAAAAATTCTTCAGCAATTAAATTTGTAATTCCTTTGCCATCATCGGCTGAATTTTCTCCGTTTAGAACAGTAAAATCAATATTGTTTTCTTTAATTATTTTGTTTAAATTTTTTTTGACAGCCATTCTACCAGACCTTCCCATTACATCTCCTAAAATCAATATTTTCATTAAATATATCCTCGCTCAGTTAATATATAGTCCAATTTTACATCTTCATCTGATACTGGAATTTTGTGATAATTTTGAAATGAAAAGGCAATGCCAACTGTAATTATGTTTTTATTTTTTTTCAAAAATTTATTCAAATATCTATCGTAAAATCCCCCACCGTAACCTAATCTGTTTTTATCTCTATCAAATGCTAGCATAGGAATTAACATAACATCAGGGACTTTATGTGAATTTAAAATCATTGGTTCTAAAATACCTAATTTATTAATTTGAAGTAAGTCATCTTTTTGCCAATTGTGAAAATACATTGAATTGTTTGCTTTTATTACAGGTAGAAAAAGTCTAATTTTATCTTTCGTATTTAATTCTAATAATTTGAGCGTGTTTACCTCATAAGACATTGGGTAATATATTGAAAGATTAATTTTATTTTTAAACTTTTTTTTTATGAACTTTATCAAGGGAATGAAAAACTTTGAAGTTATATCAAAATATTGATTTTTTCTAATTCTGTAAAATTTTTTTCTTAATTGATCTTTTTTCATTCACTGAATTTTTGAAATTGATTCAGTATTTAAAAGTATTTTTTCCAGTGACTTTGTAGTTCTATCTAGCATGGACTCATACAAAGAATTGCTTTCCTCAATAGTAACCTTGAATTTATTAATTTCGTCATTTAATATTTGTATTTCCTTATCTTTTAAGTCTTTGTATCTTATAGCTAATTCTCTCATTTCTTGAAATTTGCTTGATAAGTTATCTAATCTTAACTTTTGATCAGTGACCCTTTTTTTTAAATCAAAGTACTCATCTATTAAATGTATTGTTGTTATTAACAAAAGTTTATTTTCGCCTATATTACCTAGCTTATCTTTCAACTCAGAGTATTTTTTATCTAAATATTTTGTTAAATTTTTTAGAGACTCTTCTTGGCCATCGTCACACGACAAAAGATAATCTTTATTGTTAAATTTAATATTTACGTTTGCCATTTATCTATTTCGATTACTAAATCCCTAGTTTCTTGACTTAGCTCCTCTATATCTTGATTAAATTTATCTTCTAAGTCCGATCTTGCGTTAACCTCGTTTTGCAGTTTAATTAACTTATCCCTTAAAAATTTATGTTCTCTAACAAGTTCTTGATTTTTTTTTTCAATTTCTGATTTTTGTCTAAGAACCTCGTTTTTTTCAGTCTTAATTTTTTCTGTTTCATAAGTAGACTGTGAATAAGTCGTAGTCAAAACATCTAACTTATCAATTAAGTCGTTTAAATTTTTTTCCTTTTTTTTTAAATTGTTCATTTTATTTATTTTATATCATAATATTGATATACTTAGTTTAAGTCTATATAGGTAATTTAATTGTGAACGTAAAATTTAATCAACTTTCAAACGCTATAAGATTTTTATCAATTGACGCTGTCCAGAAGGCAAATTCAGGACATCCTGGTATGCCAATGGGGATGTCAGATGTTGCAACAGTACTATTTAAATACCACCTGAGGTTTAATCCAAGTAATCCCGAATGGATCAATAGGGATAGATTTATACTTTCTGCTGGACACGGATCTATGCTTTTGTATTCACTGTTATATCTTACTGGCTATAAAAGTGTTTCAATTGAGGATATAAAAAATTTTAGACAATTAAATTCCATTTGCGCAGGTCATCCTGAATACAAAAAAAATTCAGGCATTGAAACTACCACGGGACCACTTGGTCAAGGCCTTGGTAATTCTGTAGGAATGGCTATAGCTGAGGAAATTTTAAGAAAAAAAATGGGTTCAGATATAATTAATAATAAAACTTATGTTATTGCAAGTGATGGAGACTTAATGGAAGGTATAAGTCATGAAGCAATGAGTTTAGCTGGTCACCTAAAACTTAAAAATCTTATAGTTTTTTTTGATAATAACAAAATCTCTATTGACGGATCGACTTCATTAAGCGTCTCTGATAATTATAAAAAAAGATTTGAAAGTTATGGTTGGAATTTTTTAGAAATTAATGGACATAATGAAAAACAAATATCTAAAGCTATCAGTAAAGCATCAAAAGCTAACAAACCCACTTTAATTTCATGTAAAACTGTCATTGGGTTTGGGTCACCAAATAAATCTGGAAAAGCATCTTCTCATGGATCTCCTCTTGGAGAAGAAGAGATTTCTTTAGTTAGAAAAAAGTTAAAATGGAATTTTAAACCTTTTGAAATACCTAAAAATATTCTTAACACTTGGAGAGAAATTGGTCAAAAAGGTGCAAAGTTAGAAGAAAACTGGAAAGAAAAATTTAATAAAAAAAACAATAATTTAAAATTAAAGTTAAATCAGACATACATTGGTTCAGACTTAGGAGATCTTGAGGATTTAATAAGAAAAGAAAAAATTAAATATTTTGATACTAAACCAAGTTTAGCAACAAGACAGTGTTCATCGATTGCTATAGAAAATATTACAAACATTTTACCTCAATTAATAGGTGGTTCCGCAGATCTTAGTGGATCAAATAATACAAAAACTCAAAACTCAAAAATAATTAATTCAAAAAATTTTGACGGAAATTATATTCATTTTGGTGTTAGAGAACACGGGATGGCTGCTGTAATGAACGGGTTAGCTTTGTATGGTGGTTTAATTCCTTATGGCGGAACTTTTTTGATTTTTTCTGATTACTGTAGGCCATCAATAAGACTTTCAGCATTAATGGGTTTAAAAGTAATTTATATTTTTTCTCATGATTCTATTGGTCTAGGTGAAGACGGTCCCACTCATCAACCTATTGAGCAATTGTCTGGTTTGAGAGCTATACCTAACCTTAATGTTTTTCGTCCAGCTGATATTAATGAAACTTTGGAGTGTTGGGAAATAGCGTTGAAAAGTAAAAATACCCCTAGTGCTATAGCTTTATCTAGACAAAAATTACCTTACATAAACCCTGCTTTATCTGAAGAAAATAAATGTGAAAAAGGAGCATATATAGTGAACATAACTTCTCATGATAATAAAGTTACTTTAATAGCATCTGGCTCAGAAGTTGAGCTTGCCTTAGATGTTCAGAAAAAGCTGAAGGAAATTGATATTGAGTCAAAAGTTGTGTCTATGCCCTGCCAAGAACTTTTTGAAAAACAATCAGAAGATTATAAAAAAGATATCTTAGATAGAGATTCATTAAAGGTCACTATTGAAGCAGGTAGTGTTTCTTCATGGCAAAAATATTTAGGTGATGATGGTCTTGCCTTAGGTATTGATAAATTCGGGGAAAGTGCACCTTACAAAAAAATATATGATCACCTGAGTTTATCAGTTGAAAAAATTGTTGTTAGAATTCAACAATCGCTCAGAAAATAATTAAGTTATAGATGGATAATATAAAATTCTTTTCCGATAATATAAATATCTGTGACAAAACAATTATCCTTAGACTTGATTTAAACGTACCGATATTTGAAAAAGAAATTCAAGATGAAACAAGAATTTTGATTAATTTGCCTTTTTTGAAAAATTTGTTAGAAAAAAAAGCAAAAGTAATTATTATTAGTCACCTGGGTAGACCCAAAGGACTAAGAAGTAGTTCTTTATCGTTAACACCAGTTTATAAATTTTTAAAAAAACACCTAAAAAATAATGTTTATTTTTTTACGGGAGATATAAATAATAAAGAAACAAAAAGTAAGTTCTCATATTTAAAAAGTGGTGAAATTTTATTGTTAGAAAATATTAGGTTTTTTAAAGAAGAAAGTGAAAATGATGATAATTTTGCTAAAATTCTTGCTTCACTAGGAGATATATATATTAACGATGCCTTCTCTTGTTCACATCGTAAGCAAGCTTCAATACATAAAATTACAAAGTATATAAAGGATTGTTACGGGGGCCCACTTTTAAAGAAAGAAATTTTTGCAATTAATTCAATTCTTCATAATAAAAAAGAGCCAGTGACATGCATAATAGGAGGTTCAAAAATCTCAACTAAAATTAATGTAATCATAAATTTAATAAAGAACGTGAACAATATTGTAATAGTAGGTGCTATGGCTAACAATTTTTTAATTTACGGAGGGTTTAAAATTGGTAAATCGCTTGTAGAAAAGAATTCTAATGAAACAATTAAAAAAATTTATTCTGAGGCTCTTAAATATAAATGTAAAATTTATATTCCAGAAGATGCCAATGTTGCGAAAGATTTGAAAGGGTCTGGAAAAGTTAAAAAATTAGACTTAATTGATCAAGACGATATCATATTAGATATAGGGCCTAATACTATTAATACTATAAAACAAATTATAGATAATTCTAACATGGTATTGTGGAATGGTCCTGCTGGTTATTTTGAAAATATAAATTTTGCTGATGGAACATTGGCTATTGCAAAAAAAATCTCTGAAAATACTAATAATAAATCTCTAGTTTCGATACTTGGAGGAGGTGATACAATATCTGCAATAAATAAAGATAATAGTAAATTTTCTTTTACACACTTATCAACAGCAGGAGGAGCCTTTTTAGAATTTCTTGAAGGAAAAGACTTGCCTGGTATTAGTGTTTTAAAATAAATAGCCAGTATGGATCTCAATATTATAGCAAAAAAAATGTGTGCTAAAGGAAAAGGCATTTTAGCAGCTGACGAAAGCACTGGAACTATAGCTAAAAGATTTAAGAGCATTAACGTAGAAAATATAGAAAAAAATAGATTATATTTTAGACAGACTTTATTTAATTCAAGTGCAATGACAGAATATATTGGAGGTGTAATTTTATTTGATGAGACTATCAGACAAAAAACTACCTTAGGGCTAACCATTCCTGAGCTTATATCTAAACATGGTGCAATACCTGGTATCAAAGTTGATAAAGGTGCGAAGCTATTGGCTGGTTCTAAAGATGAGACAGTAACTGAAGGACTAGATGGTTTGCGTGAAAGATTAAAAGAATACTATGATCTTGGCGCAAGATTTACAAAATGGAGAGCGGTTTATAGAATTGACAAAAATTTACCATCAGCACAATCTATAAAATCTAATGCCAATGCTTTAGCAAGATATGCAGCTCTAGTGCAAGAAGCTAAGATGGTACCAATCGTTGAACCAGAAGTTTTAATGGATGGATCACATAATATTGATGAGTGTTACAAAGCGACTACCAATGTATTAAATGAATGTTATAAGGAACTGAAGCTGCAAAACGTAGACTTGAAAGGAACTGTTTTAAAACCAAACATGGTTATTCCAGGTTCAGAATGTGAAGATAAAGTTGACGCTGAAGAAATAGCAAAACGAACTCTAGATTGTTTGAAAAAAAATGTTCCTAGTGAAGTTCCAGGAATTGCTTTTTTGTCAGGAGGACAGACTGAGGTCGAATCCAGTAAAAATTTAAATGAAATAAATAAGATAAATGATACTAGTTTTTTGATTACTTTTTCATACGGAAGAGGACTACAAGCAAGCGCTCTAAAGGAATTTGGAAAAAATCAAAATAGCATTGAAAGTATTCAAAAAGCTTTCAATCACAGGGCTAAAATGAACGGGTTATCTTCCAAGGGAGAGTGGTTAGAAAGTCTGGAGAAAGACTCAGCAGCTTAATAATTTTGAGAAAAATAATTTACTTAATTTCTCCAAAAAAATTTTATAAGAATTTTTATCAAGATTTAGAAAGTGTTTTAGACTCAAAAAAAGTAAAATATTTCCAGCTAAGATTTAAAAAAGAGAAGAAATATAGAATTATTCAAATATCAAAAAAAATTAAAAAAATTACACAAAAACATAAAGTCAAATTTATTATTAATGACAAAATTGATGTTGCAAAAATTGTAAATGCAGATGGGTGCCATTTAGGTCAAAAAGATGGCTCAATTTTAGAAGCAAAAAAAAATCTTAAAAGAAAAATTCTAGGCGTTACATGTCATGGCTCAAAATCTTTAGCCAAAAAAGCTGTTAAGGATAGAGTGAGTTACTTAGCGTTTGGGTCTTTCAATCAATCTAAGTTGAAACCAAAAGCATCAAAAGCAAAAATTAATATTTTAAAATGGGCAAAGAAAAATGTAAAAAAAACAATTGTTGCAATTGGTGGAATAGATAACTTGAATTACGCTAGATTAATTAAAAACGGTGCAAATTATATTGCAATATCGAGTTATATCTGGGATAACCCAAAATTAAAACCAGATGCTGCTATAAGGAAGTTTAAATGAAAATTACTGCAATAGAAATTAAACCAGGAATGATTATTGAACATAAAAATGATTACTGGAATGTTTTAAAAACACAACATGTCAAACCTGGAAAAGGCGGAGCATTTAATCAAGTGGAATTAAAAAGTGTAATTAAAGGGATTAAATTGAATGAGAGATTTAGATCAAATGAAACAGTTGAAAAAGCTGAAGTTGAAGAGAGAAAATTTAATTTCTTATACATTGATGGGGAAAATTGTCACTTCATGGACAACGAAACTTTTGAACAAGTGGAAATTTTAAAAGCGGTCGTTGGGGAAAAGCATAAATTGTTAAAAGAAAATTTGGGAGTGACTATATCTTTTATGGAAGAAAAACCTATTTCAGTTGAGTTACCTAACAATATAGAATGTACGATCGAGTCAACTGATGCTGCAATAAAAAATCAAACTGCTTCGTCGTCATATAAACCTGCTATTTTAGATAGCGGTATAAAAATTGATGTTCCTCCGTTTATTGAAAGTGGAGAAAAAATAATAATTGATACTCGCACACTAGAATATGTCAAAAGGGTAAGTTAATGAGGTTAAGTTCCCCACATATCAACATAATTCTTAAAGCATGCACTAAAGCATCAAGATCTCTAATTAGAGATTATGGCGAAATAGAAAACTTGCAAGTTTCTACAAAAGGTCCAGGTGATTTTGTAACTTCAGCGGACAAAAGAACTGAAAAAATTATTATTGAAGAGTTGCAAAAAGCTCATCCTGATTATGGATTTGTAACCGAAGAATCTGGAATTATAAATAAGGAAAATAAAAGTAATAGGTGGATAATAGATCCAATAGACGGCACAATGAATTTTTTAAATGGCATACCACACTTTGCAATATCAATAGGGTATGAGGAAGACAATGAAATTAAATGTGGGGTCATATTTGATCCAATTAAAAATGAAACTTTTTGCGCTGAAAAAGGTAATGGCGCTTATTTGAATAATACAAGAATAAGAGTTTCTAAAAAAAAAAAATTACAAGATGCACTATTAGTAACTGGCGGTCCTAAAAATTCGAGTAAATTAAAAGATAAAATTTTTTCTGAATTCATAAATGTTTCAAAAACTGTTTTCTCCCCAATAAGAAAGTTTGGAAGTGCATCACTAGATATGGCCTACATTGCTTGTGGAAGATTTGATGGTTACTGGCAAAGAGAACTGAATTATTGGGATATTGCTGCTGGTATAGTCATAGTTAAAGAAGCTGGAGGATTTGTTGATTTTTTTAATGATGATATCGATGTACCACTAAAAAAGAATATTTTGGCTACAAATTCCAATATTCACGATGAATTATCAAGTTTGATTAAAAAAAATATTGAGTAAAAAGACTTAATATTATAAAACACCTCAAATGAAAAAAAATATACATCCTAACTATCATAAAATTAAAGTTGTAATGACTGATGGAGCCGAATTTGAAACAAGATCAACTTGGGGTAAAGAAAACGATACACTTAAATTAGATATTGATCCTAAATCTCATTATGCTTGGACTGGTGGCGCTCAAAAAATTTTAGATAAAGGAAGAGTAAGTAAATACAATAAAAAATTTAGTAACCTTAGAAAAAAAAAATAGATTATGCCTGACGCACCTTTTATGCCAAAAGCTACAGCTGTTTGGCTAGTAGAAAATACCACATTAACTTTTAAGCAAATAGCAGAGTTTTGTAATTTGCACGAACTTGAAGTCAAGGGAATAGCTGATGGAGATGTTGCTAAAGGAATAAAAGCTTATAATCCTATTTTAGCTGGCCAGTTGTCTAGAGAAGAAATTGAAATGTGCTCTAAAGATACTGAAAAAAAACTAAGTTTATTGAAAAAAGTAGATGAAGTAGAAATTAAAGAAAGAAAAAAACCAAAATATACACCTTTATCAAAGCGTCAAGATAGACCAGATGCTATTTTGTGGCTTTGCAAAAATGCTTCTGAGTTAACTGATGGGCAAATTTCAAAATTAGTTGGTAGTACTAAAGGTACTGTTTCTTTAATAAGAAAAAGAAGTTACTGGAATTTCTCCAATTTAAAACCCAGAGATCCAGTGATTTTATCACTTTGTACACAGGAATCATTCGAAAAAAGTCTCGAAAAAGCAAAAAGAAGAATTGAAAGAGAAAAAAAGGCTAAAATAAGAGAAGAAAAAAAATCACAAGCAGCTTCTGTCTAGACAATCATACAATCAAATGATAACAAACTTGAAATTAACTGGAGGTTTTTATTAAAATAGACGTAAAGGATAACAATGTTGAACAAGCAATTAGAGTACTAAAAAGAAAGCTTCAAAAAGAAGGTTTTTTTAAAATAATGAAAATGAAAAGTACTTACGAAAAACCATCTGAAAGAAAAAAAAGAGTTCAAACTGAGAATCTCAAACGAATTAAAAAACTTCAAAAATTAAAAAATAGATACTAAATATTTAAATGAAGGGATTTACAATGCCATCAGGTAAAATTAAATGGTTTAACTCCAAAAAGGGTTATGGGTTCATTACTGAAGATGAAACAAATAAAGATATTTTTTTACATATTTCTGCTCTAGAGAGTTCAAAATTAAGAGTTTTGAAAGAGGAACAAAAAATAAAATTTGATATTAAGGAAGAGAAAAATAAACTTCAGGCAATAAATATAAAAAAATATTAATTTACCGCGGGGTGGAGCAGTCTGGTAGCTCGTCAGGCTCATAACCTGAAGGTCGTAGGTTCAAATCCTACCCCCGCAACCAATCATGTCGAACAAAATAATAAACATAACCATTATTGCCCATGTCGATCATGGAAAAACTACCTTAATCGATAATTTAATGAAGCAAAGTGGTTTGTTTAGGGATAATGAAGTCGTAGAAGAAAGAGTGATGGACTCCGGTGAACTTGAAAAAGAGAGAGGAATTACAATCTTAGCAAAACCAACATCAATAAACTGGAAAAATACTAGAGTAAATATAATAGATACTCCAGGACATAGAGATTTTGCTGCTGAAGTTGAAAGAGTTTTGCATATGGCAGATGGCGCTTTATTATTAATTGACTCTGCTGAAGGAGTAATGCCACAAACAAAATTTGTTTTAGCAAAAGCCCTCAAGCAAGGCCTTAAGCCAATAGTAATAATAAATAAATTAGATAAAGCTGATCAAAGAGCTAACGAAGTTTTAGATGAAACTTTTGATTTATTTGTAAGTCTTGACGCTAATGAAGAACAGTTAGATTTTCCAGTTTTATATGCTAGTGGTAGGTCTGGTTGGGCAGATAAAGAGATAAATGGATTAAGAAAAAATTTACATCCTTTATTAGACTTAATAATTGAAAAAGTAAAACCGAAAGAATTAGATAAAAATAAACCTTTTGCTATGTTATCTACACTGCTTTACGCAGATAGTTTTTTGGGGAGAAGTTTAATTGGTAAAATTGCTCAAGGTACAGCAAAAGCAAACCAAAGAATTAAAGCAATTAATCTAAAAAGAGAAAAAATTGATGAGGGAAGACTGACTAAAATTTTTAGATATGAAGGCACCAAAAAAGTTCCTATTGAAACTGGTGAAGCTGGAGATATCGTCATAATAGCAGGTTTAGAAAAGGCAAATGTTGCAGACACAATTTGTGATTTAGAGATCAATGATCCTATAGATGCTACACCTATTGATCCTCCAACTATGTCTATAACTATTACGGTCAATACCTCTCCATTAGCTGGAACAGAAGGTAAAAAATTAACCAGCACTCAAATTAGAGAAAGATTGATACTTGAAGCAGAGAATAACGTCGGCATAACATTTGATGAGAATGAAAATAAAGATGCATTTATTATAAGTGGTCGTGGTGAACTGATGTTAGAAATTTTGCTTACACAAATGAGAAGAGAAGGATTTGAAATGACAGTCAGTCCTCCAAAAGTATTATTTAAAAATGAAGATAACGGAAAAAAATTGGAGCCCTTAGAGGAGGTCACAATGGATTTAGACGAAGAATATTCTTCTAAAATTATTGACTCAATGAATAGAAGAAAAGGAAAATTAATTGAACTTAAAGATACTGGTAAAAATAAAAAAAGACTTGTCTTTCATGCTCCTACAAGAGGATTGATGGGTTACACTAGCAGATTTTTAACTTTAACTAAAGGAACTGGAGTAATAAATAGGATCTTTCATTCATATGGTAATTACTCTGGCGATATGGAGGGCAGAAGAAATGGAGCACTTATTTCTATCGAAAATGGAAAAGCCGTAGCTTTCGCTATTTTCAATCTTCAAGCTAGAGGTGAAATGTTTGTTACGCATAATGATCCAATATATGAAGGAATGATTGTAGGTTTGGCATCTAAAAGTGGAGATCTTGAAATAAATGTTATGAAAGGAAAAAAACTTACAAATATGAGAACTCAAGGTACAGATGAAAATGTTGTTTTGACTCCAGTTAGGAAGATGGCTATTGCAGAACAATTAGGAATGCTAAATACTGATGAAGCACTCGAGATTACTCCTAAGTCTTGCAGATTAAGAAAACTAATCTTAGATCCTCATGAAAGAAAAAGAAGGTCTAGGGTTTCTTAGTTTTATAAAAAAATAAAAATTTTAATATTAAAGATAGAAAATACCCTTTTAAATTTCTGTGATAAATGTACCTATGAATATTTAATGAATAATTACTAAAATGTTTTTTATAGTTTTCTTCACCGAGGCCAAAATCAAAAATTTTAATGTTATTTTCAAAACACCATTTAATTAACTTCATTATTAATATTTTTCCTGGTTTAAAATTATTATATTCTTTGGAGATAAGCATTGGAATATAATAATAAAAAGTATTTTCAAAAATTATAGCGAAACAACTAGAAATTATCTTATCATTAACTTTAATATTGAACATAAAATATTTACCTTTATCTTTCTTAATTAAATTTTCATAAAGCTTAATAAATGTAAAATCTAAATTATGTTTGTTGTTTTTAAACTCAAGTTGATTTATTTTTTTTTGAATTATTTCTTTAAAAATTATCTTATCAGAGTGTGTGTCACTTATTACAAAAGTAACATTAAAATTTTCTTTAAGCTTATTTAACTTAATTGATGTTCTATGTAACTCGTAATGGTGTGCCTTATCTTTTAATTTGATTTCATTAATGTAACTTTCATAATCATTAGGTAAGAAAATTTGGTAGACTTTTGAAAAAGAATTGGTTTTAAATAAATCTACAAACGGATTTAAAGTTTTTTGAATTTTTTCAGGTTGATTATTAAAGAAAATTAAATCACATTTTCCTATTTTGGCTAAAATATTATTCCAAGTTTTTATAAAAAAATCCTTATTTTTGCATAAATCAACATTCTGTGAAATCATGGGATTACATAGATCTGATTTTTTTGTTCCAATCCACTGTAAAACTTTAAATATAAAATATTTTTTTATTTCGAGAGGAAATATCGCAACTGGCTCGTTGTTTACGAAAACAACTACGATTTTGAGTAAATTGTTTTCTAATTCTACTAATGACTTAATATAATCATAACTTTGAAAAAAATTTTTATTAGATTTTTTTTCTAGTTTACTCCAAAGAATTTCTAATTCCTCTGATAAACTCTCATATATTTTAAAATCGTACATCTCTATATCTGTTAATCTTTTTAATTAATTTGAAATTTGCTTTTAATATACCATTTTTGCTTACAATATTATTTTTTAGACAATAAATTACAAATTTTTTTTTGTTTTTCGTATTTTTTATAAGTCTTAGCAATTTAGAATAAAAACCTTTATTTCTAGATTTTGGTAACGTAAAAAAATCATATAAAATATTTGAATTGAGGATTCTAATATGCTTGTTAATTTCGCTGATGTAACAACGCTGATGATTATGTATCCAACCAAAGCAGGTTACTTTATTTTTATGGTATAAAACACAAAAAATTTGTTTATCATTAAATCTCTGAATTTTGTTGGTTTCTTTTAGATGTTTAATTAAAAGTTTTTCCTTAATGTTCTTGAGTGATTTATATTTTTTAATTTTTTCATCTTTAAATGAAATTATTTTACTGTTTCTATTTGACTCAAATAAAAGCACTTCTCTAAAATAAGATAATAAATAACTAAAAAAAAAATTTAAATACATATTAATAGAACCACATAATTTTTTTGAGAAAAAATTTTGGCAACATTAGAATTAATAGGTTTTTAATATTACCTATCAAAAATATAAATTTTAAAAAATAAATTAAAGCATGTATAAAGTTTTTTTTAAATTTTAAGTTTAAAAATTCTAAATTTTTAATCTTCTTTTTAATCTTTTTATAATTCAACAATCCCAAACTCTTTTTATTAATTTTTAGCCAATGGTTTAATTCTTTAATTTCTAAATCTTTTTTCAAGATTGATAGATTATTTGCATGAATTCTATAAGTGGCTACGGGATCTTGGATAACTTTAAACTTAAATTTTTTTGATAACCTTATAAACAAATCGTAGTCGCCTATTATGTTATACCTCTTATCAAAAATTTTTTTTAGACTATTTAAACAAGATTTTCTAATAATTGCAGTTAGTATACCAACATTATATTTTTGAATTAAATCGTTATAAATATATCCATCTTTTATAGTATAATTTATGAATTTTTTTTTTTTCTTAGTAGTTTCATTTAGAAGCCAAGAATTTCCATAAACCACTCCGACTTTTTTATCCTCAAAAAATTTAACTTGTGTTTTTAATTTATTTTTTTCCCACATATCATCAGCATCTACAAAACTTAAAAATTGTCCTTTGCTCTTATTTATAGCGAGGTTTCTAGCTTCATACAAACTGGTATGACTTGAGGAAAAAAAATACTTAAATTTCTTATTTTTGAAAGTATCAAAAATTTTCTTACTTGAGTCTGTCGATCTATTATCCCAGAATATCAATTCCCAATTTTTGTATGATTGGCGCAGAATACTTTTCAAAGCATGTTTTAGGTACTTTTCACCATTATAACAATTTAATATTATGCTAACTAATTTTTCTTTATTTTTCATTCTATGTTATTGTAAGTGGAATTAGTTTATATTTGAATATAAATACAAATTAAAAATATTAACCATTATTTATGAGTAAAAACCTTTCAAAAGGATACGATGGACAAACCGGTATCGTTATACGTTTTGATGACATAGCGCCTAATATGAATTGGGAAATGATGGATAAATGTGAAATTATATTGAATAAATTTAACATTAAACCCGTGCTTGGAGTAATACCCAATAATAAAGATGAAGAACTTTTGAACTATCCTGTAAAAGAAAAATTTTGGGATACAGTTAAAAAATGGGAGCTCGACAATTGGACGATTGCTATGCATGGTTATACTCATGTTTATGATCAAGAAACTAATAAAATGGATTTCTTTGGTTACGGAGGAAGATCTGAGTTTTGTGGTCATTCTCTTAATGAGCAAAATTCTAGATTAAAAAAAGGGCTACAAATATTTAAGGAAAATAATATTAAAATTAAAACTTTTTTCTCGCCTAACCATACTTACGACTCAAATACTTTTGAAGCACTAATAAACAACAATATTTATCAAGTAATAGATGGTTATGGATTGTCTCCATATAAATATAAAAATATCAAGTTTATACCTCAGCTATTCTACAAATTATTTATGCTTCCATATGGAATACAATCAACTCAAATACATCTAAATTATTGGAAAAATGAAGATTTTGAAAATTTTGAAAAATTTATTGAAAAAAATTATAGAAGAATAATCAGTTTAGATGAAGCTTTTTCTAAGACAAATAATCGTTTCATAAATAAATTTATAAATATTTTTTTTGAAAAAACATTAAAATTTAAACGAAAATTTTTTTAAATTTTAAATTTAGATTTTTTGCTATCTATTAAAAAACCTTTCACAGTATCTAAAGTTAAGATATTTGATTTTTTTCCAAAAGAGTCAATTTTTTCAATAATTTTTGGTGGCATTGTAATTATACTACATTTTAATTGTTTTGCCTGAATATAATTATATGCCTCTCTAGTGCTTGCCCATAATATTTGTATATTTTTAAATTTACTACAATAAGTAATGCTTTTTTTAAAAACAGGCACAGGATCTATTCCTTTATCAGCCATTCTTCCAGCAAAAATAGATATAATTGATTTTGATTTTTTATTAAGTGATTTAGCGATTTTTTTTGTTTGCTTAAATGTATACACTGCAGTTATATTTAATTTTATTTTCTTATCACTTAATTCTTTTATAACTGGTCCCATAAACTTACCTTTCGAATTAACAACTGGAATTTTAACATAAACATTTTTTCCCCATTTGTTAATTTGATAAGCTTGTTTAAGCATTTCTTTTGGGTTATCTGCAAAAACTTCAAAAGAGATAGGTTTTTTTTTGCAAACTTTTAATATTTTTAATGAATAATTTTTATAACTTTTTGCACCAGCCAATCTCATCAGACTTGGATTCGTTGTAAAACCATCAACAATGGATTTACTATTAAAAAACTTAATAGTTTTAAAGTCAGCGATATCACAAAATATTTTTGTTTTCATTAATCTAAGTTTTTAACGATATCTTCAGTCATTTTTTTTGCATCAGCAAATAGCATAAGTGTATTATCTCTATAAAATAACTCATTGTCTATTCCCGCGTATCCAGGCGATAAACTTCTTTTAACAAATAAAACTGACTTGCATTTTTCAACATCAAGCACTGGCATTCCAAATATTGGGCTCTTAGGGTCTGTTTTTGCTACCGGATTTGTTACATCATTAGCTCCAATGACAAAAGCTACATCAGAATTAGCAAAATCGTTATTAATATCTTCGAGTTCGAAGACCTCATCATATGGGACATTAGCTTCTGCAAGAAGCACGTTCATATGTCCTGGCATTCTTCCTGCAACCGGATGTATTGCGTAGGTCACTTTAATATCGTTCTTTTTTAATTTATCTACCATTTCTCTAAGCGCATGTTGTGCTTGTGCAACTGCCATACCATAGCCAGGAACAATAATTACTGATGAAGCATTTTTCATTAAAAAAGCTGCATCCTCAGCATTTCCACTTTTAACAGGTTTTTTATCTTTTTGATTTTTTTCATCACTAGACGTATTATCGGCTCCAAAACCTCCTAAAATTACACTCGCAAATGAACGATTCATAGCTTTACACATTATGTAAGATAATATTGCTCCTGAAGATCCGACCAAAGCCCCTGTAATAATTAAAGCCGTATTCTCTAAAGTGAATCCAATACCTGCTGCTGCCCAACCTGAATAAGAATTAAGCATTGATATAACTACTGGCATGTCAGCGCCACCAATTGGTATAATTAGTAATACCCCTACCGCAAAAGAGATAGCGATTACAGCCCAAAACATATTTGCAGACTGAGTTTTACATAAATAAAATATTAAAATTAAAATTGATATTCCAATAAATAAATTTAATAGATGTTGACCCTTAAAAGTTATTGGAGATCCAGACATTAACCCTCTTAGTTTTAAAAATGCAATAATTGATCCAGAAAAAGTTATTGCACCGACTGCTGCTCCAATTGACATCTCAATTAAACTTGCTAGTTTTATATCTCCTACAATTCCTAAATTGAATGCTTGAGGATTTAAAAAAGCAGCAATAGCCACAAAAACTGCAGCTAAACCAACAAGACTATGAAATCCTGCAACTAACTCTGGCATTGCTGTCATTGGTATTTTAAAAGCAATAAAAGCTCCAATTGCTCCTCCAATAGTCAAAAAAATAATTATATATATTAGTGAACTAGTAAAATTTCCTACTGATAAAAATGTGACAACAATGGCTATAATCATTCCTGCAATACCGAAATAATTACCTTGTCTTGATGTATCTGGAGACGATAAACCTCTTAATGCTAAGATGAATAGAATTCCCGAAATTAAATAAAAAATTGCTGAAAGGTTTGCTGAAATCATTTTTTTTTATCTTTCTTTTTTTTATACATTTGAAGCATTCTTTGTGTTACTAAAAAACCACCAAAGATATTTATTGCAGCTAAAATAATTGCTACAAACCCAAAGGTACTAGAAACACTAAATATATTTTCTGATGAATTAGCTAATGCAGCGATTATTGCACCAACAATTATAACTGATGAAATTGCATTAGTTACTGACATTAAAGGTGTATGTAAAGATGGAGTAACGCTCCAAACTACATAATATCCTATAAAAATTGATAAAATAAAAATACTCAATCTAAATATAAATGGGTCAATTTCCATAATTAAACTTCTTTAATTAGTGTTTTATTTATGATCTCATCTTCGAGATTAATGTTAAAGTCTTTTTTATCTTTGCTATATAAATTTCTGATAAAACTAAATAAATTTTTAGCATATAAACTAGATGCTGTGAGTGGCAATCTGTTCATCAAATTTTTAACTCCAACTATTTTAATTCCATTGACCAAATTTATTTTTCCAGGTTCAGAAAATGCAGAATTTCCACCTTGTTCTGCAGCCAAATCATAAATAATTGAGCCAGGTTTCATTAATTTTACTAATTCCTCGGTTAAAATTCTTGGCGCAGGTTTTCCTGGAATTAACGCGGTACATATAACTATATCATTTTTTTTTAGAGCTTCTCGCATCATCTCGGCTTGTTTTTTTTTATATTCATCGCTTGCCTCTTTTGCATAACCGTCTGAAGTTTCCATATCTTCAGATTGTTCAATAGTTAAAAATCTTCCACCAAGACTTTCTACTTGTTCTTTAGAAGCAGCACGTACGTCTGTTGCCGATACAATCGCCCCTAATCGTTTGGCAGTTGCTATAGCTTGTAAACCTGCAACACCAGCCCCAATAACTAAAATCTTTGCAGCGGGAACTGTGCCTGCAGCTGTCATCATCATTGGTACAGCTCTCTCAAACTCTGCGACAGACTCAATTACTGCCCTATATCCAGCTAAATTTGATTGTGAGGATAATACGTCCATCGATTGTGCTCTAGTTATACGAGGTAACAATTCTAGTGAAAAAATGTTTAATTTTTTTTTTATAATTTCGTTTATTTGATTTTTATTTTTTGAGGGGTTTAACATTCCAATAATTATAGTTTTTTCTTTTAAACCATTAATTTCTTTTTCAGAAGGACAATTAACTTTAATCAATAAATTGCATGAACTTAAAACTTCTTCTGAAGAATTCTTGATTTCTACTCCTATATTAGAAAATTCTTTATCTTCAATACCTAAATGTTTTGCATAATTTTTTTCGATGCAAACTTTGAGTCCTAAGCCAATAATATTTTTGGCAGTTTCAGGGTTAATTGCAATTCTCTTTTCTAATGTTAAATTTTCTTTAGTTGAACCAACTATCATTGTAGATTATTTGTAGATTAAAGTAATGTTAAAGCAAGTATTACTAAGATCGCAATTACAGCTATTGTACCCCATAAAACAAACTTGGTAAAACCTTTCCAAGTCTCTTTATAATCTTGGCCACTCATAATTTAACCTTGGCGTGCTTTAAATTTAGGGTTCTTTTTATTTATTACGTAGAGTTTGCCTCTTCGTTTAACTAATTTAGAGTTCAAATCTCTTTTTTTTAATGATTTTAACGAGCTAGCTACTTTCATAATTTATTAAGCCTGGCAACGTCCTACTCTCCCATATCTTAAGACAAAGTACCATCGGCGCAGAAGGACTTAACTTCCGAGTTCGGGATGGGATCGGGTGTTGCCCCTTCGCAATAATTACCAGGCGAACGATTTATAGTATTTATATTCATTTTTGTAAATATCAAATTATCAATGGTAAACGGTGAATTAATCGACTAAATTAGTTCAATCTTTAAATGCAAGCCTTTAAAACAAGTTAATTTAATGACTAAAATTTTAGCTAAAATAATTTATAAGATAATTTGGGGATTTGACTATATTTTTAAAAAAATAACTAAAAGAAGTTTTCTTATTTGGTTTAAAGACTTTATTGAAGAAACTTCCTATAAGACTATTAAAATTAATGGTAAAGATATAACTTTTTTTACTCCAAATTATATTTCATCTTGGTTAATCAGTGAGTTTTATTCGAAAGAACCCGAAACAATTGAATGGATAGATAATTTTGATGCTAATGAAAAATGCATTTTTTGGGATATTGGTTCTAATATAGGTATTTTTTCAATTTATGCGGCGTTAAAACATAAAAATGCTCAAGTGATAAGTTTTGAACCATCAACTAGTAATTTAAGAATTCTAACAAGAAATATTTCTATAAATAATTTAGAAAATAAAATCAAAGTCAATCAATTTCCATTAAGTAATGTTGAAAACAAACATTTAATTTTTTATGAAAGTAAATTTATGGAAGGTTTAGGGGTTCATAGCTTCGGTGAACCCAAAAACTTTGAAGGTTTAAAATTTAATCCAGAAAATAAATATAGTATTTTTGGAACAAATATAAATTATCTAATTAAAAATGAAATTCTTGAGATACCAAATTATATTAAAATTGATGTCGATGGAATAGAGCATTTGATCTTAGAAGGAGCTCAAAATTACTTAAAAGATCAAAAAATTAAAAGCGTTGCAATAGAATTAAATGAAAATTATAAACAACAATTTGAAAAAGTTTTAAAAATAATGGATATCAATAATTTTAAGATTTCTGGAAAAAAAAGAGCTGAAAATTTAGATGCATACAAAGATAAAAAATTAGAAAAGGTTTACAATTATTTTTTTGAAAAAAAGTGAAAAATAATGGTGGGCGTGATAAGAATCGAACTTATGACCTCTACGATGTCAACGTAGCGTTCTACCATTGAACTACACGCCCTTAAAAAAAGAATTTTAGTTCATTTCTAAATATAAAAACAAATTTTTTTTTGAATTAAACATAAAATATATTATAAATTATTATGGTTGTTTCTGCTAACTATTTAAAAATTGATAAAGTTTTAAATTTGCTTGTAGTTTTATTTCCTATTTTTTTCATTTTAGGAAATTTTTCAATAAACGCATTTACAATTTTATTCTCAATTCTATCATTAATATACTTTGTTAAAAATAAAGTAAAATTTTCGTTAGAATTTTATGAAGTTATATTTCTAATATTTTGTTTAAGTATAATATTGTCGTCAATTATTAATGAACACAACGTAATAAAATCAATATTTTATTTAAGATTTTTTATACTATTTTATTTTTTAAATTATTTTCTTAATAAAAATATAATTAATTTAGAAAAAGTATTTAAATTTTATTTCTTTTTTGTATCAATTGTAGCTTTAGATTTGATAATTCAACATTTCTCGGGTTTTAACGTGATAGGCCTAAAAATTTTAGACAACGGTGCTACAAGTTTTTTTGGAGACGAAAGAATAGCTGGCTCTTTTCTAAAGCAATTTGGTTTTTTTGCTGCTTTTTTTTTATTTGAAAAATTAAATCTTAAAAAGAATTTAAAGTTTATTTTAAGGGTTATCTATCTATCTATTTTAAATATAGCAATCTTGGTCAGTTGGCAAAGAGTTCCGATGTTAATGTGGTTTATTTTTTTTACAATGTATGGATTATGCTATTTTAAAACAAAATTTTTAAGTATTTTAACATCTTTTATAATTTTAATGATCTTTATTAATATTTTCACTCCAGATACTGCTCAACAAAAGTATGGATCTTTTTACGATAATGCCTCTGAACTCATTATAAAAAGTATGAAAATTTATGAGATTACAACGGACGAGGAAAAACTCGAAGAGATAAAATGGGACAAAGAAAAAAGAGTAAATATGAATAAAGGATCTGGACATCATAACCTTTTTATGAATGCAATATTTGTGTGGGAAGATAATAAAATATTTGGAGTTAGCTTAAAAAATTTTCTAAAGAAATGTAATGAAAAATCGTTGTTTAAATGTTCACAACATCCTCACAACTTTTATTTAGACATTTTAGTTACTACGGGTTTGTTAGGATTAATTATTATATTAAGCTTTTTGATAATTGTTTTATTGAATATAATTAAAATTTCTAAAACACTTTATAGAACGAAAAATTCTTTAAATTCAAAATATTTAATTTTATTAATCTTTAATTTTTTAATGTATTTTTTTCCTTTTCAATCTACTGGTGGATTTTTTACAACATCTAATTCAACCTATATGATTGTAATTACATCTTTGCTAATCACAATGGTTTTTAATAGGAAAGATAAAAAAATTAAATCCAATCATATTTGAAACTTTTATCAGATGGGTCTTTTCTGACCATTTCATTTTCATTATGAGGCTGATTAAGACAATTTGCTATTATTGATTCATTTTCTGATAGTCCTTTAAAACCGTTCCAAATATTCGGGGGTATAGTTACAAGCACATATTTTTTTGGAGACAAGATTATTTCTTGGTGCATCCCAAATGATTTACTATCTTTTCTATCATCAAATAAAACAAGTTTTACTTCGCCGCTTACACAAACGTAATTAAGAGTTGCCTCCTTATGAAGATGCCAAGCTTTAACAACATTATGATAAATTGTTGAAAAGTAAATTTCTCCAAATTTTTCAAAATTGTCATCATCTGATCTTAGCATATGCATAATTTTGCCTCTGTTATCAGGTATTATTTTTAAAGGTTTAATTTTTATATCTTGAATAATATTTTTCATGATTTATTTAAATTTAACATTATTCTAAATTTTCTAAATATAAAAAAGAATAAAGATAACCAAGCATATGGAAAAATCAGATTATTTAAAACATGCTTTCTAAAGCTTACATATTGTAATCCAGCTTTTTTTCCTCCAATAAGAATTTTTACAAAAAAATTTACAAAATTTCTTAAAGAATAATTTTTACAGTATAAATATTGCTTTAAAGGAAGGCCTTCTTTTTTATAATGATCAATTAACTCGGGTATTCTTACAATTTCAACAAATTCATATAGTGTTCCCCACTCTCTTTTTCCAAATAAGTTAACAGATAATGGTTCAGCACAAATAAATGATTTTGAGTTTTTAAAAGCACTTGCTATAATTTTTGCATTCATACAAGTGTTATCAAAATTTGACCACACTCTAGTATCCTCTATATCATTTAAATTTAACACTTTTTTATTTTCTAACCATTTATCTCTTTTAAAAATACTTAAAAATATACCTATTAAAAACTCCCAGGATACGTTTGGATCAATTACATCCCAAAAATTTACTAAACTGTTTTTTGGGTATGATGATATTTTTTTCATTTTAAAACTTTTTAAGTTATTAGTATCAAAGGGATGTGGAAAATCATCTAAAGAAGCAATATCAAGATGGTAGGAATTAATAAAAAAATATTCAACTGAAGAGTTTTCATCGAAAATTTTTTTTAAATATTCTAAGGTTTTGGGCAATATTAAATCATCATCACCTAAAAACCATGCAAATTTTCCACTTGCTAAATTGATAGATTTAAGAGCGTTAACTGCAAATCCTAAATTTTTTTTATTTTTATTAATCTTTATATTCAACTCTTTTTTATATTTATCAATAATTGGAATAATATCGTCTTGTGAAGCGTTATCAGATATACATACTTCAAACTTAAAATTTTTAACATTTCTACTAGCTATTAAAATTGAATTTAAACAATTATCTAATTGTTTATTTCGATTAAACGTTGGTATACAAATTGATAAGTCCATTTAATTAATAAAGACTAGTTAATCTTTTTGAAATAGTCAGAGATTTGTTCTTGTGAAATCTTAATAAGATTTTTATTTTGTTTGAAGGCGTTATACCAATTTACAGTTAAAGAAACTGCTTCCTTAATAGATAATACTGGTTTCCAACTTAAATATTCATTTACCTTTTTACTGTTAATATTCAAATGTTTAGACTCAAATATTTTAATTTTTTTAAATTTTTTATAATTTCTTTTAATAGCAATTTTTGATCTTGAGTTCATTTTTATTTTAAAAATATTTACTAATTTTCTTACCTTAAGATTTTGTTTTAGGCTTGGACCAAAATTCCATGGGCCTTCAAATTCAGCTCCTTTGTTTGAACAAAGTTTTTGTATTAAAATTAAATATCCAGTTAATGGTTCAATAACATGCTGCCATGGCCTTGTTGCATCTGGATTTCTTAGAACTAAAGTTTTATTATTGTAGAAAGTCTCAAGACAGTCTTTTACAATTCGATCTTCGGTCCAGTCGCCGCCCCCAAAGCAATTTCCAGCTCTAGCTGTTGCAACACGACACTTTGAGTCTTTAAGAAAAGATTTTCTATAACTATGTACTAAAATTTCACAACAAGCTTTACTTCCGCTATAAATGTCATCACCGCCTAATTTAGAATTTTCATCAAAATATTTAGCAGTTTCATAATTTTGATAAACTTTATCAGTTGTTATAGCTAGTAAGCATTTAGTTTTTTTAGAAGTTTTAATTGTTTCTAGTAAATTGTAAGTACCAATTACATTTGTCGTTACTGTATACCTAGGATTTTTAAAGCTTTCTATTACACTGGACTGTGCAGCTAAATGAATAATGATATCAGGCTTTATCTTGTTGTATTGTTTTTTAAGAAATGTAATATTTCTCAAATCATGTCTTATATCCTTCTTAAAAATTCTTTTTAAATTTGCCTCAAGGAAAAAATTTTTTTTACCTGCTGGATTTAAAGCATATCCATAAACCTTACTTCCTAAAGTATTTAAAATTATTGATAACCAAGCACCTTTAAAACCTGTGTGACCGGTTATCAAAACTTTTTTATTTTTCCAAAATTTTTTATCAATCATGATTATAATTTTTTTCTAATTTTTTTTAATAACATATATTTTTCTTTGGAAATTTTTTTATTATTAACAGCTAGAATATCTTTGTAATTATCTACGGAATGCCAAAAACCTGATAATTTTACTAAATTTGATTTGAAACTTTTGATAAAAGATGGAAAAAAATCCATCTCAAAATTCTTCGAACTAATAAATTTTTTGTTTTGTTTGGTGAGTTTTTTCGTATTAATTATAGACATTCCTGTATAATTGTAAGCAATATAGTTTTTGTCATTTCGAACTCTTAGCGCTTCATATTTTAAGCTTCTTTTAAAATCTATAACTTTATTATTTCTAACTCCTACTGTCCCGTAAGGATAGATAATTTCACTTGAAATAAAGGTTATATCTCTTTTTTGTTTTTTATGTGTTAAGAACATTTTATTTAAATCAAAATCAAAAACTGCGTCACCATTTAAAAGTAAGAAATTTGATGATACAATATATCTCCTAATCATTGATATTCTTTTGCCAATATTTGTTTCAACGCCTGTATCAATCAAATTCACATTGGATATTAATTTCTTATTCTTTCTTATAAAATGTTTGATTTTACTACCTTTGTATCCAATAGGTAAAATTATATGATTGAAATTATTTTTTTTTAAAATCTTTAAAATGTACCAGAGTATTTCCTTACCTTGTAATTTAATCAATGTTTTTGGTAACTTTTTTCCAATGGATCCAAGTCTCGTCCCTTTTCCTCCACACAAAATTACTGCTGTACGATTTCTATCCATAAGTACTTTCTTTATTTCCAAACTGATTTTTTATCAGAAATATGATTAAACTTTACTATATTATTCGTGTTTAATTTCACCTTTTTTTTAACTTTTTTCAATTTTAAAATTTCTCTAACAAATTCTTTGATCATCATAGGTTTATTCTCGGAGACGTGCCAAATTTGATAATTCTTAATTTTTTTTTTATCAAAATTGCAAGAGTCCAAAATTAATTCTGAAGCAAATTTAACACTTGTAAAATCCCTCGTTTCGTAAGGATTCTTTATGTGTAATATTTTTTTTTTATTATTGAGTAATGTGGGATACAATCTTTTTTTGTGTTCACCTTTTCCATATATTGAAAAAAGTCTCATTATTCTGGTACTACATAAATTTTTTTTTGCTAGATTTATAGCTTGATCTGTAAATATTGCTTTACTCAAGCCATATTCTGTGTCAGGAATTCGATTAGAATTTTTAGTGAATTTGTAAATCTTTTTTTTATTTCTTAAACCGTATTCTGAAGAGGTGCTAATGATTAACCATCTTTTACAATTATTTTTTATAGCATTATTTAGTAATTCAAGTGATTTAAAAACATTAACATCAAAAATATTTTTATAACTATCATTGTTTAAACCTGCAGCTGCAAAATGTACAAGAATATCTGACTTTGAGAGTTCATTTTTCCAATTTTTGTTAAAATCACCATAAAGCCATTTTAAATTTTTTTTCTTACGCAAATTTTTTTTTCTTGTTGGAGCAAAAATATAATGTCCTTCTTTAATAGCCATATCACAAAAATTTTTTCCAACAAATCCACTTGCCCCAGTAACAAAAATTTTCATGTTATTTTTCAATAATTATAAGATAGGTTGCTAAAATTACTATTAAGATAATTTTTATAGTTTTCTTTGTTAACAATATGGAATCTAGGTAATAAAAAAATTAATTTTCCACCTTTTTTTAAATAATTAATTTCTTGATTTATAACCTCTTGTCTGAAAGACCAAATTAAAACTAATAAATAATCTGGATTTTTTTTACGCATTAATTCTTTTGAAATTATCTTAAGATTCGTGCCAGGCGTAAATTTTGATAACTTTCTAGAACTTCCGTCACAAATTTCACTGATTTGACTTTTTTTAACATTGCAGTGATTTAAAACTACATTTCCTTTTGTAGATGCTCCATATGCTATAACATATTTTTTTGATTTTAAATTTAAAAAATATTGAAGCAAATATTTTAGATCATCTATTCTTTTATTAAAATTTTCAAATGATTTCATATTAATTTTTTTTTCTTCATTTAAAATTTTTGATATTTTATTATTATTAATTTTATGATTACTACCTTTTTTTGCACAGATGATTTCTATACTACCTCCATTAATTTCATTGAATGAAAGATCAATAACTTTTAATTTATTTTTTTCAGCTATCTTTTTAAATGTATTTAAAGAGTAATATGCAACATGTTCATGACAAATTTGATCGTAAGTGAGATTTTTTAACATTAGAGGCAAATAAGATAATTCCAAAATCCAAATTCCATTTTTATTAAGTGATTCTTTTATGTCCTTGCAAAATTTATTTGGATTGCTAATGTCATAAAACATTGCAAAAGAAGAGATTACATCAAATTTATAATTTCTCTTAATAAATTTGTTTAAGTTTTCTTTAGAAAAATACTCAAAAATAGTTTTAATATTTTTATTATAAAAATTTGAAAATTTTTTTGCAGATGGATCTATTCCAATTAATATTTGATTGTGCTTGAAATTGTTTAAAAAGGTACCATCATTGCTACCAATATCTAAAATTGAGGAATTTTTTTTTACATATCTTTTTTTGATTAGAGTTTTAGCTTTTTTATTTATATGTTGGGACATAAACTTACTTAATGATGTCCTATATTCATAGGTGTTACCAAACATTTTTTGGGCTTTTATAATTTTTCCAATTTGAACAAGTTTGCATTTTGAGCATTGAAAAAGATCTAAAGAATATTTTTTTGGTTTTTTGATTATCTTATTTAGAAAAACACCACTTAATGGTTGAGAACCAATTTTAATAATCTTAATTAAATTTTGGTTTTTACAATTAATACACGTTGACATATGTAATCTTTCTAAAATTTAAATTTGTTTTTTTTATAAATATCTTTTAAGACATCTCTATCTCTTACCGTATCCATACATTTCCAAAAACCCTTATGCTTATATGCAGCTAATTGATTTTTCTGTGTTAATTTTTCTAAAGGTTTTTTTTCTAGAATTTCTTTATCACCGTTTATGAAGTCAAAAATTTTGTAACTTGTTACAAAAAAACCACCATTTATCCAGCCAGATATTGTTTGTGGTTTTTCCTTAAACGTTTTGACTGAATCATTTTTTAAAATTAATTCACCAAATCTTGCTGGTGGATGGACTGCGGTAATTGTTGACAGTTTTTTCGAATTTTTATGAAATCTTAAAAGTTTATTTAAATTAATGTTAGAGATACCATCTCCGTAAGTAAACATGAAATCCTCTTTTTCTTTGATAAATTTTTTCATTCTTTTTAATCTTCCCCCTGTCAATGTTTTCAGTCCAGTATCAGCAATTGTAATTGAACATTCTTTTCCGAAAATTTTATGAAAAAATGGTTCATTAACTTTTTTAAAATTTTTGAAATATCTCTTGATTACGTAACTTTTGTACCCAGCGGCAATAAAAAACTCATTAAAGTCATATTTTAAATAATGATTAATAATATGAATTATAATTGGGTAATTTCCAATTTTTACCATTGGTTTTGGTATTGTCTTTGTATGCTCAGCTAATCTCGTGCCTTGACCACCAGCTAAAATTATGACTTTCATAAATTATTTTCTTCTTTAAAATTTTTATAAAAATTTATAGTTTTTGTTAAGCCAACTTCTAAATTTGTAACTGGTTTCCATTTCAAAATTTTATTTGCCAATTTTATATTGGGATAGATAATATCCTGTTCTTCTTTCCTCATTTTTATCACACCAAACTTAGGTTCTCCTTTTTTTACTTTGGATCTAATCTTTTGTATTATCTTTTTAATTTGAATAGCTTTACCAAAACCTAGATTAATTAATTTTCCATCAGTATTTTTGGCTACCATGGATTTATAAATTGCCTTAACCGCATCATTTACGTAAAGAAAGTCTCTTTTTTGTTTACCATTTGAGCAAGGAAAAATTTTTCCTTTTAAACATGACGAAATTACAAATGGTATAAATCTATTATTGTCCTGATGGGTTCCATATAGTTGGTAAAGTCTTAAAATTACAACAGGAAAATTGTTTTTTTTAAATTCATTCAATAAATATTTTGATGCCTTTAATTTATTTAATCCGTAAGACATTTTTGGAATACATTTATTTGTTTCTAGATTTGGAGAATTTATTTTACCATATTCAAGAGAACTTCCTATATGTATAAATTTATTTAATTTTTCTTTTTTAAGAACTTTGATTAAATTTTTAGTACCCTTAAAGTGAGTATTAAAATTTTGTTTATCGTTATAATGATTTACATAACCTCCACAGTTTATTACATAATCAACAGAGTATTTTAGTTTTTTTTGTAAAGAAGAATATTTTCCAATATCGCAAGTTAAGTATATTAATGTTTTTAAAAATCTTTTTTTTTTTGGTTTGTTGAGGGAAATACTGATAACATTAAAATTTTTTTTAAGTAAAAATTTAGCAATATGGAAGCCTAAAAACCCAGTACCACCAATTATTAAAACTGATTTTTTTTTTTTCATCTAAGGCCTAATTTTAATAGAGAAAAATCTAAAAACTATGGTCTCCAAATATGGAGCCATCCTTTTTTCGATAACTTAACCAAAAACATTCACATCCTGGTTTTTCCAATTTCAGGAACCAACTAAAAAAACTAAGTTTTCTTTTTTTTAGTTTCGTAAATTTTTTGTGTTTAGAAATATCTATAGTAAGTAAAGAACCTGGTTGTATAACTACTGGTATTTTTGTTTTTAAATCGTTTGAATAAACGTTTAAAATTCCTTTAAATGTCTCATTATATGAATGTTCGAAATTATCATTTGCAATCATTATAATTGAATTAAATCCCTCTGCACAATATCCATGACCCCAGTGCGTAATTTTTTTTGGAAAAATACTTGAGTGAGCTCCACTAGCTATATCAACAGAATATTTTGTTTTACAACCTCTTACATTGTAAATGAAAGACGTATTCAATCTTGAAGGAATTTTGTTACCTTTAAGTTTAATACTTTTTATTTCCTCATCATTGTCAAGTCTGATCACATTTTCGCTCTCTAATTTTTTTTGAGAAAAATATATTTCTTGTTTAGTTTTATTTAATTTTTTTTCTCCAAATTTTTTTACAAATGTTTCTCCAGTAAAATTTCCTTTACAAGAAGTTGGAAATATTTTTAGTTTTAAGTTTAGATCTTTATTTGTATATCCTAACATTTTTGACTGAAAATAATTGCTTCCATTTGAGGGGCAATGATCTTTTTTTGTTATCTTTGGAAAAGAATGTGTAACCTCAAAAAAATTTTTACTAGCATGGTGATTACCTACAATCAATCTAGGAAAGACAGAGTTATGTTCAACTTCTATGGAAATAAAATCTGAATTTGAAAAACTTGAATTTTTAAATATATCTTTAATATAAAATATTTTAGATCCGAATATATTTATATCGTTAATTAAAATTTTCTTGCTTTTCTTAATTTTTTTATTTTTTGAAAGAACTTTTACTGTAATGTAATTTAATTTAGGCTTTTGATTTCCTACAAAATAATGAAAAAAAGGTGTAATAGAATTGTCAAACTTACATGTCCAATTTGTTTCTTCGGTATACATAACATCGTGAGGTTCAGAATTATTCTTAATTCTGCCGGCACTATGAACTGAGCTGTAAATATTTCCAGAATTGTATATGCCTGTAATTGCTGGAAAAGGATAACCAAGTTTTTCTAGAGATACAATTTCAACATTTACAGTCCCAATTATTTTATTAATCTTTAAATTATTTTTTTTTAAGATATCCTTAATTGAGTGTTGATTGTGAAATTTTGAAATTTTACTTTCAAAATGGCAAAGTAAATTTCCGTATGTATCATAAATTTTTATAAAACATTTTACGTTTTCAGTTGAGATCTTATTTTTGTTGTTCCAATAATTAAAAAATACTAAGTTTAAATCATTTTTAGGGGTAATAATAATTGGAAATATTCCAGATGCTACATAGTGAGATTTTTTTTGGACACTTTTGAACCCTTCTTTAAGGGATATAAAACTATTTCTATTTTTTATCATTTTTAATTTTATGTATCAAATTATTCAATATTTGATAATTCCTTTTTTTTGAAATTTTTTTTGTTGAAATATAGTCATAAAAATATTTTCTGTATATACTCTCATCAACCTTATTATAAAGTTTATTAATATCATAATTATTTATATTTATTAATTTTGAGCCGCATTTTTGTGATATAAAATTTAAATCATTAAATAATTCATTATTAAATTTTTTTTGTTGGTCATTATATATTAAAACAATAGGTTTTTTTGTGGCTATAGCTATCCCTATGGCAGTACTTCCATTAATTGAGATTACAAGTTTTGAATTTGGAATTAATTTATGTACAGCATTCATATCTCTACAAATATTGAATTTCTTATTATAGTAGGGATTATGAGAATTTTTTACTTTAGGGTGAGGAACTATTACCACTTTAGAGGAAAATTTCTTTTCTACCTTCAAAAGAAAATTATTTAAATCTTCGTACCATTTTTCTATTCTATAATTTGTCTTTTTTTGAAATAAATCAAAGTCATCAGTAAAATATGGTCCAGGTGTATCTAAGAAAATTATATTAGATTTTTTATTTTTTTTTTTCTTTATGTTATAAAACAATAATCGAGAATAGTCGCGAAAATGAAAATTTATAAGAACTACCTTTTTAGCATTTAAATTTAAAGTATAGTTTTTTTTATTACCACAACAAATAACATATACGTTTTTAAATTTAATTAGTTTGAAACAAATATTTAAAAATTTTTTTTTGAGATAGAATAATGAAATTTTTATATTTAATATTTTAAAGATTTTTTTACCGAAATTGTCAAAATTTGTAAGGGTTTTTGTTTCAATTGTGCGATTTGGGATACCTGGTGCTTTGAATTGTATTATGTTATTGCAATACTTGCTTAACTTAAATTGTATAATTAAAGATGAAATAGAATTTAAATCAAGTTCATTCATTACAACAATATTGTTGTCTTTTTTTTTTAAACTTAAAAAATATCTTTCCCATTGATTTATTGATAGAAAAGTTTTTGCTTTATGATGTCGTTTTAATTTGAAAGCATGATTCCAAGAAGGATTAATAATGTTGCTTAAATCATGAATTTCAAACTTTTCTTTTAATTTTTTTTTAAAAATATCTAATTCATAATTTATATAACTAAATTGCGTAAATTTGTATGGTGTAATTAAGATAAACATTATTTAAATTTTTTTATCTTTTCTATTGCTTTTAAAACTTCTTTGCCTTGATTAAAAGAACATAAAAATTTTTTATTTTTATTATTGATTAGAGCTTTATGCATTTCCAATAAAGTTTTTTCTTGGGAAAAAGTTTTTTTTATTAAAAATTTTCTTCTTTTTTCTTGAATTTTGAGCACATTATTTTTGAGATCTAATAAGACTGAAAAATTTTTTCCATCAATGAGAAAAATTCTAATTTCATTTTTAGAATAATATTTAAGATCTACAGAAATATGAGTTTTGTTGGAACGCGCGTATAACTTTAAATTATCTTCGGTGTTATGTGTCAAATTTGATTTCTTATTGAAATCTACATATTTTAAATTTAAATTCTTAAATATTGAGTGAAGAAAATCTAGTTCATGACTTAAATCTAAAATTATTCCTCCTCCTTTTGATTTGAAACCTGCATAATTTTTTTTAAAGGAAATATTTTTTCTCCAATTAGGTAAATATGAATTTGTAATTAAGTTAACATCATAAATATCTTTGTTTTTCAGAAATTTTTTTAATTTAATAACCAAAGGATGAAATCTTAAATTATAAGCAGTATATACCTCGTTATTTTTAACTGAAAAATTAAAAAATTTATGAAAAAGTGGCTTCTCAATCAATATTTTGATTTTTTTAAAACTTTTCTCTAAAAATTTTAATTGCTTATAATGTTTATGAGTTTCACTTGCTATTACAATGTATTGAGGGTTAATAGTTTTAATTTCATTTATATCTTTGAAATAATTAAAATTTTTTATAATTTGTTTCGTATAAATATAAATTTCAATATTTTTAAAATTTCGTGAAAGGATTTTTGCATGCTTCCTTCCAATAGAACCGTACCCGATGATTACAACTTTCATGAATGTTATATTGAAGTCCACCCACCATCTACTATCAATGACGAACCAGATATATAGGATGATTGGTCTGAAGCCAAAAAAATTATAGGATCAGCTATTTCGTCAGGACTTGCCATTCTATTCATAGGTGCTCTTTTTGAATAGTTTTTAACTAGACGAGTATATTTTTTATTTTTTTTACTTATACTGCTGTCAAAGACGCCACCTGGACAGACATTATTTACTCTAATTCCATATCTGGAGTAATAAGACCCCATTTGTCTTGTTAAATTAGTTATGCCGCCTTTAATAATTGAATATGACATATTTTCAGTAATGTTAGTTCCTTTGTAAATATTTGGATCTTGCCCTACTAAACCATAAATGGACCCTAACATCACAATACTACATTTTTTCTTTTTACTTTTATTTGCTTCGGCAACTTCTCTAATTAAAAAGCTACTGGACACTAATTGACTTTCAATATTTTTTTTTAGGGATGAAATTTTAATATTTGTAAAGCTATTTTTTACCCAATCTTTTGTTTTAGGATACGAGCAGTTTATAAAAACATCAGGCAGACCAAATCTATAAACAAGTTTTTTGTAAGATTTAGAAATATCTTTTTGCGTAAAATCAAATTTATAAAAGTTTTTTATGTTAAGAATCGGTTTTTTAATATCTAAATTTATTACTTTACAACCTAAATAATTTAATTTACGAACTACTACCGAACCGATTAATCCAGACCCGCCAAGAACAAACGCTTTTTTTTCAGATAAATTTAAGAATTGTTTTTTCATCTCTTTAATATTTGTTTTACTAAAAACAAATCAAAATAGCTATCAATGTCAATTGATCTATTTTGTGGCATTATATATACACCTGTGTTTTTTGAAATCAGTTCATTAGAATTCAATATTTTTGATCTTTTCCAAATATAAATTGATGCATTTAAATCAAATACTTTAGGGCAACTTTGTCTTCTATTAAATGAACTCCATTTTTTTGATGAAGCTGAAAGTACATTTCTTTTCTTATTTTTAAGCTTTTTAATTATTGATACTTTGTTTTTATTTGAAATTTCTATCATATTAAAATAAGGATTTCGTCTTGCTTCACATACAGTGAATAAATTTTCAAAATTTTTTTTATTAAATAGTCTTATCGAATTTTTGATATCACTTATTTTTCTTAAAGGAGATGTTATGTCCAGATCAACACATAAATCAAAAGTTTTTTGAAATTTTTCTTCTGATCTTATAAAAGCGTCTCTTATTGCTAAAATTTTTGATGCATAATCATTAGACAAATATTTTGGTCTCAAAAACCATGACTTAGCACCATACTTTATAGCGGTTTTTTGAATTTTCTTTGAGTCAGTGGATACTATGATTTCATCAAAAACTTTAGTTAATTTAGCTTGTTGTACTGTAATTCCTATCAATGGAACGCCATTAATTTTTTTTAAGGCTTTATTGACTACACCTTTTGAGTTACCGCGAGCACAAATTGTACATATGATACGCATTATTTAAATTTGGTATTTGTTGTCAAAGTTTGATTCATTTTCAACCATCCAATCAATAGTTTGCTCTAAACCGTCTTTTAAAGATGTTTTTGGTTTCCATGATGTTAAATTTCTTATTTTTGAATTATTGCATTTTAGATTATCTACTTCACTTTTTTTTGGTCTTATTATTTTATTTAATTTCTCAATTTTTAAATTAGAATTTGTATATTTCATGATTTTCTTAGCAAGGTCTTGTATTGAAATACTGCGCTGACTACCAACGTTTATAATTTCTCCATTTAATTTTTTAATATTCATTATCTTAAAATATGCATCACATACATCTTCAACAAAATTGAAGTCTCTAGTAGGATTAATATTTCCAAGTTTAATTTTGTTAGTATTAAATAAACACTGACTTATAACTCTAGGTATTACAGCTCTATTTGATTGTCTAGGACCATAAGTATTAAATGGGCGAATTATTTTTACAGGAAGATTATAAGACTTATTAAAACTTAATGATAACTGGTCTGCTGCTACCTTTGATGCAGCATAAGGAGATTGAGCATTTAGCGGATGTTTTTCATCTATAGGTAAATATTTTGCTGAACCATAAACTTCGCTTGTAGAAGTGACGACTAAATTTTTTATTTTTAAATTTCTTGCAGCTTCTAATACATTATATGTTCCTTCAGTATTTGTTTTTATATAGGCTAATGGAGAAACGTAAGAATAAGGAATGCCAATTAAAGCTGCTAAATGAAAAACTATATCAGAATTTTTCATTGATTTATAAACTGAGTCATAATCTCGAATATCTCCTAAAATTAATTCAATTTTGTTTAAATATTTACTTTTTTTTAACCATCCATAGTCACTATTAGAATTGTATCTATCAAATCCAATTACTTTATATCCTTTTTTGACTCCCATTTCGCATAAGTGAGAGCCAATAAATCCTGTAGCGCCTGTTATAAATAATTTTTTCATTTAAATTTGATCAACAAATTTTTTATCTAAAATAATTTTTTTATTTTTTATTTTTTTCAATATAGAAAAAGATTTTTTTGATGCCCCTCCTTTTCCGTACGGATTGTGTAAATTTTTCAATGAGTTTTCAAATTTTGATAAATAAATTTTTTTGATATTCTTAGAAATTTGTCCCCTATCAGGTGACGTATCGATAACACTTTTGGATTTAAGTCTATATTTTTGTCTATTACCTACATTTATTGTAATTTTTTTAAAGAAAGGTGCCTCCAATAATCCACTTGAAGAATTTCCTATAACACCATCGACATATTTTAATGTAGATAGGTAATTTATTTGCCCCATAGATTTAAATGCAACAGAGTTTGAGTTATTTCTTTTTACAAAATCATTTATCATCTTATTAATAATAAGACCATTTGTATCTGCATTAGATTTTGTAAATATAAATTTAATATCTTTAAATTGGCGAAGTGAAATTAATATTTCATTAAAATCTTTTTTTGGATTAGTATTCCCAGCCGTTTCGGGATGATAAGTTACTAACAAATTTTTTTTTAAAAAATTGAATTTTAGTTTTTTTTCTAATTCCTCTTTTTTTAATATCTTAATTTTTTGAATCATATCAACACCAAATCCTCCAACTGTAAAAATATTTTTTGGATTTTCACCTAATTGTTGAACTCTTTTTGCATATTTTATGTTTGAAACTAAATGTATATTTGACATCTTAGTTATAGAATGTCTAAAAGAATCGTCTATTGAGCCTGCTGTGAGTTCACCTCCATGCAGATGGCAAATAGGGATTTGATGAATAAATGCAGCAGTGCAAGCAGCAAAAATTTCATACCTGTCCCCAAGAATAACTAACAAATTTGGTTTTAATTGTTCTAATTTTGATGAAATTTTTTTAATTGCTAAACTTGTATAATTGCATATGTCTGTTGGTTGATCTTTATTGATATTCAAATCAACTAAATGATTTATTTTAAATCCATCTTTTAATACCTCTTTATAAGTATATCCATGTTTTTTTGATAAGTGTGATCCAGTAAGAATTAATTGATATTTAAAACTTTTTTCATTTTTTACTAATAGCATAAGTTGACTTAACAACCCATAATCTGCTCTTGAACCGCTTATAAAACAAATTTTCATTTTTTTAAATCAAGTTATTGTTTTTATAATTTTTTTTTGATTTAGTATTTAGAATCTTATTAAATAAAATTGCAGATTTACCAGTTCCAGGTCTTTTGGTAGTAATATTTTTTTCGGTAAATTTTTCTCCTTTGATGATATTTTTGTTGCTTACAATAGATTTTCTAACCAAATTTCTAATTTTTATCTCTTTTTTAGTAGGAATTTTTTTTCCATCTCCCAACATTTTTTCAGTCGTTCTAATTGCTTTAACCATTGATCTAAATGTTTTAGGTTCTATGCTAGCGAGATGATCTGGGCCTTTCATTTTTCTATTCAAAGTAAGATGTTTCTCAATAATTTTAGCTCCTAAAGCTACCGAAACTATAGCTGCTTCAATGCCTTCGCTATGATCAGAATAACCTACTTTTAATTTAAATTTTTCTTTTATTGTCTGAATTGCTTTTAAATTCAAATTTTTTGGTTGAGAGGGATAGTCTGAGTGACAGTGTAATAAGGAAATATTGTTTTTTTTTGTTCCAAATTTTCTTAAAATAGTTATTGCTGTTTCAATTTCTTTTAAATCTGACATTCCCGTGGACAATATTATTTTTTTTTTTAGCTTACCAAGTTTTCTTAAGTAAGGATAATTTGTTATTTCTCCTGAAGGGATTTTAAAAAGATTTAATTTCAGTTTTTGTAAAAATTTAATACTATGTATATCAAAAGGAGAGGATAAGAATTTAATTTTTTTTTTTTTTGAAAACTTTATTAGTTCCTTGTAATATTTCTTATTAATTTTATATTTTTTCAACATTTCATATTGCGTTTGATTTTTTTTTGTATTTTTCTTTTGATATTCAGCCATCTCAGTATTGGGAATTATCATTTGCTCTGGCTCAAATGTTTGAAATTTTATGAAATCAGCTCCTGAATTTGCGGCTGCAGAAATTAATTTTTTTGCTTTAGTAACACTTCCATTATGATTTACTCCTGCTTCTGCAATTATAATTACTTTATCTTTTTTCATGAAAAATAATAATTTTTGTTTTTTATCCTTAAAAAAGGCCTAAATTTATTAGTAACTGTTGCTCTCAAATACTTGTCGAGATCTTGAGATGCAATTTTTATATTTTTTGCAATATCATAAAGGTTATTAAGTTCTTTTCTTGTATAAAGTTTGCTAGACCATTTTTTGTGTCTCATTAAATGTTGCATTTTTTTTATTTTTTTTATGCTAAGTCCGTTTTTTAAAATTTTTTTTAATTGTAAAAATTGAAAATTATACGTCTTCTTAAGAATAGACTCGATATTATCTTTTTTTTTAATCTTGAACTTTATAACATCCAAAATTTTTCCTGAATCAATTTTTTTTGTTAGCAAATGACATGTAGATCCGTAGAACTTTTCAGAATTTAAAATAGCAAAATTTACACAACCAATACCCCTATAATTTGGAGGACCAGGATGAAAATTTATAGCGGCAATTTTAGCTTTTTTTATAAATTTTTTTGGGAGAATATAAAAAGATCTAAAACACATTATGTAATCACCTTCCCAAAAAAAAATATTTTTTGGAAATTTTTGTTTAATTTTGTCATTCATAATAACTTTTACGTTATTGGAATATTTTTTTAATTCCTTGATAAATTTTTTTGATACCATGCAATCTTTTCTTCCAAAAAAAATTATTTTATGTTTTTTTTCCATTTTATAAATAACAACTACTCGGTATATTGATAATTTTTTTTTCTATTTGTTCAGCATTTTTAAGACTCATCTTTTGATATTTTGTTAAAAAGCTAAGTTTGTGAAGGGGTTTCCAAATAGGTCTAGCTAAAATTTTTTTTTTGTAAAATATCGTCAATATTTTATTCCTTAAATGAACTGAGGGTTTTTTTAAAACTAAAGTTTGTAGCCAAAAATTACTTCGACATGATTTAGGCTGATTGAGTAAAAATAAGTCTTTTGAATTATCTATAAGCTTATTAAATCTTTTGTAAATTTCATGTTTTTTTTTTATAAATTTATTTACTCTTTTGATTTGAGAAATACCAAGGGCAGCATTTAAATTAGCTAAACGATAATTGTAACCTACATCATCATGAATAAATTCCCATTTATGTTTTAATTTAGATGTTGTTACTAAATGTCTTGCTTTTTTTGCTAAATATCTATTATTGCACAGAATTGCGCCGCCAGATCCTGTTGTTACAATTTTATTTCCATTAAAACTCAAAATACCTATATCGCCAAAGTTTCCAACATGTTTGCCTTTGTATTTACTTCCTAAAGACTCAGCTGCATCTTCAAGGACCTTAATTTTATATTTTTTCGCTATTTTTATTATTTCTGAAATTTTAGCTGGATGCCCAAAAACATGGACAATAATAATTGCTTTTATTATTTTTTTTGTTTTTTTATTTATACATTTGTTATTTGAAATATAAGTGTTTTTTTTTAGATATTCTTTAAGCTTATCAGGATCAACTCCAAAATGATTCAATTCTGAGTCAACGAAATGAGGCTCGGCATTATTATAAATAATAGCATTAGCTGCTGCTACAAAACCAATCGATGGGAGTAAAACTTCATCTCCTTTTTTTACTCCTAACAATTTTAATCCAATATGAATAGCTGCAGTTCCATTAATTGTAGTAATCACAAACTTTGAATTGGTAAACTTACTAATTATATTTTCAAATCTTTGAATATCTTTGCCAACAGAAGATACAAACCCTGAATTAATAATTTTTGTAATTTCCTTTTGATCTAATTTGGAAATATCTGGCTCATGAAGTGGAAGAAAATTTTTTTTAAGAGCACTTTTTTTGTACAATAAATATTTCAAAAGTTTTTGCATATATTATTTAAATAGGTTTTTTTTCAAAATTTGTTTAAAAGTTTCTTTTTTTCCAATATCTACCCAATACTCATATATTGGATATATATTCACATTTTTTCCCTGTGAGATTTTTTTTTCTATGAAATTTGTCATATCTAAATGCACTGTAACCATATTTTTGATCATTTCTTTTTTCATTATATAAATTCCAGCGTTGATAAAATTTTTTTCTCTTGGTTTCTCGACAATCTTTTTAATTTTATGTCCTTTAAAGAAAATTTGACCAAAAGGAGATGTATTAGCATATTCTTTTGCACAAACAGTAATATCAGACTTAGTATCAATATGAAATTTTATTAAATTATTGATATTTAAATCAGTTATTATATCTCCATTAGAAATTAAGATATTTTCACTAATTTCATTTAAATTTAAAAGTGATAAGCATCCTGCCGTTCCGAGTGGAGATTTTTCATCCAAAAATTTAATATTGTTCCCTTTAAAAATTTTTTTTTTAAAATATTTTTTAATTAATTTGGATTTATAAAAAGTTGATATATAAAATTTATTAAATCCATATTTGTTAAAATTATTTATTGAAATTTCTAATAGTGATTTTTTTCCTATCTTTAACAAAGGTTTTGGAATTTTTTTTGTAAGCGGCATTAATCTTTTTCCAAATCCACCTGCCATCAAAATAATTTCAATATTGTAAAGATTTTTTCTACCTATTTTTGAGTCTTTATAAATTTCGATAAATTTTACTTTATTAAATTTATCTACACACGGAATAACATTTGCATTTTCTTTGTTAATAATTTCTAAATGTTCTTGTCCTATAATTCTTCTTTGAGGTTTTCTAAATGTAATATTACTAATTTTTGCTTTAAGATCGTATCCTTTTAATATTCCTCTTCTTATATCCCCGTCTGTAAGTGTACCGAATAACTTATTTTTTTTATCGATGACAACTAAGGTTTTATGTTTTAATTTATTTAAAATTTTTATAGAATCAGCAATACTTCTATTTTTTAATACTAAATTATTTTTATTCTTAAATTTTATATTCATTTTCTTAAAAATTGAGTAGGCTCCGCACTTTGTAAAATATAATTTTTACATTGAGTTTCATCTTTATTATATTTTTTAACTTAAATAGAATTATAAATAAATTTTGACTTATCTATATTTACTTTTAAGTTACCTAATAAAATATCTATTTTATTTTTTTGTAAATTTATAATTTCGAAAATTTTTTCAGCAAAAGGTCCATTAAGAAATCTACAAGTTTTTTTTATATTAAGATCAAAGAATTTTTGAGTTAAAAAACCATTTTTATCTTCAGCATTTTTACATTTATTTATAAAATCAATAATTTCATTTTGATTTTTTCCATCTTCAGTAAGTATATATTTCAATCCTTTTAGATTTTTTAAAATAAAAGAAAACTCTTTTTTCTTAAAGCATTTATGATAACAAAATAGATAATCACCTAGTATATCTATTTCTTTTTTTATTAACTTATTTTTCATATTCTTAACTATCATAACTTTTGGACTGTAAATTTTTAGTTCACTTCCAAATTTCATTAAAAAATCTCTTTTAAATAAACCTAATTCTCTTTTTTTAATTTTTAAAACTTTCCACATAAATTAATTTTTATCATTTAATTCTTTTTTAAGTTCATCATACTCTTTCAATTTTCTTTTCATGAAATCGATGGTTAACTTAGTTCTCAGTGACATTCCTTGGGGCGTCAATATATATTCCTGGATGTAACTAAGTTTATTTTTTTTCTTTTGTAGATTTTTAATTTTAATTAGACCTTTGTTTTGTAATGCTTTAATACAGTAATTGATTTTTCCAATACTAAATCCTAATTTGGCTGCTAGATCTCTTTGACTAGCTTGGGGATTTTTATCAATATTACGTAATATTTCTAAATTATCTTGTGAGTTAATTTTTTTCATTGTTCAATATTTGAACATATCGTTCATTTTTTGAACAGTAAAGAAACTTTTGATTAAAAAAGTGTTGTTTTTATTAACTTTTTATTCATCTGTCCCGTCACAATTTGCTGTATGTCTTAAATACCATTTTTTTTTTACCTTTTTCCACAAATGTGGTGATCTATGTTTGTCGCAAAGTTTAAAAAATTCTTCCTCTTTGATTTTTAGATATTTCATTACTTCAGAAAAATATCTGTCTGGAAATTCTCCATCATATTTTTTAATTAATTTTTTTCCTTCCTCTACAGATATATGATCATTTCTTATTTCCTGCGATACATCGTATGTTGCTCTTCCAATTCCAAATTTAATAAATGTTGTATAATAATGTAAATCATCAATTTTATCATCTATACTGTTATATTTACTATATGTGCCTTGAGTCCTAAATGGCCTAGGTCGAAAATTACAATTTTCGACAGCATAATAATAAGTTTCTTGCGGTATCCATTTTAAATAATAACCTAAATAATGAACCTCTAACGGAAATTTTCCTAATCTTGACTCTTGTAAGGGTAAAATATCATCAAAATCTTTATAATTAAAATTATATTCATTCATAATTTCACTTACTTTAAGACCACCTAAACGCAAATCTTTGAAATTTTTAAATATGAAATAAGAATTATCTCTCAGCGAGTTTCTTGTGTCTGAGATTGGGTTGCCATGTTCAGCTTCATTTTCTCCGTAAAAAACTAATGGAATATTATTTTCTAATGCAATTTTTGGAGCAAAATTTTTTTGCCCTAGAATAAATGTTTGAAAGGGATGTAATAAGTTTTTAATAGACAATTTTGTCAAGATTTTAAAAAAATTCTCATTTCTTTTTGCAGAAAGGTTTCTAAAGTCACCAGTTTTTAGCCAATTTTTAAAATTTTCATATCCATAAGATGTATATAGTATTGGGGGCCAGGTAACAGTCAAAGGATTCATTCCATATTTAAATTTTAAAATATGTGCAGCATAACAACTGTCTTTTCCTCCACTACCTGGAACGATACAATCATAGTCACCTTTTCCCCTAAATTTTTCAAGTAATCGCAGTAATTTTTTTTCACGTAACTTATAATTAATTTTATTTTTAATTCTTGAAAATTTCCAAGAATCAGAAATTCGGTTTTTATCAATATTAATTGTTTTCTTTTTTGACTTTGATGTATGTTTAAATTCTATTGCTGAATTAGGCCTTTGATTTGATATTAAAGTTTTTTTACAAAATATAACTTTTTTAGGAAGCCCATATAAAGTTTTAAGACTCATTAGTACCTTTCAAAATTTTTTATTAAATCTAAACCAATTTTTCCACTTTTTTCTGGGTGAAATTGCATACCAAAAATATTTTTTTTAAGAACTAAAGAGCAAAAATTGAAGCTTGAATATTTTGTCTTAGCCAAAATATGATTATCTGTTTTTGGTTTACAAACAAATGAGTGTGTGAAGTAAAACATTTTATTATTAAACTTTTTATCACTTAAAAGATAATTCTTCTTCAATTCTAATTTATTCCAGCCTGTATGTGGAACCACCAATTTATTGCTAATTTTTTCAACTTTTCCTTCAATTAGATTTAATCCTTTTGTACTTCCAAATTCTTGACTGTCTGAAAAAAATAATTGCATTCCTAAACAAATTCCAACTAAAAATTTGTTTTTCTTTTCTAAAAAATCTAAAATTTTTTTGTCAAATTGCATTTCTTTAATTTTGCCCATACCGACTTTAAATGATCCTATTCCAGGTAAAATTACAATATCATGATTATAAGTCTTGTGAGTTTTATCAATTATTTCCACTTTGTAGCCGACTTCTTTACATGCCTCGAAAATACTATGAATATTGTTGATTTTTAAGTCCACTATACCAATTTTTTTTTTTGTCATTTTCTAATATGAACTCCTCTCTTCGACAAAAATTTTTTAAGATCAGTAAGCATTTTTTTGGATTTTTTTTTTTTCATATTTCGCAAAAAATGTGTGTTACCTACTTTAATCTTTTTAAATTTAAAGTTGTGGCAAATTTCGTAATGGAAAAGCCCTGCTAAAGAAACGCCCGAGACTCTTGTGTTTTTTATCACATCATAAACATGCTCAAATGATCCAGCTCCTCCATGAGCTATAACTGGAATATGGACACTTTTTGAAATTTTGTTTGTAAGAGATATATCAAAGCCTTCTTTTGTTCCCTCTTTTTTTACTGAAGTTAAAAAGATCTCGCCTGCTCCATTATCCTCAAGCTTTTTTGCCCAAGTTACGGGATCAATATTGACTATATCTCTTCCATTTTCTTTCGTGATCAAATATTTATTGTTAATTTTTATAGCCTCGATGATGCAAGTAACTGTAGATGAGCCAAAAATTCTTGAAGCTTTTTTTACAAAATTTAAATTATTAATTGCTGCTGAATTTAATGAAACTTTATCAGCACCACATTTTAGAAAATTTTCAATTTGAACCAATGTTTTAATTCCTCCTCCAACAGATAAAGGAATAAAAAGGTTTTTTGAAGTCTTAGTCACAAATTTAGTCAAATTATTTGTTCCAAATAAAGACGCTACATTATCAACATAAAATATTTCGTCAGCACCATTTTTATAATAGTATTCCGCAAAGTTGTAAGGATCGCCTAAAATTCTTAAGCCATCTAGATTAATTCCCTTTATCAACAAACCATTTTTAATGTCTAGTTTAGGAATAATTCTAATAAATCTTTTGTTCATAATTGTATCAACTAATTTAATTTTTAATTTTAAACATTACTAAGATAAAATCTAATGCAATACAACTTATACTTTAATTTGTTTGCTATTTAGTTTGATTTATTATAGTTCTATTCAAAATAAATTTATTTTCTTTTCAATGAAAATTTTTTTAGGAATACATGTCGGGCACAATGCAAGCGCTTCCTTGATGATTAATGGCAAAATAATTTTTGCTTTACAAGAGGAAAGGTTTGTTAAGCAAAAAAATTTTATGGGTTTTCCTGAAAAATCTCTTAGGTATATAAAAGATTATTTAAAAAAAAATTCTTTAACTATTAATGAAGCTGGGTTTAGTTCCTCAAATATGCAAGTTTTTGAACTTAAATACCCAATCATTCACTTTTTTTCAATAAAAGATTTTGATGAATATTATGGTGAAAAATTTTACGATCGAAGATTAAAAAAATTAAACATTAATAATTATTTAGATAGTTTTAAAAGAGATAAAAATTTTAAAAAGATTAAAAACATTTATTCTAAAACAAAAAATAAAGATTTATTAAATAATTTTAAAAAATACAGAGTTATTTCACAAAGAGGATTAAATCAAATATTTGGAAATTTAATAAAGAAGATTACATTTTTAGATCACCATACATGTCATGCATATTATGGTAAATATTCTATTACTAATAAAGAAAACAAATATGCTGTAGTTGTTTTAGATGCCATGGGTGATAATATAAATCAAAGCATCTGGCTTAAGAGCTCAAAGAAAGAAATCAAAAGTATAGTACGTAATGATGAATTTGAACTAGCAAGAATTTATAAATTTGTCACTCTTCTTTTAAATATGAGACCTGATGAACATGAGTTTAAAGTCATGGGTATGGCTCCATATGCTAAAAAATACTATTATAAAAA